>DXDN01000006.1 GCA_019115455.1 Candidatus Eubacterium faecigallinarum
ATTAATATTATACCGCTGGTAATAGGCATTTCCGTGGGAATTCGAGCCGCATATCTGTTTATAAATTATTCGTCAAAAGGCGTCGGTTACGCACTGATTATGCTAGTGCCGTACACAGCGCTGTTTTTGACCGTAATTTCATTTGCGGTTAACGAAAGTGCTGCGCTTTCAAAAAAGCTTATTATGCTTACAAAAAATAAGAGCAGTGTATCAGAATTTTCATTAATGCCGCACATAAAAAAATATATAATTCTTGCTGTGGGTGTTGCGCTTACCGCAATTACAGATGCGGGTCTGACATGCCTTTTGTTCAGCGTTGTCACCATTTAGGTTTTTCGTTTGAAAGGGGATTCGACTGAATGGCTTTTCGTGCCGCGTCGTCACTAATATGAGTGTATATTTCAGTCGTTCCAAGATTTTCGTGTCCCAGTATTTCTTTTAGTAAGAGCAAATCCACATTGCCATGCTGGTACATAAGTGTTGCGGCAGTATGGCGAAGCTTGTGAACAGAAAGATTCCTGTCGCCAAGTCCGGCTTTATCAAGATATGTATATACCAAATGCTGTACCGTCTTAGGGCTTATGCGCTGATTCCTTGAGCTGAGAAACAGCGCTCTGTCTTTAACTTTATCATTAGGACGGACTTTCATATAGCTGACTATTGCATCAACACATGCCTTGTTTAGATAAATAGTTCTTTCCTTATTTCCTTTTCCGGTAATAACAAGTGATCCGTCGTCCTTAATGTCGTTATAATTTATTGATACAAGCTCACTAAGACGCATTCCGCAGTTTAAAAACAGCGTTATAATGGCATAATCACGCTCTTTATACTTACCGTCTATTACAGATAGTAATTTTTCTGCCTCTTCAAGAGTAAGATATTTCGGGAGCGATTTCTTTGTTTTAGGAGTATCAAGCGCTTTCATGGGATTTTTCTCAATCAGTCCGAGATTTTCGGATAAATAGCTGTAAAAACGTCTTATAGAAATAACCCTGCGAGCCCTCGTTGACTCATTGTTTTTCCTGATATCTTTGCAGTAAATCAAAAAACGGTACGCATCAGTAAGATTTACACTCTGTATAAACTTTAAATCAATAGGGGACAAATCAATTTTTTCGTCGGGTGTGTCTTTTTCACATAAACCTTTTTCACGTGCAAGATATCTAAAGAAAGTTCTAAGATCAGAAGCATACTCAATTACTGATAGTTGGCTGTGACCTTTGATTGCTTCAATATATATAAGATACTGCTGTACAAGCTGCGGCAGGTATTGAAATTCTTCCTTACGCAAAATTATCACTCCTTATTTTGATAACATTTTTGCTGTGTTAAATACAAGTCTTTGATAATTATAACAGAATAGATAAACAAGATAGATGTTAAAAGCTGCTTAACTGTATCCAATTACAACATAAACATAACAAACATAAATAATATATCATATATCATACTGTTTACAATTAATTATTATAATAGCATTTAGAAATATTAAAGAAACTTAGTGATTTAATTGCTTTTCTTTTTTTACTCCCCTATATTAAACAAAACATTTATTTTGTATAATTGCTAAAGCAATTAGTTAGGCTTTGCCCCTCACGACTGCAAAGCCTTACAAAATAAATTTTTTGTACAAAGCGTTTTACTACTCCTTTTCCAAAAAAATTATTGACAAACAAGAACCCCACATGATATTATAAAAGCACAGGCGAAGCGATTAGCTTCAAACAATAGCCCATATGCCCGTGTAGATCTCTTCGAACGTCTACGGCTATTGTATCAAAAAAGCCCTTGATCAGTCAAGGGCTTTTTTTATTTGTACTTTTCCGTCAGCTCATCAGACAGCGCATAAATTATAGTAGTTGTGATATTATCGTGATTCATAGCGGCGCCAATCTCTTCGAGAGTGCGGCCGCTGTTTTTCAAATAGACCGCATAATTTTTTCTCAGACTGTGAGGGCTCAAATTGATTTTAATATTAAACCGCTTTGCCACTCGTTTTAAATCAGCAAAAACGGCTTGCCGTGTTCTGTGCTTTCTGTAGTCGTCACGCCCTTCAAATACGTATATGCGCCCAGCTTGTTCGAGTAAGCCGTCAATCAGATGAAGCGGTAGCACCCGAGTGCTCCGCTTCCCTGTTTTTGACTCTGTAATTGTTAGGCTGTGCCGTTTTTTCATTCGGCACTTTTTCAGCTCGTCGGTCTTTAATGATAATATATCATCAATGCGCCACCCTGTTTCAAGTGCCAGCTTGCAAGCTAAAGAGTTCGCAGGCTGTAAAGCCCACAGTAAGGCGCTTATTGTATCTGTTTTTACGTAGTCACTCCGAATTTTTTACACCTCTTTCTTTATACCTGTGTTCTCGATAATCCCATACGTAGTCGTACATTTGTTTGATTATTTCCGCCCTTTCGTTCTGCTCCTTTATTTCTGCCAGCTCAGTTTTAATTACTCCGTAGCTCTGCTGAAATCTCGTTCCCTTGAGCGTGTATGCCAATGTGTAAAGCACATAGGCATTTTGAACCGTTGTGCCTTTGGTAAAGTCCAACGGCTTCAAGCAGTATTTGCTGACCTCAGCAAATCCGATATTATCGTCCCCTTTAATTGTGGATATAGATATCTGCAAAGGCTCTTTGCTTTTATATGCCTTGCTCCAAAGTTCTCGCAGTCGGTCATATTTTATGTACTGCCTGTTGTTTGTAAAATAGCTTTTTTTAACAGCAACAAGACAATGAAAATGAGGGTGAAAGCTGAAGCTGTCATAATTATACGATAGTTCCAAGCAACGCAATATGCCTTTAAATGCTCTTTTGATTTCCTTGTTTTTGATGAACAAGCCGAACGCCTTGTTCATATTCTTTATTGTTTTAACAAGTTCCGCACCGCCTTTACAGTTCGGCACAGTCAAAACCAAATGCAAAAAGCGGTAACCCTGAGCACTCAGCCGCTCGGAAAGCTTCAAGCAATTTGAAAATTGCTTTTCGCTTTTCCTCCACTGGCACATCATACAAAAACGCTTGCGGCAAAAGTGCGCTTCATGCACTCTTATTTGTTCATCCTCTGTAATTCCAAAAGTCACAAATTCGCCGCACTCAGCGCAAGCCGCTCTGTCCTTGTCAGTAAACATATCATTGTAATTCATAAGGTCATAAACCTTGTATGAAAGTTCTTGGAATTTCTCAAACTTTTCAATATACTTTTTCTTAAGTAATAATTCCGTAAAATCCACGTTGTTCACGTGTAAAACGCCAGTTTTTTAATAGCTTGAGATGTTTCTATATTATCAAGATAAGAATCAAAAGGCAATGCCTTTTGAAGCTCGCCGCCCCCCGCCCTTGTCCGCTTGGGGCTGGCTCGCTTTCTCGCTCGGCACTCGGGCACTTAAACGCGCCCGTGTTGCCTCGCTCAGAGCTTGCCGCATTCGTCGACGGAGCTCCGAAGCGGCTTCGCTCAATTTAAAACGCAGCATTACTAAAAAACAAACGCGGTCGGCAAAACATTTGTTAACAAGGTATCTCACAAAAAGGGCAATAGCCACTTTGTTCTTGGCATACGGCCTTGCCCTTTTTGCTTCGGTCAATTGTGGTGTGCTCGGCTCTCTGCCGCTTCCCAACGCTTCGCTTGGTCGCTTACGTTCGCCTGCGCGCACCCAGCCGCCTCCGCAGAAAACAGAAAGCCGCGAAGCACAGCCCTCGCCAAAAGTAAAGCAAGGGCTCCGCAAGCAGGCTCTTCGAGCCTGCCCTTGACTTTTGGCTTCGGTCTGTGCACTGCTTCTGTGCCGCCCTTTGCCACTGTTTAGTTAGTCGGCGGCACAAATGGCGTTACTGCTCCCCGAGCGTTCGAGAACGGGAAAGACGCCGCCGACATAGCCGGGGATAAATCCCCGGCATAACGGCACAGTGTGCCGCATGGATTGTCGGCGCTTCGGTCGCTTCGCTCCGCGCTTTCCCTTTTCCGACCGCATGGCTTGCGCCATTTGCTTGGCGGCTTTGCCGCTGAGCGCCTTGCGGCGCTCGTTTTAGCCGCAACGTAAAGTATTAAGTTGACAATATAGAAAAAGTCAAATATTTCCGCTCTGAGCGCTCCTGCGCTCCACTCTCCCCCCCCCCCTCGCTCGAAGCGAGGGGGGCACAGGCTCAGCGATTAAGCGGCGGCGGTGCCGCTCCTTTTAATGCTGAACATCAAGCGGACATTGTCAAGGGCTGAGCAAGCAGGCCCAGGCCTGCCCTTGACAATTAAATAAAGCGATTGCAACCGCAACCGCTTTAAACAAAAAATCATTTATTTTGTATAATTGTATTACAAAAAATCCCTATTGTCAAGAAATAAAAAAATAACGGATACCCTGCTGATTTAGGATATCCGTATTTTTTATTCTTCAGTCAAAGCGCTGAAAGCATCGCGTATATTTCTCACCGGAACTATATCCAAGCTGGTTTTCAGTTCCTTGGGCAGCGGTTTGTAATTATGAAATGGAATAATACATTTTTCAAAACCGAGCCTATATGCTTCGTTTATTCGCTGTTCGCAGTTATTTACTGCTCTTATCTCTCCGCCGAGTCCTACTTCACCAAATGCAAGAACTTTGTCCCCCACCGGTTTATCTTTCAGTGACGACACAAGCGCCATTGCCACCGTAAGATCTGCCGCCGGTTCGTCAAGCTTCAGTCCGCCGATGACATTAACGTAAGCATCCATATTACTGAAAATAAATCCGGCTCTTTTTTCAAGCACAGCAAGAAGCATGCTCATTCTGTTATAGTCAAAGCCTGTGCTCATACGTCTTGGCGTTCCGAAGCCTGTGGCGCATACAAGTCCCTGAACCTCAGCAAGAAGCGGTCTTGTACCCTCCATAACGCAGGCCACGCAGGTTCCTGACGTATTTGCAGGTCTGCCGGAAATCATCATTAAAGACGGATTCAGCACCTCTTTAAGCCCGTCGGATGTCATTTCAAATACGCCTATCTCGTTAGTTGAGCCAAATCTGTTTTTTACTCCGCGTAATATTCTGTATGAGTAATTTTTCTCACCCTCAAAGTACAGCACCGTATCAACTATATGCTCAAGAACCTTAGGTCCCGCTATTGCGCCGTCCTTGTTAACATGACCGACTATGATTATTGGAATTCCGAGACCCTTTGCCGTATGCATATAAATATTTGTACATTCTCTGACCTGTGTTACTGAGCCTGCAGATGACGCCACCTCGTCGTAGACCATTGTTTGAATTGAATCAACAATTACAAGATCAGGCTTTTCTGTTTTTATCGTTTCGATAATTATTGAAACATTTGTTTGGGTGAGGATATAAAGATTATCAGTTGTTACACCGAGCCTGTTGGCACGCATTTTTATCTGATTTGCCGATTCCTCGCCGCTGACATACAATATTTTACGTTTTTCACCAAGATGCTGACAGATCTGAAGAAGAATTGTTGATTTACCGATACCCGGGTCGCCGCTCAGAAGCACAAGACTGCCAATAACGATACCGCCGCCCAGAACTCGGTCAAATTCATTGTTTCCTGTAGAAATTCTTCTTTCTACGTCCTCAGTGATATCGTCAAGAGCCATAACGTGACCCGGCGACGTAATAACCTTTGCTGAATTTGCCGTTTCTGAAATTTTTTCGTCCATAGTGTTCCACTGATTACAGCCCGGGCATTTGCCGTACCATTTAGGTGACTCATAGCCGCATTCGCTGCAAACATACACTGATTTTATTTTTGCCATTTATAACTCCTCTGTCAGAAATTCAGAAAATCCAAGCATTATTGAATACGCAAGCTGCATTTGATAAACATTCTCCTGCAATTTTTTGTTTTCTTCATTATTGCTCATAAACCCACATTCCACCATAACGGACGGCACCTGTGATTTATAAAGAAGATAATAACTGTTATCAGACCTTTTGTTGAGCCTGGTATTTTCCTGTTGTATATTTAGCTTATCTATTTTTAAAATATTGTCGGCAAGTATTTTGCTTAAATCATCGTTTGGCGAATACCACACCTGCATCCCCCACTCTTTTTCATCGTCAAAATGATTTTGATGTATGGAGATAAGCACACTGTTTTCGATACTGTTTATGTAATCCATGCGATTATAAAGGTCAGATCTGGTTTTATCGTCGTTTTCACCGTAGACGAGATAATCCCCGTCTCTTGTAAGAAAAGCACTTATTCCGCTTACCATGGCAAAATCATAGAGAATCAGGGCGATGCTGAGATTAATATCCTTTTCTTTTGCGCCGTCTGTACCGATTGTTCCGGCGTCTATCCCTCCGTGACCGGGGTCAATGACCAGATTTACACGGCTGTTGTCCGCCGTCATGCTTATCAGCGAGGTTTTACGCATAATATAGTTTATAGAGAAGCATGAGGCAAAAGTAAAACAAAAAACAAGGATAATAACAAATGCTTTTTTCAAAATTATCACCGTTAATATCTATGTTTTGATTATAACTTATTATACTAAAACTATCAAGGTAATATTGATTTTTAGCCATAAAAAGGATATAATCTCATTATAATAGCTTAGGAAGTGATAATATGAAAATTGTTAATCTGGACGGTTATACAACCAATCCCGGCGACCTTAGCTGGGACGGTATAAAACGATTCGGAGATTATACAGTATATGACAGAACGCCTGCTGACAAGGTTATTGAAAGAGCAAAGGGTGCAAATATTCTTATAATTAACAAAACTGTAGTTACCAGGGAAATTCTTGATGCCCTTTCCCCTGAGCTGGAATATATCGGTTTGCAGTCCACAGGGTATAATGTCGTTGACTGCGATTACGCGAGAAAACTGGGTATCACAGTATGCAACATACCTGCTTACTCCACAAAAGCAGTGGCGCAGCTTGTGTTTGCGTTTATTTTGCAGGTGACAAACGAAGTCGCCCTTCATTCTGATGCAGTTAAAAACGGCGAATGGTGTACTTGCCCAGATTTCTGCTTTTGGAAAACTCCCCTTACCGAGCTTGACTCAAAGATTATCGGAATCATTGGTTTCGGCTCTATAGGTCGTAGAGTTGCTAAACTTGCTGAGGCGTTTGACATGAAAGTTTTGGCATATGCTCCCAGACCTAAGGATAAAGGAGAACTCAAAACGGTTGAATTTGTAGACCTTGGTACTCTTTTTAAAAACAGTGACATCATAACCTGCCATTGTCCTTTGACTGAGGAAACAAAGGGAATGATCAATGAAGAAAATATAAGCAAAATGAAGAAGAACGCTATATTTATCAATACTTCCAGGGGTCCCGTTGTTGACGAAAAGGCGCTGGCTGACGCTCTTAACAGCGAAAAAATTAAAGCGGCATGCCTTGACGTTCTTGAAACAGAGCCTGCCCTTGAAAGCAATCCCCTGCTGAAAGCAAAAAACTGTTATATAACCCCTCATATTGCCTGGGCTGCGCACGAAACTCGTGCAAGGCTTCTTAAAATACTTGAAGAAAATATTGAGGCATATCTTAGCGGAAAACCTCAGAATGTAGTAAATTGATTAAATAAGTATTGACTTTATTAAAAAAATCAATTATTATATTTTGTGCACGCTGGTGTGGCGAAATCGGCAGACGCAAGGGACTTAAAATCCCTCGGTAGCAATACCGTACCGGTTCAAGTCCGGTCACCAGCACCATTTAAGGCATAGTACAAATATTAATAGCTATGCCTTAAATATTTGCCGGCGTGATGGAATTGGCAGACGTGCCGGACTCAAAATCCGGTCCTGGCGACAGGGTGCGGGTTCGACCCCCGCCGCCGGCACCAAAAACACACTTAAATAGGGCACCCTCTTTGTTGAGGGTGCCCTAAAACTTTTTTATAGCCTAAAAGATTCGCCGGTAATAAAATATGTATTTATTGAGTTCTAATCAATAAACAGAAAAATATACTATTTGTTACTACGGCTGATAAAGTGAATATTTATGTAATTAAAGGCTTTGTTTAAGGATTTGTACGATTTCTTCATGATTCAAAGATTTATATCCGCCATTGAGAATCAGCGTTGAATTTGCAATACCCTCAATCATATCTTCTGATGCGCCTAAATCTGTTATATTCATAACAAGTCCGAGCTCTTTCATCCAGCTTTCCATTGCATCTAAGCCTTCAAGTGCAACTTGTTCATCGGTTTTTCCCGCCGCGTCTACATCCCAAACGTTAACTGCAAATCTTTTAAACTTTGCCAGTCCGTAAGGCATAATAAATCTATAATAAGGCAAAGATACCGCTGAAAGCGTCATACCATGAGTAGCATCTGTGTAAGCACCGACTGCCTGTCCAATCATATGAACCATCCAGTCAGTTGACTTGCCTTTGGCAACGAGTGTGTTAAGCGCCCAAGTAGCTGTCCACATAATATTACTGCGAGCCTCATAATTCTGGCTGTCCCTGTTAGCAATACGGCTTGAATTAATAAGCGACTTCATAAGTCCTTCACTAATGTAATCGCTTGTGTTATCATCCTCGCCTGAAAAATACTGCTCGCAAATATGATTGAAAATATCATAAATCCCGGAAACCATTTGATAATGTGGCAGCGTCAGCGTATATTTTGGATTTAAAATCGAAAATCTCGGCATGATTTTCTCATCTGCAAAAACGTGACCGATTTTAAGTTTGCTTTTGTGATTTGTGATAACAGACCCAGTGTTCATTTCAGAACCCGTACCTACCATTGTAAGTACGCAGCCGACAGGGATTATTTCACATGTTGGCTCTTCAAAATTAATGTAATATTTTTCCCATGGGTCTTCATCACAATTTACAGAAACAGAGACAGCTTTGCAATAGTCGCAAACGGAGCCGCCGCCGACAGCCAAAAGCAAATCGACATTGTGATTTCTTGCAATTTCTATACCCTCGTATAATTTTTCAACAGTCGGGTTTGGCATAACGCCGGAGATTTCTGCAATATTCTTACCGCTTTTTCTTAAGATTTCGACAACTTCGTCGTAAATACCGTTTTTCTTTGCAGAACCGCCGCCGTAAACAAGCACAACATTCTTGCCGTACTTTTTAAGTTCACTGTTTAAATACTCAAGGGAGTTATCCCCGAAATATAATCTTGTTGGATTACAATAGCTAAAATTTCCTAACATAAAATTCTCTCCTTATTTTTCAAATGTTATTGTAACACTGCCGGATCCCACAGCGTCTTTCAAACCGGCTGTGTCAGTGATGTAGCCTATACGAGTATATGAATACGAAGTATTAAATGTATCGTAAAACAAAACAAGGCAGTCAGTGCCGTAAAGCATTATATCGCCCGTATTAATTTCACCGATATTTGAGGAATCGGTCGGAAGTGAATTGTCAAGATAATAATATTTTTCATTACCGTGCAGTTCTTCCATATTAATTGTTAGAGGAAGTATATCCGCAAATGCCTGCGCTGTTTTGTTGTCATAAAATTCGGCAGTAAAATTTTCGCCGTTAATTTTAATATTCATAGTTGTTTTTGATTTTTGTGTTGTAATTATATTTTCTGTTATTGTTGATTCTTCTGTTGAGGTTGTGTCAATTTCTGCTTCTCTTTTACTGCAAGCGCAAAAAGCAGATATTAATATTAGTGTCAATATCAAAGCAATTGCCTTTTTCATATTTACTCCTCAATATTTTTTATGAATTTTGCAGGAACTCCGGCAACTACCGTATATGGTGCAACATCTTTTGTAACAACCGAACCCGCACCGACAATGGCACCGTTGCCGATTGTTACACCTTGCAAAATTGTTGAATTAGACCCAATCCAAACATCATCACCGATGTGAATTGCTTTTGGTATCATCGATCCCCTGTCCTTTGGACTTTGCATATGGTTTAGTGTGGCTAACGTCACACCGTGACCGATCAGTACATTGTTGCCAATGTAAATTCCGCCCTGATCCTGAAAGTGACAAGAAGAATTGATAAACACATTTTTTCCAAAATGAATGTTTTTGCCGCAGTCTGTATAAAACGGCGGAAATACTGCAAAACCTGATGGTACTTTTCTGCCCGTTAACTTTGAAAAAAGTTCTGACAATTCTTCAGGCGTGTGATAAGTGCTGTTAATAACACAGGTAATTTTCATTGCATCCTGACTAAGCCTATGCATAAGCTGATGCGCAGGAGAATTTGCCTTTATCACTTGTCCTGTTTTAACATATTCTAAATATTCTTCTAATTCCATAATTACTCCTTTCTGTTACAATTTTATAACTTATCAGTTTCAATAGCAAATACTTATAATAAATGTTCTGCTATGCTTGACAGGCATAATAAAAATTAGTATATTTTTATTAAGGGAGGTAAGTATTATGGAATTAAGAGTACTTCAATATTTTTTAGCCGTTGCAAGAGAACAAAGTATCTCCGGTGCTGCCGAATTTCTCCATCTTTCACAGCCTACACTTTCCAGACAGATTAAAGATATGGAAAAAGAACTCGGCAAGCAATTACTTATCCGCGGAAACAGAAGAATCACCTTGACTGAAGAAGGTATGATTCTTTGCAAACGAGCAGAGGAAATAATGGAATTAGTTAAAAAAACAGAAAGCGAAATTACTCTTTCTGACGAATCTATCGCAGGTGATATTTATATAGGTGCCGGTGAAAGTAATTCTGTTGGCTATATTGCAAAAGTAGCAAATGCCCTTCGACGGGAATATCCTTTTGTGCATTTTCATATAGAAAGCGGTGATGCTCAAACAGTCTATGAGCAGCTTGATAAGGGACTAATTGATTTCGGCTTGCTGTTTGGCAACATTAACCTTACAAAATATAACAGTATTTCATTGCCAACAAAAGATACCTGGGGTGTATTAATGCCAAAAGACAGTGAGCTTGCTCAAAAAGACGTTATTACACCGAATGATTTGATGAAAGAACCACTTATCGTTTCCCGACAAGGAATAACAAGAGGAGAGCTTCAAAATTGGTTTAAATTACCCGAAGAAAAATTGAATGTTGTTGCAACTTATAATCTTCTTTATAATGCATCGCTACTTGTTGAGGAAGGTGTAGGATATGCTCTTTGTCTTGATAAAATTATAAATACCAGTAATTGCAATCTATGTTTCAAACCGCTTTATCCTAAACTTGAAGTTAGTATGAGCATCGTTTGGAAAAAGCATCAAGTTTTCTCAAAAGCATCAAATAAATTTTTAGATCTCATTTTTCAGTAAAATCCAAGTTAGAAAATATAAAAGCTAAAATATATCTCCCATTACGTACCTATGATGTAATCATTAAAAACCCAGCGAGCACCTTTATTAATGAGGATACTCGCTGGGCTTTTTTATTTTATTAAAGTATTCTGTTTAATATGCCTGTTTCTCATAATATATAAGCAATATGGCTCATATTATTCATTGGTGGTTATATGAAAAAGAAAACGGCATTGGTTTTGATAATACTGATGCTTATGGCTATGGTTTTGATAATATTTTCAAAACAGGCAAGACAGGGAGCCGCTGACGGGCTTGCATTGGCTGAAAACACGATAATTCCGAGTCTTGCACCGCTTTTAATTATATTTTTGCTAATCATGAAAACAGGTGCCAAAGATTTATTGGCAAGAGCGTTTGGATTTATTTCGGTTCATGTTTTCAATCTGCCGCAGATAACATTCCCTGCGATTTTTTTCGGACTCATCGGCGGTTATCCCATGGGAGCGCTTTTGACGAATGAACTTCTTAAAAGCGGTGACATTGACGAAAAACAGGCAAGAAGACTGCTTAGATTTAATTTTTGCGGCGGCTGCGGATTTATTATAACCGCTGTCGGGACAACTGTGCTCAATAACACAAAAGCAGGCGCAGTTTTGTTTCTTTCAAATGTTATAAGCTCTGTAATAATAGGATTCGCTTTGTCTTTTACCGAAAAAAGAAGAAATGCTCCCTATTACTCATATACAGAATACAGAAAATTGGGTGATGTGCTTTCGGAATCTGTCAGCGACGCTGTAAAATCATTGCTTAATATGACTGCGTTTATTATTCTTTTTTGTGCATTTAACGTGGTTATTGATTTTCCTGATTTCCTTGCGCCGGTTATAGAAATAACCTCAGGTATATGCACTAACAGCAGATTTGCAATTCCTATGACGAGCGCTTACCTTGCGTTCGGGGGATTTTGCATACATTTTCAGATGCTTTTTGTCGTGGATCAGGCAAAGATGAAATATGCTGATTTTCTCCTTTTTCGGCTAATATCAGCGGTAATATCATACGGAGTATCTAAAATATTGCTGATATTTATTCCGATTGAGGAGGCGGTTTTTTCAAACGCAAGTATCAAGGTTGCTGAATTTTCAAGCGTAAACACGGTGCTTTCAGTGCTGATGGTGATAGGCTGTTTCGTTATTGTGATGGATATCCGCTCAAAGAAAAAGGTTATTTAGAGCTAAGCTGTGATTTAATCTTCTCATATATTTCTATCGCTTTAAATTTGGGCGTGTAACCGCCCTCCACAAGCTCCATCTCTTCTTCGCTCAGGTAATCATCCATTGATTTTGTACACGCAGAGAGGCAAACTGACGGAAAAACGATGCACCACCAGTTGTGGCCGCTCCCCTGCCCTATTGTTATTTTTATTGAATTATATACGCCGGCTGGGAGTGTAAAATCATCGTAAACCCTTGTGTTGAAAAACTCACGGCAGACAGTAACTTTTGCTGTGCAGTCGCTACCGTTTTCAGCCAAAGCATCGTTGCAGAGCTGTTCGATGTATTCTCTGTTTTCAATAGCTATTTCAATGTTTTCCTCAAGCGTTTTACCTATAAATAAATCTGCGGTATTCTCAAGAAAATAATTTCTTACCTTAAGCTTCATATCCTGATCCTCAGTGCTGTCGGAATTAGCTACGATATGAAGCCTGAGAATTTTGTTAGTGATGCTTTCAGATGTTGCGATTACCGGGCTGAAAAATCCTGCGCACAGCGTTATAATCATAAATAACGGTAAAAATACTTTAAAAACTTTCATAAAAATACCTGCCGATCATTGTGATTTGTTACCAAAATGATTGACAGGTATTTCCAGTTTTATTCAGTTTATTTCTACACCTTAGCAAATTCCTCGCCGATTTCTTTAAGAGAATACTTGCCGTTGCTCTGCTGGGTCAGCTTGTCAGCTAAAACATCTTTGTTATCTGCCTTGATAGAAAATTTAATATTTACTACGTCTGAAAAATCACTCTCTATAACGTTAGCGCCTGAATCTGCCAGAAGAATATTCATTCTGTCATAAAAGCTGTAATTTACAGATACCGTCATAATCTTGCAGGGTGCCATAGTGATTATTCCGCCTGATTCCACAGCGATCTTTGAGCCGTGAGAATATGCCCTGACAAGCCCCCCCGCTCCCAGAAGAGTGCCGCCGAAATATCGGGTTACAACCACGCAAACGTCCACGAGCTGTTCTTTCAGCAAAACATCAAGCACCGGCACGCCGGCAGTCCCGCTGGGTTCGCCGTCGTCAGAAGAGCGGCAGATGTTGTTCTCCCTGAGAACATAGGCGTAAACATTATGGGTAGCGTCCCAGTATTTGCTTTTTAACAAGTTTATAAATTCTGTTGCTTCCTGCTGAGTTTTGACAGGCTTAACGTGTCCGATAAATCGGGATTTCTTTTCAATAAACTCGTCAACGCCCTCTTTTTCAACAGTTTTATATTCCTTCATCATAAAATTCACCGAGAAAAAAGGCAACGATAAAATACCGCTGCCTTTGTTTAATGATTAGCCTTTTCTGCCGTATCTCTTGTTGAATCTGTCAACACGTCCGCCGGTATCAACAAGTTTCTGCTTTCCGGTAAAGAACGGATGGCATTTTGAGCAAATATCAACCTTTAATTCACTCTTTGTGCTCTTGGTCTCATAAGTAGCACCACAAGCGCACTTAACAGTGCATTTATCATAATTTGGATGAATTCCGTCTTTCATTACTTTCACCTCTTTGCAAATAATGTAATTATGCTTTGATATATTACCACAAGATATAATAAAATGCAAGCATTTTTTAAAATTATTTATAAGAGAAACTATCCTGAAGATAAAAGGAGTATAAAAGCGCCTCTTTAACAGGCTTTTTCAGGGTTTTTGAAATGGCTTCTTTATAAAACATAATCTGTCTGCGGTAACGCTCAAGCAGTTCGTCAGGAGTCTTTACCCTGTCGGTTTTATAATCCAGCAGTACGAGTTTGCCGTCCTCTTCAAATACACAGTCCGCTATCCCCTGCACGAGAATTTTGTCATCGTAATCTGTGTCATAAATATCCCTTGCTGAAATAAACGAGGAAATTTTAATTTCCCTGTAGATTTTATCCGAGTTAAACAATCTTCTTGCAAGGCTGCTTGCAAAGAATGAACTGAGCTTTTCTCTGTCCAGGCTTTGTGCTTGCTGCTGAGTTATAAAATCAAGCTCTGTTAAGCGTTCAATTTCCTTTTCAATATCTTCTTTTGCCGATTCATATGAGCAAAACTGCATAAACGTGTGCATAGCAGTACCACGCTGAGCCGCAGTCATCGCGCTTTTATTCATAAATGACGGCTTGGCAGACGTGATATAGTCAAATCCGCTTTCAACGCTGTCGAGTGATGAAGCAGTAAGCTTTGACGCCATACATTCAAGCTCTTTTCTGGGATAGCTGTAATTCAGCTTATCATCTATTGCCTGAACTATATCAGCGTCGTAAGGTATTTCTTCAATTTCATCAGCGCTCTTTTGCTCCCTTTCATCATCATTGATAATGTTAATATCCAGATGGAAATCAGATTCGCATAAATTGATGTCGGAGGTGATGAAACTTCTCAGTTTTTCAGCGTCCTTATGCAGTAAGGCACACATAAGGAAAAGGTCGGCGTCGCAATTGATTTTTCTGCAAAGATACGGATTTATCCTGCCTTCAATGATGTTTGAGGAAAGCCGTTTTATCTTACTTTCAAGATTGTCGCAGCTGATAAACGATATAAACTGTTCTTTTGCACGGGTCATGGCAACGTACAATACACGCAGATTTTCGCTCATTAGCTCGTATGAGTTTTTGTCCTTAATTACGGCATACGCTATCGAGCTGTACTCATACATTTTTTCCTCGTCGTGGCATTTTAGACCAAGACCCATAGAGGTATTTAGAAGCAGTTTGTCGTTTAAATCTGATTTGTTGTAGTTTCTGTTTGTTCCTGCAAAAATACAAATCGGAAATTCAAGTCCCTTTGAATGATGAACGGACATTATTTTAACAGCGTCCTGATTTACGCTTCCGAGAGGAGCTGAATCAATGCTTTTGTCCGATTCTTCAATACGGTCAAGATAACGCAAAAAGGCTGTTAGACCTATGTTTACGCCCTTTTCAAAGCTCTCGGCAAAGGATATCAGCTTAATAATGTTCTGATACCGCTGACGGGCATTACCCATAGCGTTTATATATGATATTATACCCGTATCCTCAACAATATATCTTATAAATGCTGACACGGACATCGTTACACTTATCTTCTTAAGGTCGGAAAGTTTGGCTACAAATTCCTTAACCTTGGGTATATTTGAGTTAAAAACACCTGTGTAGAGGCTTTTGCCGTTTGCCTGTATTTTTATTTCGGCAAGCTCATCGGCTGAAAATGAATAAAACGGCGACATCATTACTGCCAGAAGCGGAATATCCTGCATAGGATTATTGACTGCACGCAGTAGTGACATAATCATTTTTATTTCATTGTTTTCAAAAAGATTTGTCGCATTATCGCACAAGACAGGTATGCCGTATTCAGTAAGCACCTTGGAATAATTGCCTATGTGACTTTTAAGGCTTCGCATAAGTATAGCAAAATCGCCATACCTCACAGGACGATAACCGTCGCCGTCTTTGATAAGCTCCTTTGACGATACCTTTTTGATAATTACTTTGGCTATTTCCTCAGCCTCTTTTTCGTCGGTTTTCTCACCTTTTACTCCTGTGATAATATTTATCTGGGCACTGCTGATGTCGCTGTCCTTATATTTTGCCTGACAGTTCAGAAATTCCTCTTCGTTATAGTCAATTTCTCCCAGTTGCTCGCTCATAAGATTAGAGAAAATAAAGTTTACGTAGGAGCAGATATCATGCCTGCTTCTGAAATTTTTATCAAGAATAATCTTTGACGAGCTTTCTCCGTCTAAGGCGTCATAATTTTTGTACGCTTTTTTGCGTGCATTAAAAATATGCGGCATAGCAAGCCTGAAACGATAGATGCTCTGTTTTATGTCCCCTACCGTAAAAAGGTTAGAACCGTTTGACAGATATGTAAATAAAAGGTCCTGTGCCTCGTTGGTGTCCTGGTACTCATCAACAAGAATTTCATAAAAATATGAGGAAAGTTCTCTGGCAAGCTCGCTTCGCTCAATCTCCCCTTTTTCGTTAAGGCTGAAAAGAAGTTCAATTGCAAAGTGCTCTATATCAGAGAATGAATAGCTGTTTTTCTCCCTTTTTTCATCCATTAGCTTTTCGTCAACGGCTTTTACAAGGCTGACAAGGGATCTAAGCTGTGAATAAAGCGTTTTCACATCCTGAGTGTATTCATTGCTGTCTTCAATAAAAAATGACGGTATATCGCTTTTTAAAAGCTTTTTATATATCTCCCTGTTTGATTTAAGCCTATCCGCCACTACAGCGTCAATTTTAGACGAGGACGGCAGACGAAGAAACGTTGCTTCTCTCTCGTTTAACAGCTCGTCCCAGGAGTTTTGAAAAGCATTTTTAAAACGTGTAAATTCGGACAAATCGTTTTCAAACACGTCCTTAAATTTAACAGTCAGCTTTTCGTCCTCAAACTCTGCGAGGGATAAATTTTCGCTGACAAGATTAATTCCGAGATCAAATAAAGTCTCAAGCTGACTGGTTATGTATGAATACCATATTGTATCAGAAAGCGGCGTTGATGGATTATATTTTTCAACAGCGTTTTCAAGCCAGTAATACGGAAACGGCTGAGCGTAGATAAATCTCAGAAGCTTTTTTACAGCCTCAATAATCGGCTTGTCGTTATTGGGAGTTGTGAAGGACTCAATAAGCGACATAAAATCCTTGTTTCCCTCATTAAAGAACTGCTCTAACACTTCGTTTATTACAGTATCTTCAAGCAGCTGCAGCTCGCTTTCGTCAAGAACGGTGAAATCCTGGTTTATTGAAAGGTCGTAAAAATGCTCCCTTACAAGATTGGCACAAAATGCGTCAATCGTACAGATTTTTGCACCTGAAAGAGCGGAAAGCTGCTTTTTGTAAAATGTTTCGCCGGGATTTTCTTTAATACAGTTATTAAGGGATTTCGAGATCCTGTATTTCATTTCAGCGGCGGCAGCGTTAGTAAAGGTGACAATCAGCAGTCTGTCAATGTCAACGGGATTTTCGGGATCGGTTATCATTCGAATCACACGCTCAACAAGAACGGCTGTTTTACCTGAGCCGGCGGCAGCGCTGACAAGAATATTCCTGCCTGTGGCGTTAATAGCGTCACTCTGCTGTTGAGTCCAATTCGGCATTGTCACCATACTCCTTTCTCAAAATTTCTCTTACCTCGCTGTCTGTGAGATCCGGGGTAACACGTTCTTCAATATTTCCTACAGAAGAGCACACGTCGGAATAATCACAGAATTCACAGGTGCTTTTGTGATTTTTATTTTTCACAGGACTGCGCTGTATATTGCCGCTATGAAGCTCCATACCCATTTCAGCTATCAGCGAGTTAATTTTTTTATGAATTCTTCCGAGCTCTTCAAGTGTTGCAAGCTGACCGGTGAGCTCGCCGCCTTTTTTCACCTTAACGGGTATGTACTTGCCCTCAAGCCCGTGTTCCATAGCCTCGGCAATTTCTCCGTCAAGGTCGGATATAACAATCCCCTTCATTTTAAATGAATCGGATTCCTGCGCAGAAATATTGCTAAGCGCCTGCTTTTTTGAATCAAAGCTGAACATATTGCGCGACGAGTGCATATAGAGCACTCCGGCAGGAATACCGTTATACTTTGATGATTTATCTTCCGAGATAGAAAAGAGATATACGAACATTTGCAAATTCAGTCCGTACATAATATCGCTGAGACTGAAAAGCTTTTTACCGGATTTATAATCTATAACTCTGACATATTTTTCGCCGTCTTTTTCAAACGTATCAACTCTGTCAACACTGCCGCGTATCTGAATTGTGCCGCCGTCTTCAAGAGGCAGTACCTCAGGCTTTACCTGAGCGTCAAGGTCGATTGCAAGTTCAAAGGCTTTAGCTTCAAAATCGCTTTTTGAAAACTCTTGTGAAAGATGCACCGCAACACTGTAAATCAGCTTTGAAAGGCGCATATAATTGTACCTGAAGCGAACAGAAACATCTGTAACATTGCCCATTTCATTTTTAAAGTACTCGCTGACAAGCACGTCAACTGCCGTTTTAATTTCCGCTTCGCTCATCTGAGCAAGCTTTTTACTTCCGTAGCCGGAAAGCAGTTTTTCAAGCACATAGTGGATGAGAGTACCCCTCTGCATAGGGTCAATCTCTGCCTTTTTTCTGGGTCTTGCGTTTAATCCGAACTTACAGAAATATCTGAAAGGACAGTTATAAAAATCTTCAATCCTTGATGCAGAGATATACATGTTATAACCAAACAGCGAGGTTGCAAGTTTTTTGTCCTTGATTTTGACTTCTGAATTCTGAGCCATTGCTTTGACGTAGGAAAATTTAGGGTCGTTTTCAAAATATTTTTTCAGCGATGCGGAGAAAGCGGAATTAATATTAAACTGCTCGCACATAAGCTCAAACGCGTTGGTTCTCGTTTCAACCAAATCAATATTATCAATATCCGTATATGAATATTCAAATACGTTATCAAAAATATTTTTAACGGAAACAACTATTTCCGACGGAGAGACCGCCGATGAGCTGCCGGCGCTGTAAGAAATAAAGAGCTTTTCGCTGGGTGCGGCGCAAGCCATATAAGCAAAATACCTTTCCTGGAGAGTGAGAATCTCACCGTATGAGTAGAGTTTAAAATCATTTTCAAGCAGGATTTTTCTGTCGCTTTCGCTGAGAAGTCCTCCTCCGCTGACAGCCTGAGGAAATTCACCTTCGTTTGCGCCTAATACAAATACGGCAGCGGGATTATCAGTTCTGATTCTGTCAGCCTGACCCACCTGAACATTGTCAATTCCTGACGGAAGAACGCCCATGTCCTCGGCGGCTACAACCAGCGAGAAACACTTGGCAAATTCTTTTAAACTTACTTTTTCATCAGCAAGCGTCTGGGGAATATCGCTTAAAATTTTCATAACGGTTTCCCACACCGTTTTCTGCTGAATAGCAAGAGCATGGTGGTTGATTTGTGCCAGTTTTACGGCATATTCCTGTATTTTTTTGTCGGCTTTGAAATTAATTAAGGTATAATAAATCTGCCGACAGATTGTTTCCGCGTCAGCATTTTTTACTGCTTTTTTAAATTTAAGAATCGGTGCGATGAGCTTTTCTCTGGCAGAATTTATTTTCTCCAACAGGTGCCTGTCACGATCATCTATGCTGCTGACAAAGCCTTTTGTGGAATTTTCAAAAGGTTTTGTCCATTTGGAGCCGTTGATGTTCCAGAGGTAAACATAGTTTTCAAGACTATTGATATCTTCGTCTAAAATATCCGTGAGCCCTGTTTTGGCAAGGCTGAGAATGTCGTCGCTTCTAAGTGAATAATTTACACATCTTAAGAGATATTCAATAAAAACAACGGGCGGCTGGCATTTTACCGGCTGCCTTTCATCGTTAAAAAACGGTATATCGTATTTTTTAAAAGCGCTTAAAAGCTCTGCTCTGTATTTTTCAATATCCCTTGTAATTACAGCAATATCATTTGCTTTATAACCGCTTCTGAGAAGCTTTCTTATTTGTCGTGCCGTTTCGCAGCATTCATCGGTGACACTGTCTGCACAGTATATTTTTACGTTTTCCGTGCACTTTTCAGCCTCAGAAGTTTCAGAAAATATGTATTTTTCAACAAAACGCATATCGCTGTTTTTGGCTCTGTAATTTATCTTAAGATATTCTGTTTGAAATTCAATTGCGGCTTTATTAGCGATTTTTTCAAGTATTTTTGCCGAATCGTTAACATAAGCGAAAAGGTCGTATCTGTTGTCTGACGGGTATGAGTCTGTGCATAGGGTTATCGTTACGCATTTTGCCTCTTTAATTATAAGCTCGAGTATTTTATATTCCTGAGCCACAAAGCCGTTAAAGCCGTCAATAAAAATATTTTTGCCTTTAAAATAATTCTTGCCCGCCAGTTTTTCATAAAGTACAGTAAGCTCATTTGCAGGGTCAATGTATTTATTTTTTGTTATGTTTTCATAGGCGCTCATTATTACAGCTATGTCGGACATCTTTCTGCGCAGCGTCTCGGAACTAATTGAGCAAGACAGGTCAATAATTTCCTGAGAATTTAGGTTACATGACCTCATCTCATCGTAAATTTTAATCATAGAATTTACGAAAGAAGCGGAATCAAGCTTTTTATTAAAAAGAGTCAGGCTTTCCTTTGACTGTTCCACGGCTTTCATCATAAGAATTGCCTTTGAGCCCTTTGACAAAATCGGCGTACCGAATCCGCCGTAAAGTCTGCTGGCAGAATCCGAAAGTCTTGAAAACGAAGAATTTTCAACTGCCGAAATGCCTGATTCCCCAAGGTCACTGAGCAATCTTCTTTCGCACACTAAGGAGTACTGTTCAGGAGTGAGAAGCAGAATATCTTTTTCGCCGTTTTCTACAAGCTGCTTAATTTTGCTGAAAACATATTCAGTTTTACCGTAGCCGGAGCGGCCGAAAACAAGTTTAAGCATAATTCACCGTTATCTTCTAAAATAATCCTCAGGTTTTATCAGTCCCTGATTCATAAGATTTTCATATGCGTCGATAAAAAATTCATACATAGGTCTTGCAATATCGAATGCAAGTTTAAGCTCGTCTATCAGTGAGCTGTCCCCTATCCTTGCAAGGTCAAACGAAGAGTAGCTAAATGACATATTTTTTGCTTTAAGATAGGGCTTAAGCTCATCGGGAGCGTCGGGATACAGCTCTTTTTTGTATTCCTCAGCGCACTCGTACTTAAAACCGGCGTCTTCACAGGCTTTGACCGCATCAAGCCACCTATCAGGATGTTTTAATATAAGGCGGTGCACTTCTTTAAAATATGACGTTCTGTAAAGCCAGAAAACAAGCCCGTATCCATAACGGTCCGGATAAAATTCAAAATAGTAAAACGGAGCGCCTGGAAATTCATTTTTATACCGTCTGAAAAACATCCACATATTTTCACGGTATTTGATTTTATTACGTCTGCCTCTGGTGTCACGATAAATTCTGGAAACGGATCTAACGGGATCAGTAAGCATCTGATCGTCGATATCCAGCATAAGCTCGCTTAAATCAAGCATAATCTGGCGCATAGGGACAGTGATTCCCTGCTTTAATTCTTCCTTATGCTCTTCATAAAACGCTCTTGAGTCGTTAAATCTGTTTTCACACAAAAGCTGGATGCTCTCCGGCTTTATTCCTTTAAAATTATATTCACTCATTTAAGTAAACCCTTATCCTCCATTTGCTGAGCGGCAAGAAGCGCGCATATTTTTGCGCTGTGGAAATTAAGTCCGCCCTGAATCCAGGCGTAGTAAGGCTCCCTGATAGGAGCGTCAGCAGAAAGCTCAATGGACGAGCCGAGAGTAAAGGCGCCTGCCGCCATAACAACCTTACTGTCATATCCGGGCATGTCCCACGGTTCAGGCAAAACAAAACTGTCAACCGGGCTTCCGCTTTGGATTCCCTGACAGAATGCAACAAGACTGTCGGGATTTTCAAGCCCCAGTGACTGAACAATATCATGCCTTATTTCATCATATTTTGGTGTGACGTCGTATCCGAAGCTTTCAAACAACGCAGAAATGAAAACAGCACTCTTCAGCGCTTCACCAACTGTATGAGCGGCGAAAAACAGCCCCATAAACAGCTCCCTGTTGTGACCGAGAGTTGCCCCTACTTCCCTGCCGAGTCCCGGCGTTGTAAGTCTGTAAGCGCATTTTTCCACAAGATCCGCTCTACCGGCAATGTATCCGCCTGTTGAAGCTATGCCGCCTCCGGCATTTTTAATCATCGAGCCGGCAATTAAATCCGCACCTACCTCGGTAGGTTCTCTTTTTTCAACGAATTCTCCGTAGCAGTTGTCAACCATGACGATTACAGAGGGATTTTTCTTTTTTGCAATTGAGCTGATTTTTTCTATTTCGGCGACTGAAAGGCTGGGTCTGAGCTCATATCCCCTGCTTCGCTGAATGTAGACCATTGTAACGGAATCGTCCACAGCGCTTTCAATTGCGTCATAATCAGGTCTTTCGTTTTTCAAAGGAACTTCGTCGTATGTAATACCAAAATCCTTAAGTGAGCCCATTCCTTCGCCGCTGATACCGATTACACCGTGAATAGTGTCATAGGGCGTACCCGTAACACAAAGCATCTTGTCGCCAGGTCTGAGCACACCGTAAAGAGCTGTTGCGAGAGTGTGAGTACCACAGGTAAAATTATGGCGGACAAGAGCGTCCTCAGCTCCGAAAACCTTAGCCCAAACCTTGTCGAGAGTCTCGCGTCCCCTGTCGCCGTATCCATAGCCAGTGCTCGTATTAAAATGGCTCTCGGATACTCCGCATTCAATAAACGCTTTTTGTGTTTTAAGCTGATTATACTCTGTTATTTCATCAATGTAATCAAATGGTTCTTTGCATAGTTTCAGCGCTTTGTCTGAAGCCTTTTCTATTCTTTCGCTGATATTAAAAAATGGGGTCATTTGTACATTCTCCAGTTTCCGTTGTTTTTAAAGCCGAGCCGTTTATAAAACTGCTCGTTAAGTTCTTTTTCTCGCATAAGATAAATTTTGCCTTTGATATCGCCTGTCATTTCGCTGACAAGGGCTGAGCCGTAACCAAGTCCCCGGTATTCCTCAGATGTTCTTACGGCGCTCAATACTGCGTCATCATTGTATATTGAAGAAAAAATACCGCTGGAAATTATAACTCCGTTAATATTAAGTGTGTACGCCCTTGCACAGCCGTGCCTTATCCTGTGGCTTATATCAACGTACCAGGATTCAAAATCAGCGGTGTCATAATCAACAAAATTAAATAATTCCATAAGTTTCGGATATTTGTCGATTTCCGCCCTGGCGGCAGATATTTCCACCTTTTTGTCCGAAACCATTATAACTCCCTGTGTGTACGGTGCTGTGTGATTAAACGAAGCGTCGCAAAGAAGAGTTGAATAGCCTAAAACGCTGATTAACTCACTGATTTCATTTGTGTCGGCATTGTCATTAAAACAAAGGGTAAAATCAAAATCAAGCTTAGAGATAATTGCTGTTATGCGGTTATCTGAATCAAGCTGCCTGTAAAAAACCGCAAAATCATATGAAAAGCCGTATGCTTTTGCCAGCGAAATTATCCTGACATAAAAAAGGTCGTCACGATAAAAGCCGCTAAGTTCTGAAATATCGTTAATTTTTTCAATCATTGTTATCGCAGTTAAGCTCTGGCAGCAGTGTTTTAATCAATTTTTGAGTCTCGGCAATGTCAGATTTTTTGACAACTGAGGAACCTGAATGGATATATCTGCAGGGAAGCGAAACGGCAAGCACTCTGCTTCCTCCGGCGCTTGTTTGTATAGCGCCTGCATCATTTCCGCCGGCAATTGCTGTTTTAGTCTGTGCTTTGATGTTATTATCTTTGGCAGTTTTCATTGCAAGGGAGTAAAGCATTTTGTCATAAATAGTTCTGCCGTCCATGAATGAAACTACCGGTCCGTTTCCTAAAACGCACACCCTGTCGCCGCCCTTAACGCCGCATAAATCTGCCGCAGTTGTGGCTTCTATAACAACAGCGATATCGCTCTTAACTTGATATGACGTGCAGGCGGCTCCTCTGAGCCCTACCTCTTCCTGAACGTTAAAGCAAAACCACGTGTCATAGGCAAGGTCCGACTTGATGAGATCAATCAGAATCATACACCCAATCCTGTCGTCAAGTGCCTTAGACATAATGTATCCGTCGCCAAACTCAGCATAGTCCGAAGAAAAATATGCGTAATCGCCCAGCTGTACGAACTCAAGGGCATTTTCACGGCTTACAGCGCCGATATCAATTTTCATTGATTTAAAATCAGGGGCTTTCTTTTTTTCTTCGTCATTAAGCAGATGTATAGGTTTTAGTCCTATAACGCCGTCAATACTGTTTAATGTAACAGTTCTGTTTGCAACGACTTTAGGGTCGATTCCGCCGACGGGACTGAATGACAAATATCCGTTTTCGTCAATATCTGTGATTATGAATCCTACCTCATCCATGTGGGCACTGAGCATCACTTTTTTATCAGGACGTGCTGCACCCTTTTTAAACGCAATTATTGAGCCGAGCCTGTCAATGCTGTAGTCGCAGCAGTCCTTGATTTGATTAATAATAAATTCACGTACGCTGCCCTCATCACCTGAGGTGGAATTTAAAGCGCAAAGTTCCTTAAGCATTCAGATCACCCACCTTTTTTCCGATATATGCGCAGATAAGTCTGCTGACACTTTCAATATCCGCCGTGTCCACCACCTCAACACGTTGGTGCATATATTTTTCAGGAATAGAAATCAAGGCAGTTTTAATTCCGCTTTGTGAAATGCTGATAACGTCGGCGTTTGTGCCCGTTTTACCGCTCATAATCTCACGGGTAAACGGAATATTTTCCTCCGTTGCGGCGCTTACAAGCGCATTTGACATATCTTTGTCGAGTATCGGAGAAAATCCTATCATACCGCCTTTGGATATTTCGCCGCATTCTAATTTGTCACAGCCCGGCGTGTAGGCAAAGGACACGTCAACAACTATTGCCTCGTCGGCATATTTATCGTAAACTCCTGCCTTGGCGCCCCTTGTTCCGACTTCTTCCTGAGAAGAGAACATTACGGTGATTTTGCAGGGCAGTTTTTTCAGATAATCAAGGGACAGGAGAATTGCCGCAACTCCTGAACGGTCGTCAAGGCAGGATGCGCTGATTAGTCCGTTAAGAAGCGGCGTAAAATTTCTCTTAAATGTTACTCTGTCGCCGCAGCTTACTATATTTTCAAGCTGTTCTTTGCTCAGTCCTGTGTCCACTGAAAGCTCAGAAAGCTTTGGCACTTTTTTCTCATCGTCAGAGGTCTGCAAATGCGGAGGAAGAGTTGAGATTACTCCACGAATCTCCTCCCTGCCCCAGATGCTTACTTCCATTGCCGGCAGTGGTCTTGTGTCGATGCCGCCGCAATTTGATATTTTTAAGAATCCGTCTTCAGTAATTTCTGTTACTACGAATCCTATTTCGTCAAGATGGGCGTCAAGCAGAAAATGATAGCCTTCTCCAAAAGTGCAGCAAACGTTGTTCATACTGTCGACCGTAACTTCGCCGTATTCTGAAAGCTTATTTTCAAGGAGTCTTACTATATTTTCTTCACAGCCTGCAACGCCTACAGTCTGTGTAAGTTCTTTTAAAAGTTTTGTTATATTTTCCATTATTCACCAAATCCGTTTACAAGCTCTTTGAATTTTCTTCCTCTGTATTCAAAAGTTTTAAACTGGTCAAATGCAGGGCACGCAGGGCAGAGCGATACTATGTCGCCCTTTTGAGTTCTTGCTTTAGCTTCTTTCAGAGCATTTTCAAGATTATCTGTTTTGACAATTTCAAGACCTGATTCTTTGTAGCCGTCATAATTTACTACAGTATCATAAATTTTGTCGGCAGTGGCACCGTTTAGCACAAGAATTTTTACGTACTTGAAAATATCGGGCACCATTTCGCTCATATCGTTTCCCTTGTCAGAGCCGCCCATAATGACGATGATTTTCCGTCCGAAAGCTCTTAAGCCGCTAATAACTCTTGAGGGTGATGTGGCAATGGAGTCGTTATAATATTTAACGCCGTCAAACTCACGTACAAATTCTATTCTGTGTTCAACTCCTGCAAAGTTTCTTGCAACCTTGAGCATGTTTTCCTTATCAACATATCCCCAAACGGCGCTGATAGCGGCACAGTAATTCTCGATATTGTGGCTGCCGGGTATGCGTATATCGTCCTTATTCATAACATAGGTTTCGGCATCGCCGTCTTTATAAATAATTTCGCCGTTTTCATTCATATAAGCTCCGCGTTCTACTGGGTGCTGAATCGAAAATTCGCTTAGCTTGCCCCTTACGTCGTATCTCATATCGTGATAAACACGGTTTCCGATTGAGTAATCGCAGTCAGCGTTAAGAACGGTTCTGCAATCGGAATTCTGATATATTAGCACGTTTCTTTTTGCGTCAACATATTCATCCAGGCTGATATGGTGGTCTTGATGAGTACATTCAATATTTGTTACCACTGCAACGTCGGGAGTGTCCTTCATGTTGCCCATGGTGAGAAGCTGGAATGATGAAAGCTCAACTACTGCTATATCATTTTCTGTTATTGTTTCAAGTTCCGGCATCAGCGCCTTGCCGATGTTGCCGCCAAGGTAAACCTTGTAGCCCTGTTCACGCAGCATATTTGTGATAAGCGTGGTGGTTGTTGTTTTGCCGTTGGAGCCTGTAACGGCAAATATTTTTGACGGGCAGAGTTTAAAGAACACTTCCATTTCGGTGGTGACTTTCTGCCCTCTCTCAATGCATTCTCCTATCCACGGATTTTGAAAAGGAAGTATTCCGTGGGATCTGAAAACTAGGTCCATATCTGGTAAAACGCTGAGATAGTCGTCTCCGAGAGAAAAATTAACGCCCAGTGCGTCGAGCCTCTCGCAGATATCTTTTCCGATATATTCCCTGTCCCTTTTGTCGCAGGCATAGACTGTGATACCCTGTTTTGCAAGAAATTCCGCACAGGGTACATTAGCAACACCCATGCCGACAAACGCAACTTTCTTGCCTTTTAAGCTGTCAAAATATTGTTTTGCTTTTTCGTTCATAATATCTCCTTATTCTCAATGAACGGTAAAAATGCCGTTTTTGTAGTCTTTAAGATTAAATGATTTCATCTTTTCTTCAAGCTCCTGCTGGAAGGGCAGTTTTTCCTTGCCAACAAACTGTTCTTTCAGCGGTACGTCGCAGTTCATAGCAAAGTTTGCTATCATCTGCTGGCATTTTGTTTTTACATTTCCGAGAAAATAGACCCTTTTGCTGCTAATTTCGCATATTGCCAGGGCTATTTTAATCTGATTTTTCTTGCCGAGATAAGTCATCATTTTACTCATAGCGACTGCGCTGTCTTCAGCGTTGTCAGTAAAAAAGCAAATTACTCCGCTTCCCTTTCGCTTGAGGTTTTGTACTGTAATGTCGTATATCGCACTGTCAAGATAAGCTAAAACATCATTTCTGTCAATGTTGTTCACGCACACGCCGTAAAAAAACTCACGGCTCTTATAAGCGCAAAAATCAAAATCCAGCTCGTTTACCTCAAAGTTTTCGTTGACAGCGTATCCGCATTTTCTAAGGTCGTCACGAACAGCATTTGAATACTCTTTAATTTCCGTTTCTGTGCGTGATGTAAAATAATAACCTGTATCCTCTATCTCATTTTCGATTGAGGACAAAAATGCGTCTGTCTTGGAATATTTTGAATAATAAGTAAAAAGCAGCACAAGCACTGCAATTACGGCAAAATCGCAAACATAGCTGCAAACGGTTGCAGCAATACTGCTTGCCGCCCTTATATACGGTTCAGCGCCGATATAGCTGAAAAGCAGAACGGCTGCAATGATTACCATTGCTTTCATAGCGTTATATAGTCTTTTTTGCTTTTTTCTGAATTCTCTCATTTTTTGTACCTGTTATTCAGTCATTTTTAAAAACTGTTCCTCATTGATTATTTCGATTCCAAGCTGATTAGCCTTGTCAAGCTTTGAGCCTGCTTCTTCGCCGGCAAGAACGTATGTTGTCTTTTTGGAAACAGACGATGAGGTTTTGCCTGCAAAGGATTCTATAATTTTAGAAGCCTCGCTTCTTTTAAGTGTGGGAAGCGTACCTGTAAGCACGAAAGTCATTCCGGCAAATCTGTCATCCCTAACGGTTGAGGTAGAGGTGACGTTTACACCTGCTTCTTTCAGCTTATTAACAAGCTCCACAGCCGAATCACTGGAAAAATAATTCACAACGCTTTCTGCCATTATAAGACCGTAACCGTCAATCTGCAAAATATCATCAACTGCAGCCTGCATAATGGCGTCAATATTCTTGAATTTGTCCGAAAGGAGCTTTGCCGCCTTAGCGCCGATATGACGGATTCCCAGTGCGAATATCAACTTGGAAAGGTCGTTGTTTTTTGATTTTTCTACCGATTTTCTGATATTGTTGGCGCTGGTTTCCTTAAAACCGTCAAGCGCCGCAATTTTGTCATAATCAAGGTTATAGATATCATACGTCTTTTTTATCAAGCCGTTATTTACAAAGGTTTCAATAATCGCCGGACCGAGCCCCTCAATATCCATTGCGTCACGTGAACAAAAATGAATAAGATTGCGCAAAAGCTGGGCGGGACACTCGGGATTAATACACCTGATTGCCGCCTCATCCTCTTCGCGGATAACAGGCTCGTTGCATGACGGGCATCTGTCAGGAAAAACAAAATAACCGTCGCCGTTGTGCTCGTTTACACAAAGAACCTCGGGAATTATATCTCCTGCCTTTCTGACGGTAATGATATCGCCAATGGCTATTCCCTTATCTTTTATAAAATCCTGATTATGAAGAGTTGCTCTGCTGACTGTAGTGCCTGCCAGATGTACGCTTTCAAGTATTGCGGTAGGCGTGAGCACACCGGTTCTGCCGACAGCGATTTCAATATCAAGAAGTTTCGTCTGCTTTTCTTCAGGAGGATACTTGAATGCAATTGCCCATTTGGGATACTTTGCTGTAGAGCCCAGAATTTCACGGTTTGAAAACTCATCGACTTTTATAACCGCTCCGTCAATGTCAAACTCAAGATTCCCTCTTTCCTCACCGATTCTGTCAATTTCTTCAATAGCTTCTCCTATAGTGCCAACCTTTTTGTATGTCGGTATGGTGTGAAATCCGAGCTTCTTTATATAATTAAGGGATTCCTCATGTGATGTGAGATTAACGCCCTCAATCTGCTGAATATTAAACACGAATATGTCGAGCCCTCTTGAGGCGGCTACAGCGCTGTCTTTTTGCCTTAATGAACCAGCGGCGGCATTTCTGGGATTTTTAAAAGGTTTTTCGCCGTTTAAAAGCTGTCTGTCAACAACTCTTTCAAAGCTTTTTTTAGGCATATACACTTCGCCTCTGACTTCGATATAAGGCACAGGCTCAGTTAGTTTAAGCGGAATATTATGAATAACTCTCAAGTTTCCGCTGACGTCCTCACCCACATCGCCGTCACCTCTCGTTGAGCCTCTTACGAATACGCCGTCACGGTATTCAAGGCTGACTGAAAGTCCGTCTATTTTGGGTTCAACAACGTAATTTCTGTTTTTTACCGCCTCTGTAACTCTTTTATCAAATTCAAGAAGCTCTTCCCTGCTGAACGCATCCTGTAGGCTTTCCATTCTTACTGTGTGAGTCACTTCTTCAAAAGAATTGTCGGCTTTTCCCCCGACTTTCTTTGTAGGAGAATCTACGGAGTCATACTGCGGATACTCTTCTTCAAGCTTAATCAGCTTGCGCATCATCATGTCATACTCGTAATCCTCGATTTCCGGAGCGTCATCGTTATAGTAACGGTCTGAATGATAGCGGATAAGCTGCCTTAAATCATTAATTTTTTTCTCAATTTCGTTCATAAAATCACCAGAAAATAATATTGATTTTAGTTTACCACATATAGTGTAATTAATCAATAAATACAAATAAAAACCCTGACCTTTTTGTCAGAGTTTTTATCTTAAAAGCTTTAATATTATTTTGTAAACTTGTGGAACATTTTTTTGCCTTTTTTAACGATAACTTCGCTGTCAAAGTCCTCAGTTTTCAAGGAAGCAAAAACATTGTTTACCTTTTCGTCATTGACGCTGACGCCGCCCTGGTCGATGAGTCTTCTGCCCTCGCCCTTTGACTTGATCATTCCTGCTTTAAGCATCATATCAAGCACAGTGATTTCACCGTCTGTAAAGTCATCATCAGAAAGCTCAGTTGTGGGCATATTTGAGTTATCGCTACCGCCTGCAAACAGCGCTTTGGCGGCTGCCTGTGCTTTAGCGGCTTCTTCTTCACCGTGAATCATTTTTGTAAGCTCGAAAGCAAGAATTTCCTTTGCTTTGTTAAGCTGAGCACCCTCGAGTTTTTCGTACTCTCTGATTTCCTCCATCGGGATAAAGGTAAGAAGCTTCATGCACTTAATAACGTCATCGTCGCCGACATTTCTCCAGTACTGATAAAATTCGTAAGGAGTAGTTTTTTCAGCGTCAAGCCATACTGCGCCCTTTTCCGTCTTGCCCATTTTCTTGCCCTCGGAATTAGTAAGCAGTGTAATGGTCATAGCGTTGGCATTGCCGGAAAGTTTACGCCTGATAAGCTCCATTCCGCCGATCATATTTGACCACTGGTCGTCGCCGCCGAACTGAAGATTACAGCCGTATTTTTTATACAGAGTGTAGAAATCATAGCTCTGCATTATCATATAGTTAAATTCAAGGAAAGAAAGTCCTCTTTCCATTCTCTGCTTGTAGCACTCAAAGGTGAGCATTCTGTTTACGCTAAAGCAAGCGCCAACTTCTCTGAGCACGTCAATATAGTTGAGGTTGAGAAGCCAGTCTGCGTTATTTACCATAAGCGCTTTTCCGTCAGAAAAATCAATAAACTTTGACATTTGCTTTTTAAAGCAGTCGCAGTTATGCTGAATTGTCTCAGGTGTAAGCATCTTTCTCATATCAGACTTGCCGCTGGGGTCGCCGATCATACCGGTTCCGCCGCCGATAAGTGCGATAGGCTTATTTCCTGCCATCTGCAAGCGTTTCATAAGGCAAAGCGCCATAAAGTGACCTACGTGAAGGCTGTCGGCTGTCGGGTCAAAACCGATATAAAAAACTGCCTTGCCTGAATTTACAAGTTCTTTTACGGCATCCTCGTCGGTTACCTGGGCAATCAAGCCCCTTTCAGTTAATTCTTCGTATACTCCCATTTTCTGTCCTCCGAATATATTTAGGTATTTTTGCGTTTTTAAGTATTAACTAAAATTTAAGAGCAAAAACCGTTTTTTATTTTCTGTTCGAGATTAATTCCCATAATATCATCCTTTGAACTGATTAAGCATCTCCTCGGCGCTTTTCAGCAGTGCGTCGGTAATCTCAATACCGCCCATAATCCTGGCAAGCTCTTTTTTCCTGCCATCAAAATCCAGGGCTGTAACCTTTGTATAAGTTCTGTCACCTGATATATCTTTGGATATCAGGAAATGCTCGTCGGCGTTAGAAGCTATTTGAGCAGAATGCGTTACGCAGATAACCTGGGTGTTTTTTGACACGGATTTAAGCTTCATTCCGATTTTTTGGCTCGCCCTGCCGCTGACGCCGGTATCAATTTCGTCAAATATCAAAGTACCGATTGTATCATTGTATGACAAAATATTCTTAATTGCAAGCATTATTCTTGAAAGTTCACCGCCTGACGCTATTTTTGAAAGCGGTTTAGGAGGTTCGCCCGGATTTGTAGATATAAGAAATTCTATTTTATCGTAGCCTGCTGACGAAAGATTCCCTTTTTGAAAATCAACAACAAACTCAAGCTTGGGCATATCGAGAAATTCAAGCTCGGATTTAACTTGTTTTTCAAAAATCTCTGCCGTGCTTTTACGCTTTTGAGAAAGTTTATCCGCAAGCTTTAGCGTGTCATCAAAAAGCCGGTCATACTCCTCATTGAGCTTTTCAAGCTCTCGGTCAGAATAAACTATTGAGTTGCGTGCCTCTCTCGCTTTGTCGAGAAAGTCAAGCATTTCCTCCTCGGTAGCGCCGTATTTGTTTGAAAAGCGGTACAAAAGGTCGAGCCTTTCCTCAATTTTTTCAAGTTCGCCGGGGTCGAAATCAATTTCGTTGTAAAGCTTATCTATTCCGTCTTTAACAGCCTCAAGTTTGTCATTTATATCAGCAAGTATTTCACTTATACCTTTTGCTTCATCAAATACGCATAAGCTGTTGTAACAGTCGTTTACTCCCGACTGTATCCCCATTGTATCATCATCGCCGCTGATTGCGCTCAGCGTCCTGCCGAGAGCCTGTGACACAGCCTCGCTTTTGTTTATCAGTTCTCTGCGTGCGTTAAGCTTATCCCTCTCGCCAACTTTAATATCTGCCTGTTCAAGCTCGTTTATCTGATAATCAAGCAGCTCAAGTTTGCGCTCCTTATCGGTTTCGTCATTTGTAAGAGCTTTTAATCTTCTGCGAACGCTAATAAGCTTCTTAAATGACGCTTTGTATTCGTTTAGAACGCTATTATCGTCAAAAAGCATATCTATAAACTTATACTGATAATCAGGATTAAGAAGTTCCTGATTGTCATGCTGACCGTGGATATTTACAAGACTGCTTCCGATTTCTCTTAGCATGGATACGGTTGCGCTTTTGCCGTTGACACGGCAGCTGGATTTGCCGGTTGAGCTGATTTTCCTGCTTAAAATAAGTGTTCCGTCATCCTCAGCGTCAAAACCGAGCTTATCAAGAACTTTGCAAACGCTGTCGTCGATATCCTCAAAACAAGCGCTGACATAGGCGTTATCCGCCCCGTGGCGTACCAGCTCACGTGAAGTTCTCTCGCCCAGAATTGCGTTAATGGAATCTACAACAATTGATTTACCGGCTCCCGTTTCACCTGTCAAAACATTAAGTCCCCGGGAAAAATCAACGGAAGTTTTTTCAATAACTGCGATATTTTCAATTTCCAGAGTTTTTAACATTTAAAATCTTCTCCATATTCATAGTGAAAATTTTCGCAAAATCCGCAGTCTTGCATAAAACAAAAATCGTGTCATCGCCGGAGATAGCGCCTACAAATCCGGCCCATTCCATTGATTCGATTGCAGTACAAACTGCCATTGCCATGCCGGGAAAGCATTTTATACAAACAGTATTTTGAGCGTGCTCAACTCTGATTATTGATTCGGAAAAAATTCCTCCTGCCCGCCTGATGGCGTCGGTAGCGGCCTTTTTACCTGTGGAATATATGTAGCGGCCTTTATCTGACAGTTCCTTAACAAGGCGCAGCTCTTTTATGTCACGTGAAATCGTTGCTTGAGTGACCTCAAATCCGCATTTAAGCAAATAGGATTGAAGCTCTTCCTGAGTTTCAATATCATTTGAATTGATAAGCTCAAGTATTTTTGCGTGGCGTCTTTTTTTCATCAGGCTCTCCTCTCAATTATCTTCTTATTAAGTATTTCATAAAAATTTTCGGGTTTAATCTTAATCAGTTTTGCCTTTGTGTCAGATACCCTGACTCTTACCTCGCTGTCCCTGTCAAGAGTAATGGCGTCCTCGCCGTCAACGGTGAGTATGGGTTGGTTTAGTTTATCGTTATAAGCTCTTATGACAAGCTCCTTGTCAGTAGAAAAGATTATACTTCTGTCCATAAGCGAATGCGGGCATATGGGAGTAATAAGAATGCAGTCTGCCTGCGGACTTACTACAGGTCCACCTGCCGCCATTGAATATGCCGTTGAGCCAGTGGGGGTTGATACAATAACTCCGTCGGCACGCATATTTGATACGTTTCTGCCCGAACATGTTATGTTTATGTCAATAAGTCTTGCAAAGTTACCCCTGGATATTACAGCGTCGTTAAGGCACTGATGCACACTTAAAACTGAGCCGTTTTTCACTATATCCGCTTCGAGCATAAGTCTTTCGTCAATTTCATAATTGCCGTCAACAACATTTTTTAATAGGTCAAGCTCGTCGTGCTCAAGTCCGCTCATAAATCCAAGTCTGCCGGCATTTATACCCAGCACTTTCTTTGAATATCGGGCAGCTTTTTTGGCGACGTTAAGGGTCGTTCCGTCGCCGCCTATTGCTATTGCGACATCGCAATTGCGCATAATTTCATCATCATCTGCGAACAGAACGTTGCAGCCGCTGAATTTATCTTTATATTTACTGCTGACGTAAACTTCGGTGTTAAGCTCTGACAGGACAGAAAAAACATCCCTGCTGAGGTCCTCAACGCCGTTATTTAAAAGATTAGGAAATACTGAAATAATCATAATAATTCCTCGTGTGATTGATTAACAATTGCCGACGGATCAATGTCATCACTTACCGCGGGCTCAGTGCTTTTGACTAAATATATGAGGTATTCTATATTGCCCTCAGGACCCCTGACAGGCGAAAAGTCAAGTCCGCAAACCGAAAAACCGTTATCCAGTGCAAGACCGACAACCTTTTCTAGAACTTCAAGATGTGTAGTTTTGTCGCTGACAACGCCTTTTTTTCCTACTTTTTCCCTGCCTGCTTCAAACTGAGGTTTTATAAGGCACACCGCCTGACCGTCGTCACTCAAAAGCATATTCAAATTTGGAAGAATATGACTTAGAGAAATAAATGAAACGTCAACGGATGAAAAATCAATTAAATCGGGCACCTGCTCCCGTGTTATGTATCTGAAATTTGTGCGTTCCAGATTAACTACACGACTGTCCGTCCTCAGCTTCCAGGCAAGCTGACCGTAGCCCACGTCAATACTGAACACCTTTGCCGCTCCGTTCATAAGCATACAGTCTGTGAAACCGCCTGTGGAAGCGCCGACGTCCATGCATACCTTCCCTTTAAGGTCCAGCGGAAAGGATTTCATTGCTTTTTCAAGCTTAAGTCCGCCGCGGCTGACGTATTTGAGAGTACTGCCCCTGACTTCTATTACGTCGTCTTCCTTAACGTCCTTGCCAGCCTTGTCCGACTTTTGATTATTAACATAGACAATACCTGACATTATTATGGCTTTTGCTTTTTCACGGCTGGGCGCCAGCCCTTTTTCCACCAGTGCAATATCAAGTCTTGTTTTCTTTTCCTTTGCCATTATCTAATTACCTGCTTCAGTCAACTCTTTAATAATTGATTCACTGTCCATTTTATAGTGTTTTATTTGGCTTTCAACACTTGCCTGTTTTATAAATTCATCATCAACAGCAATGTGCTTAAACTTTGCCGCAATCCCCTGTTCTTCAAGCATTGATGCAAATATTTCGCCGACGCTGCCGCTCTTGATGCTCTCTTCATAGAAGAATATCTCTTTGCAGGCATTTAACTCATCAATAACAGCCTCGTCAATGGGCTTGATTCTGTTAAGCTTGATAACAAAAACGTCGTCAAGCTGCTTGTATGCCTTATAACATTCAGAAAAAAGACGTCCGTAAGTTACAAGACATTTCTTGCTGTCCTTACAGCCAAATACAGTATAGCTCTGATGAACATATTTATAGTCATCGGGTTTATACCATTCGTTACCTCTCGGATATCTTATAGCCACAGCTCCGCTGCACTTATATATCGCTTCGTAGAACATAGCTTCAAGCTCTTCGTAAAATGACGGCGCATAGACTGTCAGACCTATCACAGAATTAATAAATGAAGTGTCAAACACACCCTGATGGCTTTCGCCGTCCTCGCCAACAAAGCCGGCTCTGTCTATACCGAAAATCACTTTAAGATTCTGCATAGCGACATCGTGAATAAGCTGGTCATACGACCTTTGAAGAAAAGTTGAGTACACAGCAAAAACCGGAATCATACCGTTTCTTGCAAGACCGCTGGAAAAAGTGACTGCATGCTGTTCGGCAATACCGACATCAAAGAAACGTTTTGGAAATTTATGTGAAAATTCCACAAGTCCCGTGCCCTCGGTCATTGCAGCAGTAACGCAGCAAATTCTCCCGTCATTTTCGGCAAACTTGCACATTGTATCGCCAAAAGTAGAAGAAAAGCTTCTGCCGCTGTGTTTAGGCTCGCCAGTTTCTATATTAAACTTGCCTATACCGTGAAACTGAGTAGGATTCTTTTCAGCCGGATTGTAACCTTTTCCCTTAACTGTGTTGACGTTAATCAAGACGGAGTGATTATGCGCCTTGGCTACATTTAAAACGTCAATAAGAGCGTCAAGGTCATGACCGTCAATAGGACCGTAATAACGAAAACCCAGGTCTTCAAAAACAGTTGAATGATAAATCTTTTTTCTGATTTTAGCGTTGATGTACGTAAACGTTCTGCTTATCTGACCGCCTACTTTGGGAATTTTGGCAAGTCCTCTTTGAATCTTAGACTTAAAGGTTACGTATCTTGGCGAAGTTCTTATGGTTGTAAGATTTTTAGCCATAGAGCCGACGTTTTTACTGATTGACATATTGTTGTCGTTCAAAATAACCACAAGATTGCTGTTTTCGTTAGCGCAGTTGTTCAAAGCCTCATAAGCCATTCCGCCGGTAAGAGCGCCGTCGCCTATAACAGCAATGACTTTGCCCTTTTCTCCCTTTATCTGTTTTGCCTTAGCAAGACCGATAGCTGCCGAAATTGATGTGGAGCTGTGACCTGAAGAAAAGATATCGTGTTCACTTTCAACAGGTCTTGTAAAACCGCTGATGCCGCCCTCAGTTCTCAGCGTAGAAAAGCTTTCCTTTCTGCCGGTGAGAATTTTATGAGTATAGCACTGATGACCTACATCAAACACAATCTGGTCAACAGGGCTGTTAAATACCTTGTGGAGAGCTACAGTAAGCTCAACGACACCGAGATTTGACGCAAGATGACCCCCGTTTTTAGAAACGGTCTCTATCAGCATTTTTCTTATATCGGAGCACAGCTCGTTAAGCTCATTAATATTAAGTTTTTTAATATCCTTAGGTGAGTTCACCTTATCAAGTAAAGACATATTTTCCATCTCTTTAACAGTTAAAAGCAGGTTATCTGTCCCTGTTCACAAGTTTAAGTGCAAGGAGCTTGATAAATTCTGTGTCTTCAAATGCGTCAAGCTGACTTATAGCATTGTCAGTAAGTTTTTTAACGTCCTGCTGTGCCTTGGTCAGTCCTGCAATAGTAGCATATGTTTTCTTACTATTTGTGGCGTCTGAGCCGACCGGTTTGCCGAGCTTTTTCTCGTCACCTGTAATATCAAGAATATCGTCCTGAATTTGAAACGCAATACCGAGTGAATAAGCGAATTTTGAAGCGGCTGCCATTTGACTGCTGTCTGCGCCTGCACTTATACAGCCTAAAAGACAAGCGGCGGAAATTAAAGCGCCGGTCTTAAGTTTATAAACTGTCAAAAGCTCCTTGAGGTTAGGACTGCCTTGTTCGAACAAAAGGTCGATTACCTGACCGCCTATCATACCGCTTACACCGGAATTCTGTGCAAGAAGGCTTACCGCAATAACTTTTTTGTCATCAGAAAGCTCAGCTTCGCTGATAATCTCAAAAGCATGGGTAAGAAGAGCGTCGCCTGCAAGCAGTGCCGTTGCCTCATCAAATTGTTTGTGACAGCTTGGCTTGCCGCGTCTTAGGTCATCATTATCCATGCACGGAAGATCGTCATGAATCAAGCTGTATGTATGCACATACTCCAGTGCGCATGCCAGCGGCAGGCAGTCATTTCTTGTTCCTCCGCAGGCTCTGGCAAATTCAAGCGCCAAAACAGGTCTTATTCTCTTTCCGCCGTTAATAAGGCTGTATTTCATAGCCTCGGCAACCTGATACTGACCGTCCTTAGCGTCCGGCAAGTAAGACAAAAGTGAGTTGTCTACCTTTCTGATATCGTTTTTCAGAATATTTTCAAACTCAAAATCCGTCATTTATAAATTACTCCTTGTTCTCCTCTTTAGTTAATACCGTTATTTTCTGCTGAGCTTCCTCAAGCTTTTTGGAACACAGAGCAGTGAGGGCGGTTCCCTCCTCAAAAAGTTTCATACTTTCATCAAGAGAAACTTCATTTCTTTCAAGTATTAAAACTATTTCCTCCAACCGTTTAACCGCTGTTTCATATGTCATATTATTAAGCTGAGTGTTATTTTCATTGCTCATATTCTTTCACCTCATTAACTGTACAAACTGCGCTGCCGTCACGCAAAACAATTTCCACTTTATCATCGGTTTTAATCTGTCCGACAGATTTTATAACACACTCGTCTTGCCCTTTAATAACTCCGTATCCCCTGCCTAAAACAGCCAGCGGACTGAGGGCGTCAAGTCTTCCGGCAAGCTGACCGAGCCTGAGACGTGATGTTTTTACACAATGCTCAAAAGCCTTTGATAAATCAAGATTCAGGCTCTTGATGTCATCATAAAAGGACTCATAATATTTAATTGGGTCGGACAGTACGCTGTCATAAACAATAGAATCAAACCGCTGATATTCGCTCTCAAGCCTGTGAATAAGCAACAGTGAGAGCCTTTGCTTAGCGTTTGATAAAAAGCTTTTAAGTTCGTTGATGTCAGGCACCGCAAGCTCTGCGGCGGCACTGGGAGTAGGCGCTCTCAAATCAGAAACAAAATCACATATTGTAAAATCGGTTTCGTGACCTACTGCTGAAATTATCGGCGTTTTACATTCATAAACAGCCCTGGCGACCTGCTGGGTGTTAAAAGCCCAGAGATCCTCGATTGAACCTCCGCCGCGGCCCACAATGATTACATCAATATCCCCCATATTATCAAGAGTTTTAATTGAATGAACAATATCTGCCGGAGCCTGGTCACCCTGAACGATAGTGGGTGAAATTATTATCTCGCAAAGGGGATAACGTCTTTGAATAATATTTTTTATATCCTCAACGGCGGCGCCCGTATTAGAGGTGGCAACGCCTATTTTTGACGGATATTTCGGTATCGGCTTTTTGTGCTCAGGGCTGAAAAGTCCCTCTTTTTCAAGCTGCTGTTTAAGCTGCTCAAAAGCCATATAAAGTGCGCCGTAGCCGTCCGGCTGCATATCGCTGACATAAAGCTGATAAACTCCGTCACGGTCATAAACGGACACGTTCCCCCTGCAAACGACGTTCATGCCGTCTTCAGGGTTAAATTTAAGCCTCTGAGCATAGGAAGAAAACATAACCGCTTTGAGCTGGGATTTATCATCCTTAAGCGTAAAATAAATATGTCCGCTGCGGGCATAATATTTAAAATTACTTATTTCTCCCACAATATAAATATTTTTAAGCGGCTCGCTGGAATCAATCAGCGACTTAATATAAAAATTTAACTGTGAAACTGTTAGTGCATTACTCATTATTATCCTTTAAATATGCGTATACCGCAATACCTGCGGCGTTGTCGCAGCTAAACTGCGGCTTTGCAAAATATGCGTCAAATCGGCTTGTTATATTTTTTCTGATTAAAGTATTCGACATTACTCCGCCTGCGTAAACAAGCGTAATGTCGCCGAATTCATCAAGTATTTGAGAGGTCATTTCCTCAATAGCGGCGCTGACGCTTGACAAAACGAATTTGGATATATCACATGCGTTCTCGCCGTTTTCATACATTTTTTTAGCCTTGTTTTCTATGCCCGAAAGCGAGCAGTTTTTGCCTGTCATTGACGGTTTTATTTTAAATTTTTTGTCGCTTTGCTTTGAAAGCCTGTCCAGCTCTGCTCCGCAGGGAAAATCAAGTCCGAGCATTACTCCTGCCCTGTCAATAGCCTGTCCTGCCTTGAGGTCAAGACTTTGAGCAACAATGCTTATTTTAATTAAATTATCCTTGTCTGGCTCAACAAGCAGCGCTTCGGTTGTGCCTCCGCTGACATGAAAAGCAATAAATTTCTGATTTATAAGGTCAAGGCGTCCTATCGAATAAAGCGCCGCCAGCACGTGCCCTGTCTGATGAGAGGTTTCGTACAAATCAGCGCCTGTGAATCTGCTCACGGCTGTGGCAGCACATTTTCCCACAAGAAAACACGGCATATAGCTGCCGTCAACACTGCGTGGTCTTGTGCTGACTCCGACGGCTTTTATTGATTCGTTGCTGTATCCGATTTTTTCGATAAGAACAGGAAGATTTACTGTGTGCTGAAAAACGGCGTCGCTTTGGCGCAGACCCCGCTGTCCGCTTGAAACAGTTAAAAGCTGTTTTTCCTGGCGTATTTGTTCGCCGTCAAACAAAGCAAGTGATGTGGTGTAATTACTTGTGTCAAATCCTAAATACATATTATTTTTCTCTTGCCACTGAACCCAAAATTCCGTTTATGTATGAAGCGTCGGATGCACCGGCATATTTTTTTGCAAGGTCAACTGCCTCGTTTATAGCAACGCTGACCGGCACATTGTCCACGTATTTCATTTCATAAAGCGCAACATAGAGTACTGCCAACGTAACTTTTGGAAGACGTGTAACCTTCCATGATTTTGAATATGTATTTATTATTTCGTTAAACTCATCAATTTTGCCACTGATGCCCGAAGACACTTCCTTGGCATAATCGCAGACTTCTTCAACATTGTCGCTGTAAAGCGCAATCAGCTCGTCCAGATTATCGTTAATTTCAAACAGGTTTTCAAACGTAAGAAAAAACGCCTGTTCTCTCATTTCATTTCTTTTCATAGTGTTTATACTCCGTAAAATGCGGTAATTAATAGTAAAATTTACACGATAAAAATAATTGCCGACAAAATATTAATTTGCCGGCAAACTGAGACTTACAGTCAAACTGTATTAATCTTCACTTTCACAAGGTTCTTTTTCAGCCGGTGTGTCAAAATCGATTCCGGCAACGATAACATTAACTTTTTTTACAAGTCTGCCTGTCATATTCTGAACGGAATCCTTAACAGCAGCCTGAACTTGAGTTGCTACTGTCTGAAATTTCTTACCGGGTGAAACATTGATATAAATGCTTATGCTGAAATCTTCACCGTCCGGAATAATCCTGATGGGACTCATTACCTTAAGACTACCCTGTTTTATTGTGTTCATAACATCGGCAGGGCCGTTATAAAAAGATGATACGCCGTCAACGTCCTTAGCGGCGTTTATTGCTATTGAAGAAATGACCTCGTTGGAAATAACGAGCTCACCCATTGAACTCTTAGAAATGATTTCCATAAGCGACCTCCTTGTTTTTAAACATTATATCATAAGATGAATAAATATACAAGATTAATTTGACTGAATTATCGTAACGTCCTCATATGAGCATCCGAGCTGACCCGTGGCTATTTCTTTAATCTGAAGAATTATGGTATCCGTAAGATCTTCCACGTCGACAATAACGTCAACTTTATTGGATTCTTCATTGATTACAGCGATGCAGTTATTAACGCCCTTGGCACACACAAGTGTTTCGATTTTATTTTCAGCGTTGATTGTGTCGGATATTTCAGCAATTTTCTGAGTAGCTTCTTTCTTCGCTTCTTCACTCTCGGATGATGAGTCTACAATTGCCTGAAGTTTTTCAAGGCTTTCGTCACGGGCTTTCTGTCTGTCTACTCTGGCAGTGGAGAAATATTCGCTTTCAGTTGTCGGCTCAGTTGTTGCGTCAACATATGTTGCCTCGCCGAGTATCTTCTCCTTTGCTTCGGAAATTGTGCTTACCTTTGATGAAAGGTCGCTGTTTTCCCAGTACCAGTTGCCCATTGCCCCTACTGCCAAAAGCAAGATAAAGCAGGAAATCGCGATTTTAGTTTTTCGTGTTTTTTTTCTGCGGATTTCATTATCGGTAAGTACGGGCTTTTCCTTATTTTCGTTGCTGATATTGTTGTTGTTTTTATTTTTGCTCATTTTTATCACCTTTATCAATTTTTTATTTTTGCAACAGAAACTCTGTTTGCCGGTATATTAAAAAGAGAGGTTACGGATTCTATTATTCGTTCTTTTACTGCAATGTTCTCACCACCTGTGCAGACTACCGTAACACCCTGAACTTTCGGAAGATATTCTTTTATAAGTACCGGGGTCTCGCCGTCTTGAGAATCGTATATTACATACTCGTCTTTCTGATTCGTGGAGCTGTCATCACTTTTTGTTTCCACATCTGTGGCATATACGCTTTCCGTTGAGTTTTCAAGTGTAATCATCACACGGCAATCGCCCACCCCGTCTATTGATGAAATAACATCTGTCAGTTTATTTTCCAGCTGTTGAGTGTACTGCTCGTAGCTGATTTTTTCACTCTCGTCTGACGAACTGTTCTCGCCGCTGCCGGCAAATATATCCGATGCAAATATCAAAATAATACCGATCAGTCCGACTGCGACAATTATTTTAATTTTTTTACTGTCCTGAGTCATAAGACCTTTTAGCGTTTCCTGAACTTTATTCACCAAGATAATACACCTCTGCATTAATTCCCATACTGTCAAACAAATACTGCTTTATTTCATCGGCATTATATGTTGACGGTACTGAAACTTTAAGCTCTTCTATAAAAATCTCATTATCTTTCATCACGATATCGCACTCTGCAATACAGGAACTGTATCCTCCTTCAGCAAGTTTCTGCTCAACCTGGGTTGAAACTGTTTTTTCATATGTTTGGCTCTGCTCAGACTGAGCGTCGGAAATGTTGAATTCGGGCAAAGTGAAATCTATTTGTGCGCTCTTAAACGGATAAATAAATGAAAGAAAAATAAATGTAGCAAGTATTATTTTAAAAAATCTGCCCATATTGCCTTTAGGCGTTAATATGGAAAATATAACTGAAATAATCAGCGTTATACAAATCGTATAAGTCCATTCTTTTAAAAAATCCATTTAAACTCCCGACTTTGCCGCAACAAGTATTCCTATTGAAATAATTGTGGTAACCATTGTTAGAATCAAAAGAACGTCAACTATTAACAATGCGTCACGAAAGGTCTCTATTGCACGCACACATCCTGTGTCTCCGAAAAGATCGCCGCACATTGAAGCGCCTGACAATACAAGCCGCCACAAGTTTACTTCTATAAGTGCCGGCAGAAACACCGAAACAACTGCAATTATGCCCACCACGCCGACGCTTGTTTTTATCAGGCTTGAATAGCTTTGTATTGAAAGCAGTCCCTCGCTGATAGAACTTCCGATTACGGGAACCACTGAATTAATCGCAAATCTTACTGACCTGAGTCCTAGCGCGTCCGCTCTTGATGCTACTGCCGTTTTTACTGATAATATTGAAACAAATATTGCCGAAAGCGTTGAAATTGCGGTGGTTATAACTCGTTTGAGCATCCTTATAGTAGAATTCAGATTCAGCTCCTGGCGCAATCCTGAACAGATGCCAAGTGCTAAAAAGCAGTTGGTTATAGGAATGAAAACAAGTTCTGATATGTAATTCATCGCCTGGGCAAGTACAAGAAGCGTAGTGTTGACTGAAAAAGATGTCATCGCTGAGCCTGAGGTCGCCACAATTATGCAAAATGCAGGAAAGAACGCGAAAGAAAAATTCGCGCACAGCTCAATGGTCGAACAGCAAAGCGCAAAGCAGTCTGTAAGCGAATATACAAGAAATACTGAAACAATGAGAGTTGAAAGCGTAGAAAATACCGACGATATTTCGCTTTTGTTTATTTGAGTATTAAATGACCTGAAAAAAGATGAGAGTAGAACAAAAACAATGACGATGATTCCCGATTTTACAGGTCCGTCGGCACTGTTGGTAATCACAGAATAAATATGTTCCAAGACGCTCTCTAAGGAAATATCCGTCAGGTTTTCATAGTCAAAATCAAGTATCCCCAGCGAGTCAAGAAAGTCCTGGGTGTCGTCGTCCAAAAGCTCAAAGGAGCTGAGGTCGAACGAATTGAGATACTCGTTATATTCATCTTGATTCACGTCTTCAGCCGCCGAGCAGTTAAAAGGAACCATAAGCAGCAAAATTAAAACTATTAACAATCTTTTCATTTCAACAATCCCGTAACAATATTTATGACTGTTTCAAAAAGCGGCAGAGTCATTATGAGAATAAGTACCTTAGAGGCTGTTTCCGTCTGAGATGCAAGCGCGTTTTCGCCTGAATCACGGCAGAGGTCAGCCACAAACTGGGCAATCAGTGAAATGCCGAGAATTCTCATCATAAGTGATATATATGTATTTATATTATCCGCTTGGGTCGACAAGTCATATATTTTTGTCGCAATGTCATAAAGGTCGTCTGCAACCGTAACAAACAGTATAATTCCGCATGCCGCCGCTAAAATAATCGAAAACTCTCTTTTTGTTTCTTTAAGAAAAAGTATCAGCAAAAGAGAGATTAATACAAACCCCGCTATCTTTATCATAGGTCAAACAGAGATTTAACGGTGGAAAAGAGGTCGCTTATTTCCGGCACGAGAATCATAAGTACAACGATAACCCCTGCAAGCGTAGTCAGCATTGCCTGCTCTTCCCTGCCGCTTCTGATAAGCACGGTATTCAGCACGGCGACAATTATTCCTATTGCCGCAATTTTAAAAATAAAATCAACTTCCATTTATCCTCCTATATCAGCAAAACCGAAACAAGAACACCTGAAAAAAGCCCAAAGACGATATACAGTTTATGATGTTTGTTATAGTAATCCTGATATTGCTTTCTAAGCATTTTAAAATATCCCAGATACTGGTTAATGTAACTTATCTGACAGTCAACGTCATATTTGCCAACAGTATTAAACAGCAGCCTTGAGCGGTCGTTTTCCTCCGGCGGAAGCGGTGAATTTTCATTTTTGAGCGTGAAGTCAAAATGTTTAAGACGAGGATCTGCTTTAAGGTCCGCCATTATGGCTTCTGTTTCAGGAGAAGTACTGCTTAGCATCATGAGTATTTTCTCCCCTATATAAATAAGGCTGTCGATATAGCTTATCTGCCGTCGTTTAAACGCCGCTACCATCACTCCAAGGGAAGACGAAAAAAGAATTATCATTACCATTCCTGCTGCTTTCAAATTTCTCAGACCTCAAATCAATAATTTCAAATTTATCTGTAAATGATTTAAGTAGAACTATGTAGTCAAATTGACCGGTTTCAATCAGTCCTGAAAGTATACTGTTAGCCGGGGCATTGTCGTAATAGTTAAAATGAACCGAAACCGCAAAGCTTACGCCTGTTGAAAATCCGCTTCGTATAGCTTCAAGCTCATCAATGTTTCCTATCTCGTCGCAGACAATGATATCCGGCGAAAGAGTTCGTGTGGCAATTTCTATTCCCCTGGATTTTTCAAATCCGCTGAGCACATCGGTATTGACACCCACGTCAAAGCCTCCTGCAATCTCGCACCTTTCATCAACAATCGCAATCTTTCTGTACTTTCCTGAAAAACCGCTTGACAGCTGCCTTGAAAAATCCCTGAGAAATGTTGTTTTACCTGATAAAACAGAACCTGCCACAATGATACTCGGAGTATTATCTGTATATAGTTCATTTAATATCACGCGTGAGCATCCCCGGTGCTCTCCTGCAATTCTGATGTTGATTGAGTCGATATTCCTAACCGATGAGATTTTGCCGTCCTTGTAAACTGCCGATGACGCAATACCGACTCTTGAACCGTTTTTGGCAGTTATATAGCCGTCGACCATGGTGTGCATATTAGTGTGAAACGACCTGTTGCACAGCCTGTCTGTAATAAAATCAAATTCTTCGTCACCGACAGTAAGGGATTTATCTGAACAATTAGAGGCAAGCGTACCGCTGAAAGTAATAAAATACGGCGTCTTTTTTATGTAGACTATAATTGCTTTACCCCGCCTGAGCCTTATTTCCGTTATCGCAGAAAGTATATCCGAAGAAAAGTTTCTGAATATTCCGGCAAGGCTTTCGGGAAACAAGCTTATAAAATAAGAAATATTGTCCAACTAATCACCTCGATAAAATCTATGCGAACAAGTAACAGTTTATTCAAAAATATTTTATTGAAGAATTTAAGATGATGTGTTATTATGTTCTTGCAATAAAATAAATATATAATGATTTGGTGAAAATATGTTTTCTTCTGAGATCAGAAAAAGTATAAAAACTAATAAAATTTTAAACGGAGAGACTGTAAGCTACGCGCTTACGGCATTGTTCTCCGTTTTTTTACTTATAGCTGTTAAGCAGCTTTTAAAAGTGTTTTTCGGCGTGCCGGTAACAGCTTCGGTTATAGTCGCATTTGTTATTGCGGAGGTTGTTTCATTTCTGCTGGAAAAAAGATTTGTCTTTCGCAAAAAGGTGCTGTCCTCAAATATTAAGCAAATACTGATGTTTTTATTCAGAGGTGCGGTAAATTTCGGCTTTTACAAGCTTTCGCATGTCGCTTTCGGCGAGCTTATGTCGATGTCAGAGGCTTTTGTGTGGCTTGCCGCAATATCAGTATCGTTCTTCTTCAACTACTTTTTTGACAGGCTTTTACTCTTTGACTGCGCTTATGAGGCGCAAAGCGTCAGATTTTCAAAAATTTATATTACATTTTTTACTGACCGATATGTATTTCTCAGCGCAGGCATAGCGGCTGTATGTATTGCGATGATTTATATTGTTTATACAGTTTTCCCCTTTGGTGATTACACCGTAATGAGAATGGACTTGTATCACCAGTACGGACCGCTGTTTGCAGAGCTTTATGACAGAGTTGTAAATCACTCGAGTTTTCTTTATTCATGGAATTCGGGAGGCGGCAGCAGTTTTCTCGGCAACTATTTTAATTATCTTTCAAGTCCCCTTTCAGCGCTTATTTTTCTGTTTGACAAGAAGGATATATCAAACGCAATTACATTTATTGTTTCAGTCAAATGCATATTAAGTGCGGCTACGTTTTCGTTTTATCTTAAAAAATCCTTTAAAAAGCATACTCCGTTAATTGCAGTATTTGGAGTTTTCTATGCCTTTTGCGCTTATTTTCTTGCATATTACTGGAACATTATGTGGCTTGACGGAATGATACTTCTGCCCATCATTGTCCTTGGTATAGAAAAAATTATCAACGGCGAAAAGGGCTGGACGTATATCTTTTCCATGGCTCTGCTTTTCCTTTCAAGCTACTACATGGGATTTATGAGCTGTATTTTTGCAGTAATATATTTTCTGGCATATTTCGTTATCTCCTATTCCGGAAGCGGCAAAATCGACAACACGCTTGTTTTCAGAAAAAAAGAAAAATATTCCCTTAAAGCAATAATGAACAACAAGTTCATTAACAGAGGAGTAATATTTGCCGCGTCGAGCTTCACCAGCGCAGCTCTTTGCGCCTGTGTTCTTCTTCCGGTATATATGATTCTGCGTTCAAGTTCTGCAACTTCAGATGAATTCCCGGCGGTATTCTCTTCTTATTTTAATATATTTGACTTTATTACCTCGCACCTTGCAGGACTTGAAACCACAATAAGAAGCAGCGGCGAAGACGTATTGCCAAACGTTTATTCCGGTATGCTGGCTGTCATTCTCCTGCCTCTTTTTGTGGTAAACAAGGATATCCGATTCAAGGAAAAAACCGCGTATATACTGATGATGCTCTTTTTCCTTTTCAGCTTTGACAACAACTGGATGAATTTTATTTGGCACGCATTCCATTTCCCCAATGACCTGCCTTTCAGGTTCTCTTATATGTATTCATTCCTGATACTTGTGTGCGGATACAAGTGCCTGCTTAAATTCAAATCAATTGATATTAAAGATATCGGATTTGCCGGTATGGCGTGGCTGTTTTTCATTATAATTGCGCAGAAAATGTCCACCACCAAAATGTCCGAAACAACGATATATATAAGCATTGCATTTATTATCATTTGGACCGGTTTCCTCTTCCTGTTCAGAAAAGGAAAACTTGAAAAAACGCTTATCAGCGCAACGGCGCTGGTGCTTGTGTTCAGCGAGGTGCTTGTGGCTGATACGGGAGCTATCCTAATTACTCAAAAAAACAGCGACTACACCGATAACTATGATGCGTATACTCAGGCAATTGAAGCAATCGAGGAATCGGATGACGGTTTTTACAGAGAAGAGCTCACCTATCTTGAAACAAGAATGGACCCCAGCTACTACGGATATGACGGCATGTCCGTGTTCTCCTCAATGGCATATGAGGATTACTCCCAGCTCCAATACAGCCTTGGTATGTTTGGCAACAGAATCAACAGCTACACATATAACACTCAAACTCCTGTTTATAATATGATGTTTAATATTAAATATCTTATTAAATCCGACGTCACTCTCGCTCCGTCTGAGAGTTTCTACAGCGAGATTTTTACTACTGACAACGGCGAGACTGAGGTTTATGAAAATAAATATTACTTGCCAATTGCGTATGCGGTTAATGAAAATGTAAATGAATGGACGACTGAAGAAGGCAATCCCTTTGCAGTTCAGGAGGATTTCTTCTCCAAAGCCACAGGATACAGCGGAGTGTTTAAAGAGATGGATTATCTCTCAACACAGTTTGACGGTATGTCCGGCGAAGAGATTGTGTCTAACGGAACGTTCTGGTTCTCAAAAAGCGACGCTGAAAGTTCTTACGGCGTTGTGGAATTTGTAATGACGCCTCAAGAATCAGGGAACGCGTATATTTATGTAACCTCGCCTGACATTGAGAGCATTGAAATAAACAGTACTAATATGAACGGCTATACACAGTCCATAACTGAGCCGTATATCTTAGATCTCGGCTACTGCGAAAAAGGCGAAGAAATCAGCGTAAGAATTGACTGCTCTGCAACGGAAACAACCGACACTTATGCTGAAATCTATGCCTACACTGTTGATGAAGATGTTTTTAAGCTTGGTTATGACAAACTCCTTTCATCAGCCATAGACGTCACAGAGCACAGCGACACCGGCTTTAGCGGCACAGTCAGTGTTGAAGAAAACAGCGTGCTTTACACTTCAATTCCGTATGATCAGGGATGGAAAGTCCTTGTAGACGGACAGGAAACAGAAACCTTTAAAATCGGTGGCGCTATGACAGGCGTTTCCGTAAAACCAGGTGAGCATACAGTAGAGTTTGTATATTCACCTCAGGGACTTAAATTAGGCATTGTTATTTCTGCGGCAACTGTTGCAGGAATTTGCGGATATGTTATAGTACGAAAGAAACGTAAAAAGCAGCTGACGCAACAAAAATGAGTCAGGCTGTTTTTAAGCAAAATTCTGCAAATTTCTACAATTTAGTTATTTACATTGCAAATCTTTTGTTGTAGAATAAGCGTGTAAATTTTGAGAGGAGTTTCAAAAAACTATGGCAAGACAAACAGCTGAAAACATTAATACTATTCCGGTAGGACCTCTTGGTATCATCGGCATGCCCGGTTGCGAGGAACTTACTGACAAGATTGATAAATATCTTGTTAAATGGAGAAAAACACAGGCAACAGAACATCAAAATAATGTGGCGTTCTTCGGATATCAGCGTGATTCATATAAAATAAATGTCAGCATCCCCCGTTTTGGCAGCGGCGAAGGCAAGGGCGTTATAGAGGACTCTGTGCGCGGATATGACATTTACATAGTGGCTGATGTATTCAATTACAGCTGTACTTATAAAATGTACGGCAAAACAGTTAATATGTCCCCTGACGAACATTTTGCTGACCTTAAGAGAGTTATTCATGCACTTTCATCAAAGCCCAAGAGAGTTTCCGTTATTATGCCGATGCTTTATGAAGGCAGACAGCATAAGAGAAGCTCAAGAGAATCTCTTGACTGTGCCATGGCTTTGCAGGAGCTTGTCGGTCTTGGAGTTGAAAACATTATTACTTTCGACGCTCACGACCAGAGAGTTCAGAATTCAATCGCAGATAAATCATTTGAAAACGTTATGCCCACTTACCAGATGATAAAAGCGCTGGTTAATAACGTTGACGACCTTTCAATAGACCCCGATCATCTTATGATAATCTCCCCTGACGAAGGCGCTATGCAAAGATGTATTTACTTTGCTACACAGCTGGGTGTTAATCTCGGAATGTTCTATAAGAGAAGAGATTATACAAGAATTGTAAACGGCAGAAACCCGATTGTTGAGCATCAGTACCTTGGTGATTCAGTACAGGGCAAGGATATCATTATCGTTGACGATATGATTTCTTCAGGTGAATCAATGCTTGAGGTTGCCAGCAAACTTAAAAATCTCGGAGCTAAGAGAATTTTTGTCTGCACAACATTCGGACTGTTCTGTAATGGTCTTGACGTATTTGATGACGCATATAATAATGGTGTATTTGATAAGGTGTTCACCACAAACGGCGTTTATCAGACACCCGAGCTTCTCAGCAGAGATTGGTACAGAAGCGTTGAGCTTTCCAAGTACACTGCTTACTTTATCGATACGCTCAATCATGATATGTCAGTATCATCACTGCTTGACTCTTCAGAAAGAATTAAAAACCTGCTTATTAAGAAAGGATTAAAGGAGGCTTAATTAATAATGGCCGTTAAAAGTCTTTCAAAAGTACAGAAAATAATTATTTCAACAGTGGCGGGAATTATTGCGGCAATTCTTATTGCGTGTACAGCATACTGCGTTGCTACTCAGCAAAACCCGTCTGAAGCCGCCAAGAGTATATTCACCCCCGGTGAAGAACAGATTGTCGGAAAATGGCAGAGCCAGGAAAACCCCGGTATTACTGCATATGTTTTCTATGACGACGGCACATATGACTCTTATATTTCAACAGTTAATTTTTCAGGCGACTATGAAGTTGACGGAAACAAGCTTTATTTAAAAAATCCAAATACCAGCAAGGAAATTGTTTATAAATACAAAGTCACTGAAAAGGTACTTACTCTGACTGTTCTTGAAGAGGACGGCGAAGAGCCTGAAGAGAACGAAGTGAGCAAGTACGACAGAGTTGATGAGATAAATCAGAAATCTTTGATGGATATTTTAGGCGAATTTAAAGAAGAAACCACTGCCGCTGAAGAAACTGAATAAATTGAGTTAATCATTACCCCGTGGATAAAACACGGGGTAATATTTTTTATATTAGCTCATATACATTACTGAGGAAGGTGAAAACACTTGATTGGTAATGTAGAAAAAAGATGCATTGATCTCGGACACTATATTGTTGAAACAAGAGCAACAGTTCGCCAGGCGGCGGTAGTTTTCGGAATAAGCAAATCCACAGTACATAACGACGTTACTAAGCGGCTTTCTGTAATCAATCCCCTGCTTTGCAGCGAGGTTAAGGAAGTTCTTGAGGAAAACAAAGCTCAGCGTCACATCAGAGGCGGACTTGCCACAAAGCGTAAGTACAGCAAAAACAAATCCTAAAATATAATCCGAAATCTTTTAAATAAATAATTCTGTTTGTTAATTCCCTGCTGATAAAATAATTGATTTTTATACGCCTTGGTGTTAAAATAAATTATCATATCAGTAAGGGATGATTATTATGAAAATCGGATTTATCGGATGCGGAAATATGGCAAGCGCCATTATTAAAGGAATCACCGCCAAAGGCAAAGTTAACGGAAGCGATATTGTAGCTTATGATATTTACGCCGCTGCCGCTGAAAACATAAGCAAGATGTGCGGCGCAGAAATTGCGTCAAGCGAGGAAATGGTGGCAAAAAAAGCCGACATTGTTTTTCTTGCAGTCAAGCCGAATGTTTTGTCGGACGTGCTGAAAAAAATCAGCTCTGCCGTTGCAGAAAATAAGCCTTTAGTTGTATCAATAGCTGCCGGCAAAACAATTGAATTTCTGTCACAGCCGCTTGAGAATAACACCAGAATAATCAGAGTTATGCCAAACATAAATGCTAAAGTCGGCGAAGCGATATGCGCCTACTGCTTCAACAGCAACGTAACTGATGCTGACAAGCAAAGCGTTGAAGAATTACTGGACGGAATCGGTAAGGTTATGTGCCTTGATGAAAGTGCTTTTCCGCTGTTCGGGGTTCTTGGCGGATGCGCTCCTGCATATGCCTATATGTTCATTGACGCACTTGCCAGAGCCGGAGTTAAAAACGGTATGAAAAAAGCTGACGCACTTAAAATTGCCGCTCAGACAGTGTACGGCAGTGCAAAGATGATTCTTGAAAGTGACGAGCATCCGTGGTCACTGATAGACAGCGTGTGCTCCCCCGGCGGTACTACAATTGAGGGTGTAGTTTCGCTTCAGTCCGACGGTTTTGAAAAAGCTGTGTTTAATGCCGTTGACAAATCTCTCGACAAAGATAAAAAATTATAATAAATAAAAACAAAAGGACTTGTTCGATTGAACAAGTCCTTTTTTACTATGTTATTTTGATTAAAGATATTTTTTTATCTCATCGACCATGTCAGTCTTTTCCCAGGAAACGCCCAGGTCTTCCCTACCCATATGACCGTATGCGGCAAGTTTGCAATAAATCGGCTTTCTGAGGTCAAGCCTTTCAATTATTGCAGACGGTCTGAGGTCAAATACTTTATTGACAATTTCGCTTATCTTCTCATCGGAAATAATTCCGGTGCCGAAAGTATCAACCAAAACAGACACCGGCTTTGCTACGCCGATTGCATAAGCAAGCTGAATTTCACATTTTTTAGCCAATCCGGCGGCTACAATATTTTTTGCAACCCATCTTGCGGCATATGCGGCGCTTCTGTCAACCTTTGTCGGGTCTTTACCGCTGAAAGCTCCTCCGCCGTGACGAGCATATCCGCCGTATGTATCAACGATAATCTTGCGTCCTGTCAGACCCGAGTCACCGTTTGGACCCCCTATTACAAATCTGCCTGTAGGATTTACAAAATATTGGGTTTCATCATCAAGCAGTTCTGCCGGAATTGTTGTCTTGATAACCTTTTCAATAATATCATTGCGAAGCTGAGAAAGTTCTACATCTGCGCTGTGCTGGCTCGAAACAACTACTGTTGCAATTCTTTTAGGCTTGTCATCTTCGTACTCAACAGTAACCTGAGTTTTGCCGTCGGCATAAAGGTACGGTAATGTTGAGTTTTCTCTAACCTCGGTAAGCTTAACTGCAAGTTTGTGTGCAAGGCTTATGGGCATCGGCATAAGTTCATCGGTCTCATCGCAGGCATAGCCGAACATCATACCCTGGTCGCCGGCGCCGTTAAGATTATATTCATCTTCATCGTCGTTCTTTAACTCATACGACTTATCTACACCGAGGGCTATATCAGCTGACTGCTTGTCAAGTGCCGTTAAGACAGCGCAGGTATTGCCGTTAAAGCCTTTAATGTCATCGTCATATCCGATGTCGCAGATTGTTTTGCGGACAAGCGCAGGGATATCTACGATAGCTTTTGTCGTGATTTCACCCATAACAAGCACCTGGCCTGTTGTGCAGGTAGTCTCACAGGCAACTCTGCTCATAGGATCCTGACGGAGCATTTCATCAAGTATAGCGTCGGAAATCTGGTCGCAGATTTTATCCGGATGTCCTTTTGTAACGGATTCACTTGTAAATAGATATTTTGACATAATTGTATCTCCTTAGTAAAAATAAAACACATACCGAAGTATGTGTCACATCTAACCTCATCACTCGGTATACGCAGGTATTAGCACCTTACAAAAATGCAGGTTGCTGTGGCGTCAGCGGGCCAGTCCCTCAGCCACTCTTGATAAGCAATATTCAGTTCTAACTAATAATACAACAAAGACCCTGCGTTGTCAACAAAAATTTACTAATTAAACAGCTATTATAAAGTATGGTAAAAAATCTAATTAATTTATATATTATTTTGTCAATAGTGTTGCATTTTGTTTATAATTAGTTTATAATTTACCTGTATGCAATTGTACAAAATCAGTACATACAAGGAGGAAAAAGTTAATGTCAAAGAAAACAGTATTTATTACCGGCGGAACTGGTAATATGGGCTGGGCAGCAGTGCAGGAGATGTTAAAGCATCCGAGCGATATTAACATCAAGATGCTTGCCAGAAAAAGCGCTAAGAATGAAGAAAAATTAAAGCCTCTTATGTCCAAGCCAAACGTAAAAATTGTTTGGGGTGATCTTGGGGATTATGACTCAATTCTTGAGGGCGTAACAGGTTCTGACTATGTTCTTCACGTTGGCGGAATGGTATCACCTACTGCTGACTGGAAACCATATCTCACTCAGAAAACAAATATAGGCGCTGCACAGAACATCTGTAAAGCAGTTCTTGCTCAGCCTGATCCTGACGCTGTAAAGGTTTGCTATGTAGGCACCGTTGCTGAGACCGGCGGACGTAATTATCCTATCCACTGGGGACGTTGCGGCGATCCTATCAAAATCTCAATTTATGACCACTATGCTATTTCAAAAACAGTTGCTGAGCGTACTTTCGTTGAAAGCGGCATCAAAAACTGGGTTGTAATGCGTCAGTCCGGTATTCTTTATCCAAACATTCTTAAGAATATGGATCCCATCATGTTCCACGTTCCGATCAACGGTGTTCTTGAGTGGTGTACAGTTGAGGACTCAGGTCGTCTTATGTGTAACCTTGTTCTTGAAGACAAGAAGGGCAACCTCGGTTCTGATTTCTGGAATCACTTCTTCAATATTGGTTCCGGTAAGGAATACAGAATTTCTAACTATGAGTTTGAGTGTCTCCTTCTCGGTACACTGGGACTTGCAGGTCCTGAAAAACTCTTCGAGCCAAACTGGTTCATCACAAAGAATTTCCACGGTCAGTTCTATGCCGACGGTGACAAGCTTGAAGATTTCCTTCATTTCCGTGAAAATCTTCCTATCAAGGATTATTTTGACAGACTTGCTACTCAGGTTGAATTCTATTTCAAGATACCAAGATATCTTCCAAAGAATCTTGTAGCAGCTTGTGCTAAACCCTTTATGAAGAAGATTGCCGAGACTCCTGATTTCGGTACTCTTGACTGGGTTGCCAAGAACAACGAAGTTCGTCTGAGTGCTTACTACGGCTCAAAGGCTGAATGGGAAAAGATTCCGAAAAAGTGGGAAGATTTCGAAATCATGAAATTTGACAAGGACAACAGCGCAGCCGAGCAGTTCAAACTTGACCACGGCTATGATGAAACAAAGCCTGAATCAGAGCTTGACATCGAAGACATGAAGACTGCTGCTAAATTCCGCGGCGGCGAGTGCCTGAGCGAAACCATGACAAAGGGTGACATGGCTACTAAGCTTAAGTGGAAATGCGGACTCTGCGGTGCGGAATTCGAAGCGTCCCCAGCCCTTATTCTCCTTGGCGGTCACTGGTGTCCGGAATGCTACATTCCTCAGAAGGCTTGGAATTATGACGAGATAGCTAAGACAAATCCGTTCTTTGCTCAGGTTTGGTATCCGAGTCACAACAAGGATGAGCATAATGTTTACAAATTTGATGATCTGTTCCATATTGACGGCGTAAAATGGGATGACATCAAGAGATAATTAAAATTAAACATAAAGTTTTTAGACTGTCATTGCAGACTGTTGCAATGGCAGTCTGTTTTCTTTTTAATCAAATTATCACAGCAGTATTGGCAAAATATAAAAAATACATCTCTGTAAATTATTCACCAAGCAAAAAAGCAGACACTTACGTGTCTGCTTTTTACATTAAATAAATATTAATAAACTTCTGTAATTAATATTTTGATTTGCAAGTGTAATTTACTTTGCCGTTTACGGTTCTTTGAAGAGTAAAATTATTTCCGCTCTGGGTAACCTTAAGTGAAACTTTGGCAGGCTTTACATTTGCGTTGGTATAGAAGCTGCAAGTGATTTTGCCGCCGCTTACTGTCATAACTATCTTAATAGGATAATTTGTTGTGTTCTTCCATTTGAAGTCCTGGGTTGTGCCGTAAATCGCCGCATCTCTGCCCAATGGAACATAAGTAACACGCTGGCTGTGCTGATGCCTTTCAACAATGCCGACATTAGCGTTAAGAGCACAGTTAAACACCGTTGAAGATACCTGGCAAATACCGCCGCCGATACCGTTTTCAACTCCACTGGCGCCAAATACAGGAGCAGGCTTGTAACCCTTAGCGGCTGTTCTCGGACCGACTACCTTATTGAAGGAGAAGGTTTGACCAGGCTGTACAATCGTACCGGTAATTGATTTTGCGGCAAGCTGGAGGTTCGTGGTTCGGTTAGCGTTATTAACGTAATTTGAAGAATACGTTGCGTAAAGATTCGAATAGTTCGTTGACTGAACAGAACTGCAAATACCCTTATGCGCCGTGCCGTTATAATTAATGAACGCTCTGACTTTTACGTAATATATAGCAGAACTTCTGACATTTCTAATTGTATACGAAGAAGTATACGCATTATTGATTGTAATACACTTGTAGCTTGAGCTGAAGTTTTTGTCGGTGCTGTAAAAAATTTGATAACCGCTGGATTTCGTTGTGTCCCATTCAACATTTATAGAAGTGCCGCTCTTTGAAACAGCCACATTAGATATTCTTACAGGTGCAGTAGCTATTGCAGCGTCATTACTGTAGGCGCCGTAGTAATTTGTCTTACCATCGCTGAGCTGAATGAATGCCCTAATTTCAAAATGATAAGCTGTTGACGCAGTAAGTCCGCTTACAGTATAGCTGGTTGCATTTGCACCGGGGCGAGCGATCTGAACATATTTTTCTGAATTAGGATCGTATTTAAGAAGCTGATATCCGGAAACATTGCTGAGCTTATTCCACTTAAGGGTAACGGTATCGTCCGTTGAAGATGTGGCTTTAAGTCCTGTTACCTGACCTGGACGGATAATAAACATTTCTGAATCCGTTCCGCTGTAGTTGCCCTTATATGTAATCTTAACATTATAAGCGCCTGGATTTGTTCTGCCTGAAGCGTAAGTGAGAGTATAGTCCCTACCGTTTACAAGCACATTGTTGCAAACGTCAGTAATCTTCATAGTTGGATTCTTCTGATAGCCGTCATAAGTGTATGATGTCTTTGAGAGAACGGGTGTGCACCTTGAAGGAATTTGCTTGATAACCTTAAAAGTAAGGTTCTTGGTGCCGCTGTAGTTGCCGATATAAGTTACTTTAACGTTATAAGTGCCTACATTCGTTCTGTCAGGGTCATAGGTTACAGTATAATCCCTTCCCTTTACAAGCACATTCTTGCATACGTCAACAATGGAAACTACGGGATTTTTCTCATTACCGTCATAAGTATATGAGGTCTTTGAGAGTTTTGCGGTGCATCTCTCAGGAATCTGAGGAATAATTTTTAAGCTGAGGGTATCAGAGCCGCTGTAGTTGCCTATATAATCAATTCTGACATTATAGGTGCCTACCTCTGTTCTGCCCTCGTCATAAGTCAGGGTGTAATCCCTGCCTTTAACAAGTACATTTTTGCATACGTCTTTAATTGTGACAGTTGGATTTTTCTGATTGCCGTCATAAGTATATGAGGTTTTTGAAAGCGTTGCAGTGCATCTCTCAGGAATCTGAGGAATAATTACAAAGCTTACGGTGTCAGTACCGCCGTAATTTCCCATATATGTGATTTTTACATCATAAGTGCCAACTTCTGTTCTTCCTGAATCGTAGCTTAAAGTATAGTCAGTACCTTTTTTGAGTACAACACCCTGAGAATCCGTGATTTTAACAGTTGGATTTTTTTCGTTGCCGTCATAAGTGTATGAGGTTTTTGAAAGCACAGGAGTGCATACCTCGTTGGCAGGGTCAAAAATTCTGTAGCTAAGTTCATCACTTCCGCTGTAGTTACCAATATAATTGATGCCTACATTGTACACACCTGCCTGAGTTGGGTTTTCGTCATATGTGAGGGTGTAATCCCTGCCTTCCTGAAGCAGGTTGTCGCACACGTCTGTAATTGACACCTCCGGCTTCTTTTCGCTACCGTCATACAGATACTCAGTTTCTGAAATTTCAGGGAAACAACGCTCAGGAATCTGAGGAATAACAACAAAGCTAAGCGTGTCTATTCCAGTGTAGTCGCCAATATAATTGACTCTTACATAATACGTTCCTACGTCCGTTCTTCCCGGGTCATAATCAACAGTAAAGTCACTGTTTTTATCAAGCTTGTTGCCGGCGGCGTCAGTTACGGTGACAACGGGATTTTTTTCATTTCCGTCATATGTATATGACACCTTGGACAGTACAGCGTCAAGCTGGGATGCGTCAGTCAAAGGACTGTCGGTATCATCAGCGTATACGCTGAATGCAAAAACAGAGCATACTGCTATCATCAAAGCAGCAAAAAGAACTGAAAATTTCTTTAACACTTTCATCACTCCTCAATTATTTTGACCGTAATAAGCGTTGTTGCCGTGTTTTCTGTTGTAGTGTTTATCAAGAAGGTATTGTTCAATACCGATATCCGAATTCTTGTCAAAGCAGGAAATCCTGAGCGTACGGCTTGCCATCTTGGCAACTTCTTCAAGAATAAGGGCATTTTCAACAGCTTTGAACGGGTCCTTTCCCCATGTAAAAGGTCCGTGTCTGTGAATCAGCACCGCCGGACATTCTTCAGGTTTAAGTCCTCTTTTAGCAAATTCTTCTATTATAACCTTTCCTGTGTTAAGCTCGTACTCACCGTTTACTTCGTCTTCGGTGAGTCCTCTGGCACATGGAATTGCGCAGTTAGCAAAATCAGCGTGAGTGGTGCCGAATGCAGGTATATCACAGCCTGCCTGAGCCCAGGAGCATGCCCAGGACGAATGGGTGTGCACAATTCCGCCGATATTGTCAAAATTCCTGTAAAGCTCCAGATGCGTGGGAGTATCTGAGGATGGATTGAGATCGCCCTCAACCTTATTTCCGTCAAAGTCCATAACTACCATGTCCGAAGCTTTCATAGTATCATATGGCACGCCTGACGGCTTTATTACAAATAATTTTTTCTCCCTGTCAACGGCGGACACATTTCCCCAAGTAAGTACAACAAGCCCGTAGCTGACAAGCTGAAGATTAGCTTTTAATACTTTTTCCTTTAATTCCTCAAGCATATCTATTCTCCTTATAATCCAAGCTTGTAAGCAACGTCGTTATAAAACAGCTCTTTTTTAAAGGAGTCAATTTCTGTATCCTTGTTAATGTAAAGGAATTCAATGCCCATTATCTCAGCAAAATCTCTCATATGCTCAGCTGTAAGGGAATAAGAAAGCACTGAATGATGAGCGCCGCCGGCATATATCCAAGCCTCAGCTGAGGTTTGAAGACAAGGCATCGGCTTCCACAGAACTCCTGCAACAGGAAGCTTAGGCATATCGTTTACCTGTTCCATGCATTCAACATCATTTACAATCATTCTCAGCCTGTCGCCCATATCAACGAGAGTAACAACTATTGCGTTGCCTGTCTGAGCTTTGAAAACAAGCCTTGCAGGGTCTTCCCTGTCGCCTATGCCCAGCGGATGAACCTGAATTTTCGGCTTTTCGGCAGCTACTGTGGGGCAAACCTCAAGCATGTGTGAACCAAGAAGCATTTCATTGCCGGGTTCAAAATGGTATGTATAGTCCTCCATAAAGGCGGTGCCGCCGTCGGTCATGCCCTCAGCCATAAGTTTCATAATTCTGGTCATAGCGGCAACCTTCCAGTCACCCTCGGCACCAAAGCCGTATCCCTGACGCATAAGGTCCTGAGCCGCCAGACCTAGAAGCTGTCTAAGCTGCTGAAGATCCTCAAAATTCGTATGGAAAGCGCCAAAGCCGTTCTCATCAAGGAACTTTTTAATAGCAACTTCCTCTCTTGCCTGATAGCGAACAGAATCAATATTATCCGTATCTATATCATAATTTTTCTCGTATTCTGCCATCTGAGCGTCAATTTCAGCGTCGGTAACAGAATCAACAAGTTTAATTATATCCCCTACTCCGTAATGGTCTACCTGCCAACCGAGTTTAATCTGTGCCTCAATCTTATCGCCGTCGGTTACGGCAACATTTCTCATGTTATCGGAAATTCTGAGAACTCTGAGCTTGCGTGACTCAGCTGCACCGACAGCCGCTCTCATCCAAACTCCGATTTTGTTTTGGAATTCCTCGTCTTTCCAATATCCTGCGGCAACCTTAACTCTTTTTCTCATACGTGCGTGGATGTATCCATGCTCTCTGTCGCCGTGAGCTGACTGGTTAAGATTCATGAAATCCATATCAATCTCACTCCAAGGGATATCCCTGTTAAACTGAGTATTAACATGCATATAAGGCTTAGAAAGCTCGTTAAGTCCTGCTATCCACATTTTCGACGGAGAGAATGTGTGCATCCAGGTAATTACGCCGGCGCAGTTAGGATTTGTGTTTGCACTGCGCATTATATCAAGAATTTCGGCAGATGTTTTTACGCAGGGCTTGGCAACAACTTTGCATGGAAGTTTGCTGCTCCATTCCTCACACATCTGCTGTGCGTGTGAATTTATATCTGCAAAAATTTCTTCGCCGTAAAGGTGCTGAGTACCTACAATAAACCAAAATTCATAATCTTTGATTGCCATATAATCACCGTATCTTTCCGTTAGAACAAAGTCTAACAATAATTATTTATTTTATATATTTTCAGTTGCCGCTCTTTCCACCGGCAATGCTTTTTTATAAAGCTTCATATAGTCAGCAAAACCCTTAACGTCCTTTTCATCAGGCTCGGTTATACTGCTCTTATATCTCGAGAAGACCTTTTCATCAAGATAATCCTCAAGGGGAAGGTTTGAGTTATCAACAGCATATGCCGCCAAAATAGCGATTCCCCAGGCTCCGCCCTCACCGGCAGTTTCCATAACCGCCACAGGAGTATTCATAGCGCCTGCCATAAGCTTTTGTCCTACGTATTCCGTTTTAAACAGACCGCCGTGACCTGTAAGTTTGCTGATGGTAACATTCTCATCATCAAGAATTTCCATGCCGATTTTAAGCGCCGCCATTGTTGAATAAATTTGAGCCCGCATAAAATTCTTAAGGTTAAAAACTGCGTTTTCCGTCCTGGTAAGCAATGGTCTGCCGCTGTTAAACTTCGTTACAGGCTCGCCTGAGAAATAATTGAACGACACAATTCCGCCGCAGTCAGGGTCAGCCTCAAGTGCGATATTATAGAGCATGTCATAAATCTCAGCCTTAGTTTGTGAATTGCCCGAGAGTTTGGAAAATTCTATAAAAAGATTTACCCAGTAATCAAGGTCAGTGCAGCAGTTGTTACAGTGCACCATGGCTACAGGTTTGCCGTGAGGAGTTGTTACCATATCAATCTCCTCATACACCTTTGAAAGCATCCTGTCAAGCACTACCATAGAAAATATGGATGTGCCTGCTGAAACATTACCTGTATTCAACCTTACGCTGTTAGTAGCGGTCATACCGGTTCCGGCGTCGCCTTCAGGCGGACAGAGTAGAGCTCCCGGTTCAAGATCGCCATCAGGGTCAATAAGAAGCGCACCCTCTTTTGTAAGCGTTCCTGCGCTCTCTCCAGCAACCAGAACTTTGGGAAGTATACTGCGTATATCCCAGTTGTAACAGCTAACCTCAGGAAGAGTTGAAAATTTATCAAGCATCTCGGAGTTGTAATCGTTAGCGTCGCTGTCAATGGGAAACATACCCGACGCTTCACCTATACCGAGCACCTTTTGCCCTGTCAGTTTCCAGTGAACATATCCGGCAAGGGTTGTAAGATAAGAAATATTCGACACGTGCGCTTCGTTATTAAGAATTGCCTGATACAGATGAGCAATACTCCAGCGCTGAGGAATGTTGAAATTAAAGAGTTGCGTCAGTCTACCTGCCGCATCCGAGGTCATTGTATTTCGCCACGTTCTAAACTCTGCAAGCTGATTCCCTTCTTCATCAAACGGCAAATAGCCGTGCATCATCGCTGAGAAGCCTAATGAAGCGAGTTTATTTATTTTAGAGCCAAATTTCTCATACACCTGCTTGTTAAGCTTTGAATAAGCATCCTGCAAGCCGCTCCATACATCATCAAGGCTGTAAGTCCAAACGCCGTTTTCAAGGCGGTTCTCCCAGTCGTGACTGCCTGTAGCCAAGGGATTAAAGTCCTTGTCAATTAAAACAGCTTTAATTCTTGTTGAGCCGAATTCAATTCCCAGCGCCTCATTGCCGCTTAAAGTGTATCCAGACATAATAAAACCTCATACCATACGTGATATAATTATCTATTGTTTATTTTAACTTATTGCAAAATATTTTTCAATAGACATCATATAAATAATTTGTATATTATTATAAAGAAAAAAGGACCTGAATATCAGGTCCTTGTTGGAGGCACCACCCAGATTTGAACTGGGGCGTAAAGCTTTTGCAGAGCTCTGCCTTACCACTTGGCTATGGTGCCGTATAACAAAAGGCTTCGTATGAAGCCTTTATACTTGTGGAGCGGATGACGAGGCTCGAACTCGCTACCTCAACCTTGGCAAGGTTGCGCTCTACCGGGTGAGCTACATCCGCAGATATGGTGCTTCCGGACGGAATCGAACCATCGACACGGGGATTTTCAGTCCCCTGCTCTACCGACTGAGCTACAGAAGCACAAATGGCGACCCGGAACGGGCTCGAACCGTCGACCTCCAGCGTGACAGGCTGGCGTTCTAACCAGCTGAACTACCGGGCCATTTGTGGTGGGAACAACAGGGCTCGAACCTGTGACCCTCTGCTTGTAAGGCAGATGCTCTCCCAGCTGAGCTATGCTCCCACGTGCCATATCGCGTCTTGCGACGTGTTATATAATACAATAACTGAATTGAAAAGTCAATACTTTTTTTTTAACTTTTTAAATAAATCATATTAGTTTTCTGATATCGTCGGGTGTAAAGGTATATACCTTATCACAGAAATGACATTCCACGGTCGTATTTTCCCCGGAATCTGCCATTTCTTCAAGAGATTCACGTCCTGTTGATACAAGTGCGGCGGCTACTCTTTCCCGTGAGCAGTTGCACCTGTATTCGATTTCATTCTCGTCAAGCTTGTCAATTTTTATATTTTTAAGCGCTCTCTTTGCGATATCATCCGCAGTCATATCTTTGCTGAGCATCGTAGTTACCGGCTCAATATCACTGACTGAATATTCAATTTTGTCAATAATCTCATCAGGGCATCCCGGAAGAAGCTGGATTAAAAATCCGCCTGCGGCTGCAACTGTCAAATCAGGATTAACGAGAACGCCGAGAGCGCATACAGACGGAGTCTGCTCGGAAGATGCATAGTAATTTGTGATATCCTCTGCTATTTCGCCGCTGACAATCTCTGTCTGACCCACATACGGCTCATTCATACCCAAATCCTTAAGAACATAAAGAAAACCGTTTGTACCAACAGTTCCCTTTACGTCGAGTTTGCCGGCGCTGTTAAGCGGAATCTCAACAACCGGGTTTTGAACATAGCCGCGTACATTTCCTCCGCTGTCAGATACTGCAATTATTGATCCAGCCGGTCCTCCGCCGTTTATTCTCAGCGTTATAGAATCGTCCTTACCCTTAAGCATATCGCCCATCATTGAAGCCGCAGTCATAAGTCTGCCGAGAGCGGCAGTATTGACCGCCGAGGTTTTGTGGATCTGCTCGGCTTTAGCAACTACGTCGGTGGTATCGGCAGCAATAACAAATGCGCTGCCGTCTTCTGTGATATATCTTACAATCTTGCCCATATCATTTCCTCTTACATACAAAATATATTCGCTGGCTGTCGTCAGCAGGTTCAGTATATTTCAGTTCGTCATATATACCAATAATTTCAAAGTCGGATAATGCCTTAATTAAATCTTCGGTATCATATGCCGTTTCATAAAACTCTTCGCTGAATCTGTCGTAATTTTCACCGTTGAACACAAAGAAATCCAGCAGTATTCTAACCCTGCCGCCGCCTTCATATTCATTATCCCAGCAAAGAAAAAAGTCCTCTTCATCAAAAGCAAAGGTGTTGTCACCAAGGATGAATTCATGCTTATAAAGTGTGTTTACATCAAAAACAAAAATTCCGCCGCTGTTCAGGCACTGATATACTGACGAAAAACACGACTTTACATCATCATAATCATTAAGATGATTGATGCTGTCAAGGGAGCACAGGCAAAAATCAAATTTCTCGTCAAGGGAAAAATTGCTGATGTCCCCTTTTAACAATTTCACCTTTCCTGCGCATTTATTATCCGCCAGCGACAGCATTTCATCAGAAAGGTCAATGCCGGTTACCTCGTACCCCTTATCACTCAGAAGCTTGCTTAAAGTGCCTGTGCCGCAGGCAAGGTCAAGCAATTTGCCTGAACTTTTGCCGTATTTAGAAAAAAAGCCAGAAATGTAATCACTTCTGACCTTATAATCAACATTATCAGTTAAGAGATCGTAAAATTCCGCCAGGGTATTATAACTGCTCATTTTTTTCCTGTTCTCTGATTCTTTCAAAAATCCTGTCGTAACCGTCACAACCGTACTGGAGAGAACGGTTTACCCTGCTGATTGTAGCAGTGGAGGCGCCGGTGGCATTAACAATATCGGTATAAACACATTTTTCAGACAGCATTTTCGCTACAACAAGCCTCTGGCTTATTGCCTTAAGCTCCTGAATTGTGCACAAATCCTCAAAGAAATCATAGCATTCCTGCGTATTTTCCAGCGCAAGAACTGCCTTAAATAAAAAGTCGAGATTGTCGTCCTGTAATTTTCTGTTCATACTATCCCTCCCAAAAGCAATCATATTGTAACACATTAAATTGTGAAAGTAAAGCAAAAATCCCCGATTTCTCAGGGATTTTTATAATTACTTTATTAAATCTTCAAAAAAGTCAAAGCAATCAAATGTAGCAAAGTAATCCTTTGCCGTCTCAGCTCTTCTGATAAGCTTGAATGAGCCGTCCTGACCGAGGAGAATCTCGGCGCTTCTGAGCTTACCGTTATAGTTATAACCCATTGAATGGCCATGAGCACCGGCATCATGAATGAAGAGATAGTCTCCCATTTCTATTTCGGGAAGCATTCTGTCGATGGCAAATTTATCACAGTTTTCGCAAAGAGAGCCTGTTACGTCATACTTTTTGTCACAACTCTCATTTTCCTTGCCGAGAACAGTGATGTGATGATATGCGCCGTAAATCGCCGGTCGCATAAGGTTAGCGGCACAGGCGTCCACGCCGATATACTCCTTATATGTATGCTTTTCGTTTATTGCTTTTGTAATAAGCGCGCCATAAGGGCCTGTCATATATCTGCCAAGCTCCGTATAAATAGCGACATTATCCATACCTGCCGGAGTCAATGTTTCCTCGTAGACTTTTCTGACACCTTCGCCGATTGCAAAAATATCATTCGGCTCCTGATCAGGTCTGTAAGGAATACCAACGCCGCCGGACAAATTAATAAATGTTATTTTAACGTCGAGTTTATTTTTAAGCTCTACAGCAAGCTCAAACAAAATTTTTGCAAGCATCGGATAATACTCGTTAGTAACGGTATTTGAGCACAGGAATGAGTGTATTCCGAATTCCTTAACACCCTTGTTTTTCATAATCTCAAAGGCTTCAAAAATCTGCTCCTTTGTCATGCCGTATTTAGCGTCGCCGGGATTGTCCATAATATCGTTTGTAATCTTAAATACTCCGCCAGGATTGAATCGGCAGCTCATTTTTTCCGGCAGCTTGCCGCAGGCTTTCTCAACTGCTTCAATATGGGTGATATCGTCAAGGTTTATGATTCCGCCCAAATCATAGCAAAGCTTGAACTCCTCAAGCGGCGTATCGTTGGAGGAAAACATTATGTCATCCCCTACTGCACCAACTGTCTTTGAAAGCATAAGCTCAGGTGCAGAAGAGCAGTCAAAGCCGCATCCATACTCCATAAAAATCTTCATAAGAAATGGGTTTGGAGTTGCTTTTACGGCAAAATACTCCTTATATCCCTTATTCCAGGAAAATGCTTTTTTGAGATTTTCAGCATTTTTTCTGATACCTGCTTCGTCATAAAGATGAAACGGAGTCGGATATGAAGCTGCAATTTCTTCAACCTTTTCCTTAGTTACAAATGGTGTCTTGCTCATTTTATTGTCCTCCTGCATCACAGATTGCATTTTCAATATGATTTTTTATGCCGTTGATACCCTGCCCCGTTACGGCGGAAAACGGCACAACCGGAACCTTACCGGCAAAGGCAAGCTCCTGTTTTGAAAGTTTAAGTCGTTCTTCGTAAGCCTTTTTCTTCAGCTTGTCAGCCTTTGTCATTACAATTATAAACGGAATATCAAGCGCCTTCATAAATTCAATCATTCCCTTATCGTCCGCAGTAAGGGGATGGCGCATATCAATTAGCTGGACAACCAAGGCGATTTTTCTGTTTGAATTAAAATAGCCTTCCATAAGCTCAGAAAATCTTTTTAGCTCCTGCTTACTGATTTTTGCATATCCGTATCCCGGCAAATCGACGAATTTTACGTCGTCAACACCGTAAAAATTAATTGTTACAGTCTTGCCCGGCACTGAGCTTACCCTCGCAAGCTGTTTTCGGTTAAACAGCTTGTTAAGGAGCGAACTCTTGCCTACGTTAGATCTGCCTGCAAAGGCAATTTCAGGCAAATCACTTTCCGGCAGTTGGGAAAAAAGACCGTATGATTTTTCAAACACTGCGTTATTGTAATTCATTTTTCACCTACTGTGTAATTACAGCGCTACCTGCTTTTCTGCTGTTTTTGACTATAATGCTCTTCTTACTTTCATGTTCATGAGCATTTATTGAACTTTCAAGCGCAACAGGCAAAACCTCGTCGAATGTTGATACCGTAACGAAAGTTACCGCGTTTTTGACCTCGTCGGAAATTTCACTAAGGTCCTTTGCGTTATCTTTCGGGATGATTACTGTGTCGCAGCCTGCTTTATACGCTGCCATGGATTTTTCCTTAAGTCCGCCGATTTCCATTGCTCTGCCTTTAAGGCTTATTTCGCCGGTCATAGCAACGTTTGATTTTATTGCAATGCCGGTAAGCTCACTTACAAGAGCGGTGGTAATAGCAAGGCCGGCTGATGGTCCGTCCTTTGGAACAGCGCCTTCAGGAGCGTGAATATGTATGTCCTTATTTTTATAAAAATCAGAGTCAATGCCGTATTCAACAGACTTTGACCTTACGTAGGAAACGGCTGTTTTTGCACTTTCTTTCATAACGTCGCCGAGATTTCCTGTAAGTTCAATTTTACCCGTTCCGTCAAGAGCGCTGACTTCAATCGGAAGAATTGTACCGCCAACGCTTGTCCATGCAAGACCGTTTACGGTTCCCACAAGATTGACAACGCTTACTTTTTCAGGCGTGTACTTTCTCTTGCCTAAAATATCCTCGATATTTTCATCAGTCACCTTAAGTGATTTGGATCCGCTTTCAAGGGCAACGGCAGCTTTTCTGCAAACGGAGGCAATTGTCTTTTCAAGATTTCTGACGCCTGCTTCACGTGTGTATCCCTCAATAATGGCATTGATAGCAGAGTCTGTAATTTTAAGCTCCCTGCCGCTGAGATTATGCTTTTTCATTTCCTTTTTAACAAGGTGCTCCTTGGCAATATGGAACTTTTCAAGAGCTGTATAGGAATTAAGGTCAATGACCTCCATTCTGTCATAAAGAGGAGCTGCGATAGCCGATGTATCGTTAGCAGTCGTTATAAACAAAACCTTGCTCAAATCAACAGGAAAATCTATGTAATGATCGTTGAAAGTGCTGTTTTGTTCGGGATCAAGCGCCTCCAAAAGAGCGGAAGACGGATCGCCTTTGTAATCATTGCCAACCTTATCTATTTCATCAAGGAGTATTATCGGATTCATAACGCCGCTTTTAATCACAGCGTCAATAATTCTGCCGGGCATGGAGCCGATATATGTTCTTCTGTGGCCGCGTATTTCAGCTTCGTCGTGGATACCGCCTAAAGCCACACGAACATATTTTCTGTTCATGCTTTTTGCCAGGGATTTTACCACAGAAGTTTTGCCCACACCGGGAGGGCCGGCAAGGCAGATAATCTGACCGTTGAAATCAGGATTGCGCTTATAAACAGCCAGAGAATCAACAATTCTGTCCTTAACTTTCTCAAGCCCATAATGGTCACGGTCAAGAATTTTTCTTGCTTTTTGAAGATTAATTGTGTCCTTGGTATATTTGCCAAAGGGAATCTCCAGGCATTTATCAAGATAATTTCTTGTCACTGTTCCTTCGTGAGAACCTGTGGGCATTTTCATCAGCCTGTCACATTCTTTTAAAAGCTTGTCCTTGATTTCGTCAGAGCATTCAAGGGCATTAATTTTTTCTCTGTAGGCGTCAGCCTCTTCAACAGGATTTTCGCTTTCACCCAGAGTATCGGAAATAACCTTCATTTCCTCCCTGAGGTAATATTCACGCTGATTTTTGTCTATTTCTTCCTGAACTTTCTGCTGAATCTCAGCCTCAATTTCAAGGGTGGCGTTTTCTTTCTTAAGCAGTACTAAAAGCTGAACGAGTCTTTTATACGGGTCAGTTACCTCAAGCACCGACTGCTTAAGAGAATAATCAATAAATGTATTTGAGCAGATATAATCGGCAAGCTCGCCGCTGTCGTCAATAGAAATAACTTTTGCGATAACGTCACTGCTTATCTTGGTTATCATCGAAGCGTAATTTTCAAATTCCTTTTTAACTGCACGCTTATACGCAATTTCTTCAGCGTGATCACATTTTGTCTCAGTTTTTTCTATAATCTCAATACAGCCGGACAAAAACGGCTTATTCTGTGTAATGCTAATCAGCTTGGCACGCTCAATACCCTCAACAACTACTCTAAGGTTGTCGCTGTTGGGGATCCTTATCATCTGCTTGATATGACAAACCACGCCGACGGTAAACATCTCGTCAATATTAGGATCGTCAACAGATGCGTCACGCTGACACACAAGAAATACTTTTTGATTTATCTGCATTGAATTTCTGAGCGCTTCAACGCTTTTTTTACGTCCCACGTCAAAATGGAGCACCATATCCGGGAAGACAACAAGCCCCCTGAGCGGTATGATGGGAAGCTCAGAAATCCTTTCTTCTATGTTTGTTTCGTCCATACTAAAACCTACTAACCATTAAATCGTAAAATTAACAGAACAATTATATAATATAATTAAAAAAAAGGCAACAAATTTGTTGCCTTTTAAGATATTTTATGCATTTTTTAGGCTGTTTGCCGTTATATTTTTGGGTTTCCTGTCCGGATTTCTCAAAATTATCGGCTCTTCACCTTTTCTTACAGCGTCCTCTGTGATTATTATTTTTTCAATAGTGTAATCACTCGGAACCTTAAACATCAAATCGTTTAAAACTGCCTCAAATACGCTTCTGAGACCTCTTGCGCCGGTTTTGCGCTCAAGGGTAATATCAGCAACGGCAAGGAGTGCCTCTTCCTTAAATTCAAGCACAACTCCGTCCATTTCAAACAGTTTGACATACTGTCTTAAAATTGAGTTCTTAGGCTCCTTGATGACTCTAATAAGCGCATCCCTGTCAAGATTTTCCAGCACGGCAATAACCGGCACACGACCGATAAGTTCCGGAATAAGACCGTATTTCACAAGGTCGTGCTGTGTTGCCTTTTTAAGGAGATTTTCATTATCTTCTGCCGAAGTATTAATGTCTGCGCCGAATCCCAGAGATTTTCCGCCGATACGCTTGCTTATTATCTTCTCAATACCGTCAAACGCTCCGCCGCAGATAAACAAAATATTGCTGGTATCAATCTGTATAAATTCCTGCTGGGGATGCTTTCTTCCGCCTCCCGGAGGAACATTTGAAACAGTACCCTCAAGAATTTTAAGCAGAGCCTGCTGAACGCCCTCACCGCTGACGTCACGGGTAATTGAGCGATTTTCGCTCTTGCGTGAGATCTTATCAATCTCATCTACATAAATTATTCCGTGCTCAGCACGCTCAATGTCAAAATCAGCCGCCTGAATTAGCCTTAGCAGAATATTCTCAACATCTTCGCCGACATAGCCTGCTTCTGTAAGCGTTGTGGCGTCTGCAATAGCAAAGGGAACGTTAAGAATTTTTGCCAGAGTCTGGGCAAGCATTGTCTTTCCGACACCCGTAGGACCTAAAAGCATAATATTGCTTTTTTGAAGTTCAACGTCATTAGTGCCGACATTGCTGTAAATACGCTTATAATGGTTATAAACCGCAACAGAAAGCGCTTTTTTTGCCTCGTCCTGTCCGATTACATATTCATCAAGCTGCGCTTTAATTTCCTCAGGTTTCGGCAAAGCTGAGTCGCCGCTGACCTTTTTGGCTGTATGCGGAATGTTCGGGGCCTGTGTCTCTGTTATAAGATCGTGACAAAGCGAAACGCATTCGTCACAAATGTAAACTCCGGGACCTTCTATTAATTTGTGAACCATCGCTTCTGATTTACCGCAGAACGAGCATCTTGCTACATTACCGCGAGAATCGTCACGTGCCATATACTATTACCTCTGTTATAAAATTATCTTTTGTCAATTACCTTGTCGATAAGGCCGTACTCAAGCGCCTGCTGTGGTGTCATCCAGTTATCTCTGTCAGTATCCTTAGCAAGCTCCTCAACTGTCTTTGAACAGTTCTCAGCAAGAATTCTGTTAAGCTTTTCCTTAGTCTGTACAAGGTTTTTAGCGGCAATCTCAATATCGGTTGTCTGACCTGTCAGACCGTTTCCGCCGATAAGCGGCTGATGAATAAGAATTGAGCTGTTAGGAAGAGCAATTCTCTTACCCTTAGCACCGCTGGAAAGTAAGAACGCACCCATAGAAGCAGCCATACCAACGCAGATTGTGGAAACGTCGCACTTAATGTACTGCATTGTGTCATAAATGGCAAGACCGTCTGTTACGGAGCCGCCGGGACTGTTGATATAAAGGCTTATATCTTTTTCGTTATCCTGACCCTCAAGGAAAAGGAGCTGGGCAACTACCAGAGAAGCAGTAGTGGAATTTACCTCGTCTGAAAGAACGATAATTCTATCGCTAAGCAGACGTGAATAAATATCCATTGATCTTTCGCCGGCACTTGTCTGTTCAAGAACATAAGGTACTAAAGCCATATTTACCACTATCCTTTATAGATTATTGTTTATATTTATAAAATTATTCCTTAACTGCTGAATCAACAACAAGATCCAGAGCTTTTCTTGTTTTAATATCAGAAGCAATCTGATCCTGAGGCACTGCATTCTTAATCTGCTCTGCCTCCATCTGATACTGCTCAGCGAGTTTTTTGATTTCTTCCTCGATATCCTCGTCAGTAGCTTCGATATTTTCAGCCTCAACTATTGCTTCAAGAGCAATAGAGGTCTTTACCTGATTCTCAGCGCCAGTTCTGAATGAAGCTTTGAAAGCATCTTTATCCTGACCGAGATATGACAGATATGTATCAAGATCAATGCCCTGCATCTTGAGTCTGTAGCTGTAATCCTGAATCATATCGTCAGTTCTGTGCTCAAACATACATTCCGGAATTTCACATTCCATATTCTCAACAACCTGCTCCATGAGCTGGTTTTCAAAATCAGTCTTAGCCTCAGACTCCTTCTTATCGGAGATCTGCTTTTTAATATCAGCCTTGAGCTCGTCAAGAGTATCAAACTCGGAAACATCCTTAGCAAACTCGTCATCAAGCTCAGGCATTTCCTTCATCTTGATCTCGTGAATCTTGCATTTGAAAACAGCGTCCTTGCCGGCAAGTTCTGCAGCATATTCCTCAGGGAAAGTAACGTTTACGTCAAACTCTTCCTCAGTCTTGTGACCTGCAACCTGCTCCTCAAAGCCGGGGATAAATGAACCTGAACCAAGCTCAAGCGGATAATTTTCGCCCTTGCCGCCCTCAAAAGCAGTACCGTCAACAAAGCCTTCAAAATCAAGCTCAACAGTATCGCCCATCTGAGCCTCTCTGTCATCAACAGTTACAAGACGGGAGTTTCTGTCACGCATATTTTCAAGTTCCTTGTCAACATCCTCGTCAGTAGCCTCAACAGGAAGCATCTTTGCCTTAAGTCCCTTGTACTCGCCGAGTTTTACCTCAGGATATACTGTGACTTTCATTTTCATTTCAACGCCTTCAGCCTTGCTCATAACAGGTACTTCAAGGTCATAAGGCTGATCAACTGTTCTGAGTCCAGCCTCGCTGATAGCGTCTGTAACAGCCTGAGGATATACTATTTCAAGAGCATCCTCATAGAACGCGCCCTCGCCGTAAACCTTTTCAATCATACCCTGTGTAGCCTTGCCTTTACGGAAGCCGGGAATCTGGATAGATTTTCTCTGCTTCATATAAGCGGACTTGCATGCGTCAGCAAAAACTTCCGGAGTGACTGTAACTTCAATCTCGTAAGTATTTGTGTCAATTTTATTAGATGATTTAAGTGCCATGATTATGACCTCCTAACAAATTTTCTCTTCACCGAAATGGCATTATACCATATATTATAGGCAATATCAAGCAATTTTAAAATTTCTTAATTAAATAAGGCGTAAAATTGAGCCTGTCCGCAGAAATAAGCTTAAAGTCAACGCCGTTAATGCTGTCATCGACTGCGTACTTTGCCGCCGCACCATGAAGATGCCCGTAATAACACTTTTTTATTCCGTATTTCACAAGAAGATTAAGAATATCGTCGCATTTTTCATTCGTGGTAATCGGCGGATAATGAAGAAAGACGATTTTTTCATCACTTTTAGCGCTGTCAAGGGACATTTCCAGGCGCAACACTTCCCTTCTTAGCACCTTTTCATCCTGCTGTTCATCGGAATCAAGCAGCCATCCCCTACTCCCGCAAACGGAAAAGCCGTCAAATTCATAGGCGTTATTATACAAAAATGAAATACTTTTAAAATTATTTAAATCTAAAAATTCATTCATTTTTTTAACGGTGTTCCACCAATAATCATGATTGCCTTTTAATATGATTTTCTTCCCTTTAAGAGAATCAATAAAAGCAAAATCAGCTTTAAGCTCGTCAAAATTCATTGCCCAGCTGATATCGCCGGCAATTATAACATAATCCTCGCTGTCAACAAGCCTGTTCCAGTTATTTTCAAGCCGCTGAGTATAGTTGCTCCAGCCCTCAAAGGTATCCATAGGCTTGTTTGTGCCGAAAGAAAGATGTGTATCAGCAATTGCGAATAGAGACATATTTTCACCTAAAATCAAAATGTATAAATAGAATCCAGCAGTAAATAATAATTGCGAAGGGAGTGAAATGAAATGGAAATGGAAATTAAAGGAATTTCCTGCGAAGTAAAAAACTGCAAGTATCACGATGATTCAAACAACTGCCATGCCGGTCATATCCGTGTGGGCGACAGGTCCGCAACAAGTATGTCTGACACAGTATGTGAAACTTTTGAATGCTGCGACAGCAGTAAGTGCAAATAACATTGACCCCTTTATATAAAAAATGCGGCTCATAAAAGAGCCGTATTTTTTATTATAAATCGAGAAGTTTAAAGACCATTTGGCTCATATCTTCTTTATCGCACACATCGGTAAATCTTACCGTTTTATCCTTAAGTGATGCAATAGGAGCCGGAATAACAACTCCGCTGACACGGTTAAGCTCCCCAACCATATCAAACTCATCCATAGAGGAAATATCCTCATCAGTAATTGCGTTAAGAACACTTGCACAGAATTTGTAAGGCGATGCTGTCGAATCAATTACTGTCGGAATATCATCACGGGTATTCTTAACATACTCGTCATAAACCTTTACGGCAACGGCTGTATGTGTATCACAAAGATATTTATATTTATCAAAGTGCTCTTTAATGGTAGCGTCAACGCTGTTTTCATCAGTATAGCCTGCATCAAAAATTGACTGAATCTCAGCTATAAGCTGGTCTGAAACAGTGTACTCGCCCTTTGCTGAGAGCTGGCTCATTAAATCACGCACCATGGCATCATCCTCGCCGCTCATATGATAAAGCAGTCTTTCAAGATTTGAGGAAATAAGAATATCCATTGACGGTGACGTGGTTGTATAGAAATCTCTGTTTTTGTTATATGTGCCTGTTTTAAGAAAATCAGTCAGCACGTTGTTTGTATTTGACGCGCAAACAAGTGTTTTTATCGGAAGACCCATTTTCTTTGCATAGTAGCCTGCCAGAATATTTCCGAAATTGCCGGTAGGAACAACTACATTAATCTCATCACCGATAGAAATTTTACCGCTCTGAGCCAAATCGCAGTAGGTTGAAAAATAGTAAACTATCTGCGGAACAAGTCTGCCCCAGTTAATAGAGTTTGCAGAGGAGAACATCATATTCTTCTTTTCAAGCTCGTTTTTGATTTCTTCATTGGTAAATATTGATTTAACGGCGCTCTGAGCATCGTCAAAATTACCGTTAATGGCACATACGGCAACATTGCAGCCCTCCTGAGTAGTCATCTGAAGCTTCTGCATCGGAGAAACTCCGTCCACAGGATAAAATACGAGAATCTTGGTGTTGTCTACGTCTTTAAATCCCTCAAGAGCAGCTTTGCCGGTATCACCGGAAGTTGCAACGAGTATTACGATGGTTTTGCCGTCAGCTGTTTTTTTAGCTGAAACAGTCATAAGATAAGGCAGAAGCTGAAGTGCCATATCCTTGAATGCGCAGGTAGGTCCGTGCCATAATTCAAGAACATTTTTATTGCCAGCTACATTCACAGTCGGAGCGATTTTATCCGATGAAAATTTAGAAGCTGCATAAGCGCCTTCAACGCAGTAATTAAGCTCCTCCTCCGTAAAATCAGTGAGAAATTCACGAAGAACGGTTTTAGCCCTGTCAATATAGGACATACCCACCATTGATTTAATTTTATCGGCGGTGAAAGACGGAAGCTCCACCGGCACAAAAAGTCCGCCCTCATTGCTGATTCCCTGGGCGATTGCCTGGGCAGCGGAAACTCTGATTGATTTATCCCTTGTGGACGTATAAAGCATAATTATTCTCCTTGTCTGCCGGTTAAATTCAAACCGGCTGAAAATCGTATTATATTCTATAATAATTAAAAAGCATTTTCAAGATGTTTTATTGATTTTATCTTATTATCTTCGGTATAAATTTCTACAACGTCAAATCTTGGCTGTAAAGATGTGCTGTTTGAAGCAATATAAATAGAAGCCGCAGTCATTATTTTTTTCTGCTTGATTGAGTCAACATATTCTCTCGGCAAAGCAGGTGATTTAACATCTCTTTGTTTAACCTCAACAAAGCAAATGTATTTTTTATTGCACATTATAAGGTCAATCTCACCGAATCTTGTATAATAATTGGCATAAAGCAGCTTATATCGTTTTTTTCGCAGATAATTCGCCGCTTCAATTTCCCAAAGCTTACCTTTATTGTTCATTTACTTTGTGTCGCTCAAAAATTTTTTCAAAAAAGTTTTTCTGTGAATCGGAGAAATACCGTATTCACGAAGCATTTCATAATGAAGTTTTGTGCCGTATCCCTTGTGTTTTTCAAACTGATACTGGGGATACTGTTTTGCCATTTCAAGCATATATCTGTCCCTGCTCACCTTGGCAAGAATTGAAGCCGCAGCAATAGACGCGCTTTTTGCGTCGCCTTTAACAACAGTCATTTCATCAATATCAAGACCGGGACGTGCATTACCGTCAATCAAGGCAATATCAGGCTTAATTTTAAGACCGTCAACCGCTCTTCTCATAGCAAGAAATGTCGCCTGTAAAATATTTATTTCGTCAATTTCACTGACGGAGGCGACGCCGACATTCCAGCACACACATTCGTCAATGATTTTATCATAAAGCATATCACGCTTTTTTTCTGATATTTTTTTGGAATCGTTTACGCCCTCGATAACATGTCCCTCGGGCAAAATTACAGCGGCGGCATAAACAGGTCCTGCCAGCGGTCCCCTGCCTGCCTCATCGACTCCGCAGATAATTTTATAGCCTTTGCTTAAAGCAAAATTCTCATATTCAAGCCAGTTCATATACGGGGTAATTCAAGGGTAATTTTTCCCAAGCGTCCTCCTCTGAATTCATCGCAAAGCATTACTGCCGTGCGCTCGTAATCAATTTCTCCGCCTTTTATAAGAAAGCCGCGTTTTCTGCCTATAAGCTCGAAAATCTCCCAGCCCTGCAAGCCGTCTATGCTATCAAGTTTATAGCGCTGAAGAATCGCCTGGGGATGAGTTTCTGACAGAATTTCCAGCAATCTGCAAGACAAAGACTGCATGTCCGTTACTGTATCTTTAACAGCTCCTGTAAAAGCAAGCTTGTCGCCAACCATTGTGTCGTCAAATTTAGGCCAAAGCACTCCGGGAGTATCAAGAAGCTCAATTCCGTTTCCCACAGCAAACCACTGCTGCTGGCGTGTGACGCCAGCTTTGTCAGCAACTTTTGCCTTCGAGTTCTTTGCCATACGGTTAATAAACGATGATTTGCCGGTATTCGGTATTCCTACAACCATAAGACGCAGAGCCTTGCCCTGCATGCCTTTCTGCTCATTTCTTTTTATAACTTCTGACAAAGCTGAAGATACGGTTTTACTGAATAAATTCAAGCCTTTTCCTGAGCGGCAATCCACAGCAAGTGCAAATTTATTGTGGGAGCGGTAGTAATCTATCCACATTTTTGTGGCAGAGGGGTCTGCAAGATCACACTTATTAAGCAGGATGATCCTGGGTTTATCCTTAATCATCCTGCCAAGTTCCGGATTGGAGGAGCTATAAGGAATCCTGGCGTCTACAATTTCCACAACGCCATCAACTAATTTTAGGCTGTCACGTATAATTCTGCGGGTTTTTGCCATATGGCCGGGGAACCACTGAACCGTTTGCTTTTGAAAATCAGCCATATAATCCGCCTTTCAAATTTATGAACAAAATACTGACAGCCGAAAATATAATATAAACAATCGGCTATTCAGAAAAACTTTTAACATCGCCATACATTGATTTCTGTCGCTTGGCAGAATAACTAAGCATAGCATAGTCCTTAGCATTGATGATACCGTCATTGTTAACATCAAATAGCGATGATGAATCAAACAAACTTATAAGTCCTAATGATGAGGTTTTCTTATTTAAATAATAACTGTCCCACAAATACAGTATTTCCTGCGGAGATTTAATATAATAATCGTCCTGTTGTTCAGAAATATACGCATAATTGCCCCTATTTGTTACTTTCCCGAACAAAATGTCACAGCCCAAGGCAAAATAATTCATCATTCTTTCACATCCGTAGAATGCCTTGTTATAATAGCTGGTGAAGAAATCGTTATCAGATATCTGAGCAATAATTAATGAAGCGCAATTTTTAAACATTCCGGTAAAAGTATTATCATTCTGCGGCATAATAACTTCCATAAGCTTGCCGCAATTTTGAAATGCATATCTTCCGCATTTTACGACCCTGGGAGCTATAACTTTCTTGAGATTAGGGCAGTTTGAAAAGGCATACTCTCCAATCTCAGTTATCGTATCAGGCAAAACAATTGTTTCAACGCTCTCATTGCCGGCAAAACAAAATGCTCCTATTTTTGTTACCGTCATATTATTTATGCTTTCAGGCACAGTAATACTGCTCTGGCTGAGCTGGCAGTAACTAATGCTCTTTGACGCCGAAGAATAGTTGTAATCATTTTCGTTACAGCACGGAGCCGCAATATGGTAAAGAATGCTCTTTTCGCATCCCGGCGAATAAGCAACTGCATTTACAACATATTCCCTGTCAAAAGTAACTGTCGAACCTTCGACATATTTATAATGATTTGTAAAGTAATCAGTTTCAAGCGGATATACAACTGCCGAGCCTGAATTTAATCTGCTGAGATAATAGTAAACCTGTGTATCATCGTCGCAGTCAAATGTAATTTCGCTGTAACCTGTTTCGTTATTTTCAGTAATTGTATAGTCAAACTGAGCTGTTGGAAGCTCAAGCTCGGTTACATTCTTAATGGCGGCATAAGCATCGACTATATCACGGGATGTATTGGATTCGTTAGGTGACATAGCAGTGTCGGATATGCAGGTTTTAATTTCATATGTAGACAAACTGTCGTCAACCGTAAGCAGATTGGCTACAACTGCCGCAACTACAGGAGTGGCAGCCGAAGTGCCCTTCCAGTAAATATCTTTTCCTCTGTAATTACTTCTTACATTAGCGCCTGTTGCATAGGTAAATATGCCTGTGCCGTAATTGCTGGATGTATCAAGTGATTTGGACTCTGTCATACTGCCTATTGCCAAAACCTCTGAAAATTCAGCCGGGTACTGATTATAAACAGAAAGATTTTTACTGTCATTACCGGCGGCAGCAAGCATAATTACACCCTTAAGATTGGCTTTAATGATTGATTTATAAAGAGTCAAGTCAATATCTTCGCCGCCAAAGCTCATATTTATTATATCGCAGCCGTCACTAACCGCCTTGTCAATGGCAGCGGCGGCGCTGGCAGTAGAAATATCAGTACCGGAGCCAGCCTTATATGAATACACCTTAACATTATCCGGTGTGTTGTACAGCAATGTGCCTGCCACATATGAGCCGTGATAATCTTCGCCGGGCAAAGAGTCACTTCCTCCTACTATGCGACCTGCGAACGAATCGTTATTTTCAACTCCTGTATCTATTACAGCCACTCTGATTTCAGGCGGGTCGCTAAAATACTCGTCAATAAGCTTTAACGCATCATCAATATTGCTGTTGGCTGTGGCGTAGCATTCTGTGGCAGACAACTGAACATCATCAGTATGCATTACCTTGTCACGTCTTACAGACTCTACATCTTCAAGGGATTCATAGTATTTCTGGGCAGCAAGAGTATCTTCTTCATTCTTAAACTGTAAATAATATGTATTATCATAACCGGAAGCGGTTTGAACAGCATTGAGAAAATCAATTTCTTCCCTACTGCACACTGTAAGGCGGTTGGTTATTTCGCCGTCAAATTCACTGACCTGAGCCCAGTATTTGTCAATCTGCTTTTTTTCCACGGACTGCTTGATAACGTCAGATAAGCATAGTAATCCCATAGACAGCATTGAGAAAATCAATACAGATGACAGAATTACTGACACTTTCTTTTTCATGCGTATCCCTCAAATCCGCAGAATCTTTATATTTAATTCTATTATAAATAATCTCGAAATATTTTTCAAGTATTTACGAAAAAGAAAAAAGACCGTATAAAAACGGTCTTTTAACTGTTTTAAAATTACTGAAGGTTTTCCTTAACCTTAGCAGCCTTACCAACACGGTCACGAAGATAGTAGAGCTTAGCTCTGCGAACCTTACCGGAACGAACTACCTCAACCTTAACTACGTTTGGAGAATGCATTGGGAAAACTCTCTCAACACCTACGCCATAGGATACACGGCGAACGGTGAAAGTCTTGGAAATACCTGAGCCTTTGATGGCGATTACAGTACCCTCAAACATCTGGATTCTCTCACGTGAACCCTCGCGAATGTTTACAGATACTTTTACGGTATCACCGATACCAAACTTTGGAAGCTCTGCTTTAGTGCTGTCTTTTTCAATTAATTTAAGTGCGTCCATTTTCTTTCCTCCTGATTTTTTATGAGATGTTCATATCATTACTGAAAGCGGACCATCTTCTTAAATGCTCACACATAGGGCATTCAGCGCGTTGCAAGAGATACAACGGATTAAATGCTGATATATAATACCACAACGCATTTGAAAATGCAAGTATTTTTATCGGAATTCTTTATAATTCTTATCAAGCAGAGAAAGCCTTGAAATACTCTTCCACTCAAAATCTGTTTCTATATGCCTGATAAGCGTATCGAAAAGAAGCGTTGGATTAAGATTCTTCTCATTTCCTGCCATAAGCCTTACGTTAATAACAACGAGGTCGTCCCTGACGGAAATATTATATTTGTCAATATATTGCTTTATATCAACGTCCTTTAATACCTTTTTCCTTCCCTGCTTACCTTTTTTCTGAGCTAAAATTTCGCTGAGTTCAAACACGGATTTGATTTTCTCAGCAGCTTTTTCACAGTCAGTAAAGCTGATTTTAAACACATAATCGGAATACATAATTTCAGAGCTGTCCCTAAAATCATCATAGACGTCAAGAATTCTCAGGTCAGCAGGCAAAACATCATTCATACGTTTCTTTATTTCATCGTTTGAAATTTCGTCAATAAGCCTGATATCGACATATTCACAGAGACTTTCAACACCCAGAGACAGCGGAAGCGAAAAGCTCATATAAGCGTGCGGATTATAACCCTCAGTAAACCAAAGCGGAATATCAGCTCGCCTGAAAGCCCTTGACAGCGCCCTGTTAATATCAAGATGACTTATATATTTGAGTCTTCCCTGCTTACAAAAACGGAGTCTAACCTCTCGCATCGCACTTACCTCCGTTAAGTTTATTTGCTCCGCATCCTGAGCAGTGGATTCTGCAATGTGGAGTTGTTTCATTCCTGTGAGCCTTTTTATTCTCGTTTTCCAGGAATTTTCTGCTCACGCCGAAATCAATATGATCCCACGGAAGAAGCTCTGAAAACTCCCTTTTCCTGCGTGTATAAAAATACGGGTCTATGCCGTTTTCCTCAAAAGCCTGCATCCACATATCAAATTTAAACTTGTCATCCCATGAATCGAATTTGCACCCAAGTTCAAAAGCCCTGAGAATAACTTTGCCAAGACGTCTGTCGCCTCTGGCAAGGACTCCCTCAAGGAGAGACGTAGGAGTCTCATGGTATGATACCTTTATTTTCTTAGAACCTACGGATTCAAGCAGATATTTCTGCTTTTCCTTTAGCGATTCCATGCTGTCCTCCGGCTCCCACTGAAACGGAGTAAACGGCTTAGGAATAAAAGAAGCGCACGAAACGGAGACCTGAACGCCTGTACCTTTCTTAGAAGAAGATGTGTTGTAAAAAGTATGAATAACCTTCATAGCAAGGTCAGCGATACCCTTTATATCCTCCATTGTTTCAGTAGGCAGTCCCATCATGAAATAGAGTTTTACAGATGTCCATCCGTTTTCAAAGGCTTTGGAACAGGTTGCAATAACCTCTTCCTCAGTAACATTTTTATTAATAACATCTCTGAGGCGCTGGGTGCCTGCTTCAGGCGCAAAGGTAAGACCGCTGCGCCGAACCTTATTGAGCTTTTCAACAAGCTCATCGGAAAAGTTATCTACTCTTAAACTCGGAAGCGAAAGATTGATATTCTCCCCTACCGTCCAGTCAATAAGCGTATTAAGCATATTATTGACATCACTGTGGTCTGAGGTAGAAAGCGAACAAAGGGAAATTTCATCATAGCCGGTTGAATCGACAAGTGCCCTGCACTGACTGTTAATTGTCTCAACACTTTTTTCACGTATAGGTCTGTAAATAAAGCCAGCCTGGCAGAATCTGCATCCTCTTATACAACCTCGGAAAATTTCCTCTACCGCTCTGTCGTGAACGATATTTATATACGGCACAACAAATTTGTCAGGATAATACACCGTGTTCATGTCGGATATTATTGACTTCTTTACTTTCGACGGAGCGTCCTCCAGCGGTGTCAGAGATTTAAGCGTGCCGTCATCGTTATATTCGTCTTTATATAGAGACGGAACGTATATACCGTCAATTTCTTTTGCTTTAAGAAGAAATTCGTGCTTGGAAAGTCCGTTTTGCTTACAATACTTAAGCAGGTCAATAACATTATTAGTGCTTTCCTCACCCTCGCCGAGAAATACAATATCAACAAAATCGGCAATAGGCTCAGGGTTACAGCAACACGGACCACCCACTGCAATTATCGGCAAAAGTGATTCTCTTTTACTGCTGAGAAGTTCGATTCCTGAAAGATCAAGCATATTAAGCACATTGGTGTAAGAAAGCTCGTATTGCAATGTAAAGCCTATCAGGTCAAACTCCTTTACATAGTCACCGCTTTCAAGAGCGAAAAGCGGTATGTTATTCTTCCTGAGCTGTTCCTCCATATCAGTGTCCGGAGCAAACACCCTCTCGCACCAGGCGTCCTCACGCTCATTGACAAGTCCGTAAAGGATTTTCATTCCGAGATGGCTCATTCCGATTTCGTATGTGTCAGGAAAACAAAATGCATATCTGATATCCACTTTGCTTTTTTCCTTCATTACTGAATTAACCTCGCCGCCGATATAGCGTGCCGGCTTCTGCACATACTGTAATATTTTTTCTACTTCCTTTTTCATCTCAACCTCGTGTTAAAATATTCACCTCAAAAAGGTGTAGGCAATAAGATATACCGCTGTTAAAAGCAGTGAAAAATTCTTATATTTAAAAATCATAATTGCCGACAGTATAACTATCAGCAAAAGGAATATTTTACTTATATTCCGTGAAAGTCTGTATGAAAACAGCTCAACTATTCTGCCGCCGTCCAGCGGATATATAGGCAGGATATTCAAACAAAACAAAATCAAATTAATATCATCATGTAAAAAAGCAAAGAGAATCAAATTTGCGGCAGGTCCGGCAAAAATCACAAAAAATTCTCTGACACGTGAAAGTGTCTGTTCATATTTCAGCGCAAGTCCGTAGAATGAAAATTTAAGGCTTTGAGGTCTTCCGCCGAGAAGAATGAGCGCTGTCATATGGGAAAGCTCGTGAATTCCGGAAAAAAGAAGCAGATAAAATAAATCTTCCGCCTCAAGCATAGCCGCAAAGGACAAAACAAGCACAAAGGAAAAATCAACTGTTATCCTGCAACCTTTAACGCTGAAGCTCAATAAAATCACCAATTAATTTTACGGTGATTTAATCGGAGAAATTACCTGTTGTTTTTCCTGTCAAGATAATCCTGAAGAATAACTACTGCCGATACAGCATCTACGGTATTCTTACGTTTCTTGCCTCTGACATTATTGGAGGACAAAATATCGTGTGCAATAACGGTGGTAAGCCTCTCGTCCTCATAATCAATTTCTGCATCGCAGAGTTCTGAGAGCAAGTCACCGAGCTGTCTGCATTTTTCGCATCGGAATCCGTATGTTCCGTCCATATTTCTGGGCAGTCCTATAATAATCTTACCGGGCTTTTCCTTTTTAGCTATCTCGGCAATCCTGTCTGCAAGCTTTGGAGCATAGGATTCGTTAATTACGCAATAAGATGAGGCAAGGGTCTCGTTTATATCACTCATAGCAATGCCTGTTCTGGCATCGCCGTAATCAACTGACATAATTTTCATTAATACTGTCCTTACCTCCTCAAATTCAAATCAAGGGGAAATCAGCAAAATACGATTTCCCCTTTAAATTTATTTATATTATCAATTATTCTGCCGCAGCGGTTGTTTCATCGGAAGTTGCCGCATCAGTTGTCGCTGTGGTATCAGCGCTCTGGGAAGAATCATTGCCTGAATCATCCTTCTTCTTAGAATCGCTGTCCTTTGAATCTTCATCAGAATCAGCTTCTGAAGCGTGACCGCTGCAATATCCGGGCAGATGGTCGGCGTCATACCAGCCGTATACACCTGTGCCGGAACAAAGCTTTCCGCAAGAGGGACAGTAAGACCTCTGAACTATTCCATCGAAATCCCGGAACTCAGTTTGATAATCAATGCCCTTATTTTCGAGGGTATCATAAACTTCACTCATTACTGTATTCCAAATTGTACCCGCCGGGTTTGGAGAAAGTGAGTAATAAACTTCCTTAGGAGTGTCATAACCGTACCACACAGCCGCAACAAAATCAGGTGTTCCGCCTATAAACCAGCGGTCCTTATCGTCAGTCGTTGTACCGGTTTTACCGAAACACTGTATGCCGGAAAGCTTATATGTTGTACCTGTACCCTCAGTCATAACTGTCTGAAGCATCTTGTTCATAATCCAAGCGGTACTTTCCGAAATAGCGGTCTGCTTGGTGTCCTCAGGCTCCTTGCTGATAATGACATTATCATTACTGTCAGTAATTTTATAATAGCAGTACGGCTCGTAATAGCTGCCGCCGTTGCCGAACGCCGCATATGCAGCCGTCATATCAAGCACCGTTGCACCGTTTGTCAAGGAACCAAGTGCAAGCGGACCGTAATCCACGTCACGAACGCTGTCAAGAGTTGACAGATGATAATTTTCGCTAAGGAAATTATATGAGTAATCAACGCCGATTTTGTCAAGTGTTCTGGCGGAAATTGTATTCAGTGATCTTGAAAGACCGTACTGAAGCGTCAAATTGCTTGAGGAATATCCGCCGCCCTCATTATGGGGCCATGGCTCACCGTCTACAATCTTAAGCGGTGAGTCCTTTTGCAGTGTTGACCAATAGATCTGAACGCTGTCGTCCTCCAGTGTCTTTTCAAGAGCCGGAGAATAAACCGAAAGCGGTTTTATTGTTGAACCGGGTGGTCGGGTGGACATAGACGCACGGTTAAGCAGAAGCGAGCCGGTATTCTTTCCGGTACCGCCGACGATACCCATGACTCTGCCCTCATAGTTCATAACTACCATTGCACCCTGTACCGTTTCATCTGGCATTCTCTTATAATTCTCGTACACGTCTTCCATTGCGTCCTGAACGTCAAAATCAATAGCGGTGTATATTTTAAGACCGCCGCCGTATACAAGGTCAAGGGCACGCTTGCTGGTGTAGCCCATTTTCTGTAAATCTTCCTGAACCTGAGTTATTACAAAGTCCACATAGTAATTGGTTATTTCGTCATTGTCCTGTTTTGAATTATCCTCAGTAACCTGAGAACCGGTATAATTCTTACTATTGGTAAATACCATTTCATAATTAACGGCAGCTTCATATTCCTCGTCAGTTAAGAATTCGCTGTCTTCGCTGTGCATTGCTTCAAGAATATTGAGCTGTCTTTCCCTGTTGTTTTCGGGATTAATAAGCGGGTCATAGTTTGTCGGCGCTTTTGTAATTGCAGCAAGAGATGCACATTCAGCGGCGTTCAAATCAGCTACATCTTTGCCGAAATACACCTCAGCGGCGGTTTTGACACCGTAACAGCCGTTTGACAGGTTAATTGTATTTAGATAGGCTTCAATAATCTGCTCTTTGCTGTAGTGACGTTCAAGATTAAGCGCCCTTAAAATTTCATTAAATTTTCTGACATAAGTAACCTTGTTGTCATCAGTCAGATTTTTTATAAGCTGCTGCGTTATCGTTGAGCCGCCCTGGTTGTTCTGCTTAACAAAAACACCGATGGTTCTTATCCAGTCAACGCCGTGATGCTTGTAAAATCTTTTGTCCTCGATTGCAATAAAGGCTTCCGGAAGATATTCGCTCATATCGTCAAGATTCACCCAGATACGGTTTTCCTCACCGTGAAGACGTGTTATCTCAACTTCTTTACCGTCGTCAGTACCGTAAATAAAAGAGGTCTGATTCTGAGAAGAGGCTTCCTCTTCCAAATCAAATACAGGGTCGCCGTAAACAACGCTGTAGCCGTATATTGCCATTACGGAAAAGCATACAATGCCTACAACACCGACAATCATTACCATTCCCAGCAGAACTCTGCCGATAACGGAAAGCCTTTTTTGGGCAGGAGTTTGGTTCTTGGATTTTCTTTTCTTTCGCTTGGATGCATTTTTTGCAGCCAGCTTATCTTCAATTTTTCTGCCGCGCTCGACTTTCTTGGAATTTTTGCCGGACGCAGAAACGCTGTATGATGAAGGAAGATTGTTGCTCTTTTCTTCATGGGCAATCTTATCCTCATCATAGGCTTTTGCAGAATTATTCATAAATGACTGCAACAGATCATCATAATCTTTGTTAGAAGCCATACTCGTACCTCCGTAATAATTTAAGTTATTATAATACAAAACTTAAAATAAATAAAGGGGGAAATTGTAAACATTTGTAATCAAATACTAAATGCACTATATTTTTTTAGCTTAAATATGTTTTGCGCGCTTTTTATTCATTTCAACAAGTCTCTTTGAAACGGATATATTGTCGTAATTCTTTTTTGCCCTGACAAAAATCCAGTATTTTTTGCGGCACTCGGTGCACTGACCTGCTGAGCGGAATGCTTTATTCACATAATCATATTTTTTAAGGACTTTGATATTACCGCCGCATTTAGGGCATTCCAGCTTAACGTCATATATATTGAAGATTTTGTCGTCGGGAGAAAGATGATACGGCTTGTACACAAGACGTTCAAAGAAAGCCTTATCGCAGTTGTGAACAAAGCCGACAAATTTTTCTTTGTTGAACACTTTTTTAAAGCAGTAGGCTTCGGCGTAGCAGTCCTCAAGTGCACGGTGAAGAGCCTTGTCTGACAAATCAATTTCAAATAGCTCAGCGCATTTGCTTAGGCTTATCTGATTACCAGAACCGTTGTCAACAAACTGCATGCAATATTTCTGCACATCGGCGTATTTGGTGATAAAATCCACGTATGTTACGCCCCTGAACTTTACAAAATTATCCACAAGCGTATATAAATCACTGGTGGACCAGCTCAAAAAAACAGTATCTTCTCCCCTGCTCCATCTTGAAAAATCAGAAAACGCATCATCAAAATCAACGCCGTTTTCCTTTATCTCATCCATAGATATATTTGTGAGATTCTTAAATCTGCTGCCGAGTTTCTTTGTAATCCGTGGTTTAATAAGCTGCTTAAAGGTATCAACGATCTCAAGCTTAGAGTTCAGTTTAACCGCTCCGATTTCTATGATCTCGTTCATACCTTTTTTAGTTTTATAGTTATATGCGTTATTCCATTCCAGGTCAAAAATAATATAATCCATAATATCTAAATCCAAAAAAATAACCTTGCATTACGCAAGGTTAATTCTCAAATATCCTAAATCAAATAAACAGAAAAACAAGGAATGCTACAAGTACAATAATGAAAAATACTACGATCAGCCATTTTGTAATTTTTTCAAGCTTAGCCTCGATAGTTCTGCCCTTTGACTTGCCAAGGAAAGTCTCGGCACCGCCGGCAATAGCACCGGAAAGATTCTGTGAGCGGCCTTCCTGCATAAGTACAACTACAGTTATAATAATGGATGCCACAATCAAAATAGCACCGAATACGTAATGATACCAGGACATTATAATTCCTCCGATTTCGATAAATTACTTAGTGCATTATATCACAAGCTTAATGATAATGCAAGCATTTTTTTATTAAATAAGGGACATTTGTTCCGCAACGTCGTTTTCACCCGGTACTGCGCCTGCCGCCGGCAGGTTTTTGGCTCTGAATCGCCACTCTTTTTCGAACTCACCCGGCTTATATAAATGAAGCGACATTACTTTATGTGTTTTCTTAAGCTTCATAGCAGATATACCTTGGGTATCCTTTGTCGTTTTAGGCAGTATTCCCGCCGTATTAATCAGCAGCATTCTGCCTGAGGAAGAGCAAAGAACGATATCTGTATCCTCCTGAATATAGATAGCCTGAGCAAGTTCTGCTTTGCCTGAATAAGCGTTGATTAGCTTTTTGCGATTGGTTTTAGTGGCATAAGCGCTTATATCCACTTTAGCAAGCTTTCCGTTTTCGTAAGCGAAAATCATATAGCCCTTGTACTCGCTGAGCACAGCCATATATATAACCTGCTCGCCTTCTGCCATTTCCAGTTTACCCGGCACATATTCGCCCAAAACAGACGCCTTTGTGTCGGCAAAATCATCAACATGAGTCTTGTAAACCTGCCTGTTATTAGTAAAGAACAGCAACTCGTCCTTATTTGAACATTCAATCTCAGGAAGCATCTTGTCGCCTTCCTTAAGCTTCTGTTCACCGCTCAGACGGAGATTTGCGGTCTTTATTTTCTTAAGATAACCTTGCTCTGAAAGGAAGAGCGTAACAGGATAATCAGGAATCTCAACGACTTCTTCAACGCTTTCGTCGCCGATATCGTAAATAACTTCGCTCTTTCTGCCGGTGTCATACTTTTTGGCAACGCTTTCAAGCTCACTTATGATGATTTTTTTCATCTTATTTTTGCTTGCAAGCGTGCTTTCAAGCTCGCTTATATCAGTTTCAAGCTGCTCGATATCCTTAATACGCTTTAAGATATATTCTCTGTTGAGATGACGAAGTTTAATCTCCGCCACATACTCAGCCTGAACCTCGTCGATTCCGAAGCCAATCATGAGGTTTGGTACTACCTCATCCTCGCTCTCGGTTTCTCTGACGATTTTTACGGCTTTGTCAATATCAAGCAGTATTTTTGATAAGCCCTTAAGGAGATGAAGCTGCTTTCTCTTTTTCTCAAGATTGAAATTCAGCCTGCGTCTGATACATTCAAGCCTGAAATCAATCCACTCGCTGAGAATACCCTTTACTCCCAAAACAACCGGTTTGCCTTTGATAAGAACATTGAAGTTACAGCTAAAGGTATCCTGAAGCGGCGTTATTTTATACAGCTTAGTCATAAACGTATCAGGATTAACGCCGCGCTTGAGGTCAATTGTAATCTTAAGACCTGAAAGGTCAGTTTCATCACGGATATCGCTTATTTCTTTGATTTTATTTGTTTTTACAAGCTCGATAATTTTGTCGATAACAGCTTCCGACGTGGTTGTGGGAGGAATCTGTGTGATATCAATGCAGTTATACTGCTTATCGTAGGTGTACCTTGCACGAACCTTAACGGAACCTCTGCCCGTGTTATAAATTTTATCGAGTTCTTCATTGTCATAAATAACAAATCCGCCGCCGACAAAATCGGGAGCCACCAAAGTATCTGATACATCATGATCAGGATTTTTCATTAGTGCAACTGTTGTGTCGCAGATTTCCTTAAGATTGAATGACGCAATGGATGAAGCCATACTTACGGCAATACCTGTTGTAACATTACACAGAATTGACGGAAATGTTACGGGAAGCAGAGTAGGCTCTTTCATTGTGTTGTCATAGTTATCCACAAAATCAACGGTATCCGATTTAATATCGTCAAAAAGCTCGTGGCATATCGGCGCCAGTTTTGCCTCGGTATAACGTGATGCGGCATACATCATGTTCTTGCTGTAAGCCTTACCGAAATTACCCTTTGATTCAACATACGGATAAAGCAGGCTCTCATTGCCGCGGGACAGACGCACCATTGTTTCATAAATAGCTGCGTCGCCGTGAGGGTTGAGCTGCATAGTCCTGCCGACGATATTAGCACTTTTAATTGTACCGCCCTGAAGCAGTCCCATTGTGTACATGGTATAAAGCAGTTTTCTGTGGGAGGGCTTAAAGCCGTCGATTTCAGGAAGAGCACGGGAAAGAATTACGCTCATTGCATACGGCATATAGTTATTTTTAAGCGTATCTGTAATAACTTCGTCCTGAACAAGTCCCGCACCTTTTATGTGCACATTTTCTGCGAGGGGATTAGCGTTATTTACTTTATCTTCTCTTTTTCTTTTTGCCAAAATAATCCCCTCCTTAGCTTACGTCAACGGCATCAAGATACAGATAGCCGTATTCGGAAATATATTCCTTACGTCCCTCAAGATTATCGCCCAGCAGCAGGTCAAACATCTGTGAGGTTTTCTCAGCGTCGTCAGGCGTAACCTTTATAAGTCGCCTTGTGGCTGGGTTCATAGTGGTGAGCGCCATCATCTCAGCCTCGTTTTCACCAAGTCCCTTTGAACGCTGAACGGTATATTTTTGATTTCCGATTTCTTTTTTTATTTCGTCCATTTCAAGCTCGTTGTAGGCAAAATAAGTCTGGTCCTTGCATGTAACCTCATAAAGCGGAGACTCTGCTATATAGACCTTACCGGCTTCAATCAGCTTTGGCATGAGCCTGTAAATCATTGTGAGAATCAGCGTTCTGATCTGAAATCCGTCATAATCGGCATCGGTACATATAAGAACCTTGGACCATCTGAGGTTGTCCATATCAAACATAGAAAGATCCTTTGAAGCCTTGCTTTTGACTTCCACGCCGCAGCCGAGAACTTTTATTAAATCAGTAATAATTTCGTTTTTAAATATTTTGTCGTAGTCTGATTTAAGGCAGTTGAGAATTTTACCTCTTACAGGGATAACAGCCTGAAAAGAAGCGTCCCTTGCCTGCTTACAAGCACCCAGCGCAGAATCACCCTCAACGATGAAAACTTCACGCTCGTTGACATCCTTAGAACGGCAGTCAACGAATTTTTGGATACGGTTTGTCATATCCATCTTTGACTGAAGTGAAGTTTTAAGGGTCTTTCTGGTGTTTTCCGCCTTAACTCTGGCACGCATATTAATGAGGACCTGATTTGAAATTTTATCAGCGTCCATCTTGTTTTCAATAAAATAAACCTCAAGCTGCTTGCGGAAGAAATCCGTCATAGCCTCCTGAATAAATTTATTTGTGATTGCCTTTTTTGTCTGGTTTTCGTAAGATGTCTGGGTTGAAAATGATGACACAACAAAAATTATACAGTCCTCAACGTCCTGTATATTAATCTGTCCGTCAGATTTAGCATACTTGTTATTAGCCTTGAGGTATGCGTTTATCTGGTTAACGAATGCGCTTTTAAACGCTTTTTCAGGGGCTCCTCCGTGCTCAAGGTAGCTGGAATTATGGAAATATTCCTTAAGCTGTGTCTTAAGCGAAAAGCAAAGCGCCGCCTTGATTTTAAGCTTGTATTCCGGCAGGTCCTCCCTGTCCTTACCCCTGCGCTCACACTCCCAGTACTGCGGTGTAGTAAACGCAGTGTCACCTGCAAGTTCTTTTACATAATCAACGATGCCGTTATTATAGCAATACTCATATGTTTCAAACTTAGCCGCACTTACCTGGTCTTTTAATATAAATTTGATTCCGTCATTAACTATTGCCTGTTTTTTAATAGTATCCTGAAAATATTCCAGCGGAACATTTATATCCGTAAACACGTCAAGATCAGGCTTCCATTTAATACGTGTGCCGGTATCTTTCTTGTCGTATTTTTCCTTATTTAATCCGCCGATATTCTCGCCTTTTTCAAAATGGAGAGTATATTTATAGCCGTCCGTATGAACCTCAGCGTCCATGTATTCCGAAGCATACTGAGTGGCGCACAGTCCGAGTCCGTTAAGACCGAGAGAAAATTCATAGTTCTCGCCGTCAGTGTCATATTTACCGCCGGCATACATTTCGCAAAACAGCAGCTCCCAGTTATATTTCTGCTCATTTTTATTATAGTCAACAGGAATTCCGCGTCCGAAATCCTGAACCTCAATAGAGCCGTCGAGATAGCGAGTAACTACGATTTTATTGCCGTAGCCCTCTCTTGCCTCGTCGATTGAATTGGACATTATTTCAAATATAGCATGCTGGCAGCCGTCAAGACCGTCAGAACCGAAAATAACCGCAGGTCTTTTTCTAACTCTGTCGGCGCCTTTTAAAGATTTAATACTGTCATTGCCGTATTCTTTCTTCTTTGCCAAAATTTTTCCTCCCATACAGAAGCTCACATTCTGTGATATCATACAATATCTTGTGCAAAAAGTCAAGATTTACAAAAAGAGACGGCAGCATTTGTGCTGCCGTCATCAAATATTGACTAATCGTTATTATTTTCGCCGTCATCTGACTTAATCTGAGTACCGTCCTCTGCATTGATATCTGAAACTCCGCCCTCAGTGTCAGCCTTAACTGCTGTGTCTGCGTTGTCGCTACTGTTTTCAGCATTGTCAGCTACAGTATTCTCAGCCTCAACAGGCTTTGTTTCATCATTAGATGAGTTGTTATCATCTGATGAGCTGATATAGCCTTTTTTCATAAGACTGATGAAATCATCCTTATAGATTTTTTCTCTTTCCATAAGAGTGATTGCAACAAGCTTGAGCTTATCAATATGCTCTGACAAAATTGACTCAGTTCTCTTATAAGCGTCATTGATAAGGCGTGAAACTTCCTCGTCGATTTTTGCGGCTGTTTCCTCTGAGTAATTCTTAACATGACCGTAATCCCTGCCGATGAATACCTCCTGATGATCTCCGCCGTAATTGATAGGACCGATGAGCTCACTCATACCGTATTTAGTTACCATTTCCCTTGCGATATTTGAAGCACGCTCAATATCGTTTGATGCACCTGTGGAAATATCGTTCATTGTGAGAGCCTCGGCAACCCTGCCGCCGAGAAGTGAAACAAGTGAATCGAGCATATCGTTTCTTGATTCGTAGTTCTCTTCCTGCGGCTGATACATTGTGTAACCGCCTGCGCCCATTCCTCTTGGAATAATAGATATTTCTTCAACAGGATCATGATTGTCAAGGAAATATGAAACAACAGCATGACCCGCCTCATGAAATGCAGTAAGGCGAAGAGCCTTTTCGCTGTACTTGTGTGATTTCTTTTCAGTACCCATAAGGACTTTAACCATTGCTTCCTGAATCTCGGTCATGGTTATTGCTTTATATTTTCTGCGAGCCGCAAGAAGTGCAGCTTCATTAAGCAGATTTTCAAGGTCAGCACCCACGAAACCGATAGTATTCTTAGCAATGCTCTTAAGGTCAACGTCGGGAGCAAGGGGCTTATTCTTAGAATGAACCTTAAGAATGTCTTCCCTGCCCTGGGTGTCAGGTCTGCCGACGGTTACCTGACGGTCAAATCTTCCGGGTCTCAGAAGAGCCGGGTCAAGAACGTCCGGTCTGTTGGTAGCCGCTATGATTATAACGCCCTCGTTTGCACCGAAACCGTCCATTTCAACAAGAAGCTGGTTGAGCGTTTGTTCACGTTCGTCGTGACCGCCGCCCATTCCTGTGCCTCTCTGACGGCCTACAGCGTCAATTTCATCAATAAATACAATTGCAGGTGATTTCTTCTTTGCCTGGTCAAAGAGGTCTCTTACACGTGATGCGCCGACGCCAACGTACATTTCAACAAAATCAGAACCTGAAATTGACAGGAACGGTGCGCCTGCCTCGCCTGCAACAGCTCTTGCAAGCAGGGTTTTACCTGTACCGGGAGGTCCCACAAGAAGTACGCCCTTGGGAATCCTTGCACCCAGCTTTGTAAATCTGTCAGGCTCCTTCAAGAACTCAACAAGCTCTTCCAGTTCAGCTTTTTCTTCGTCACATCCGGCAACATCCTTAAATGTTGTGGTACGCTTTTCATCGTCAACAAGACTTTTTGCCCTGATTTTGCCAAAGCCGAGAGTTCTGTTTGTTTCGTTATTCATAGCGCTGCTCATTTTTCTGAAAGCAAAAATAGACAGACCTATGAGAAGTACAAACATGATAAGCGTTGGTAGCATGCTCACTATCCAGGTATTTGACGTACCTTTTTTGTAGTCGTATACAATTTTGTTGTTCTTGTTCTTTTCATCGGCGTTAAACTTTTCAACGTCGTCCGTTATATCGTCAAGGAAAAGAGAAACGTTGGGAACAGTGTACTCCTGCTCCACTTTTGGTTCCTTAAAGGTCTTATACACAAGGCTGCCGCTTGAGAGATCCAGAGTGAAGTCCGCAATTTCACCATTCTCAAACATCGACACTATTTGTGAATATTTAACCTCTGTTTTTGTCTGATTGTTTGCGAAATAAAGTATTGATCCGATAAGCATTGCGAAAATCACAAGATAGATCAACACTGATTTCCAGTTTTTTGTAAGATTGTTCATTAATCAGTCCTCCGATGGAAGTTTTGACAGACAAAATATATTTTTTGTGTCTCGGCAAGTCTTTACTCTTTCGTCGACACAATAACCGATAACGCCGATTACGCCCTGTTCGTCAGCTACAACACTGACGCTTTCACGCAATTCCGGCGGTATTTTCATTTCATTGTAAAGCTTTTTTAGCGACTTTGAGCACCCTCTGCCGGCAGGATTAATTGTATCACCGGCAATTCGGTTGCGAACAGTCACTTTTCCGATAATTTTATCACAGTCACAATAAAAATCAACAGATTTATTATCAAATTCAGAAAATTTTAAAATTTGCGTAGCATATTTGAAACTTTTGTCCTTCTTAGAAAAATCAGCGAATCTGAGAAATTCACCGTCCGCCACGGCAAAAATATCACCTTTAATCTGTACCCTGCCGCTCTTGTCAAGCAAACACAAAATACTGTTTAAATGAACACGGTCAAGGGTGACATTATAATCTGAAAAATATTTCAGCAAAACTCTTTTCGCTACTGAAATGTCAAGTTCCTTTATATCTGATTTTCTCAGTCTGCCATCATCACAGCATTTGAGATATGCCTTTTCAGCCGACTTTTCAATAAAGGACATATCCTCCCTTGCGTCACTGATAAAAGCTGCGGCATTATTAATAAAATCACCGCTTATTTCTGCAAAGGAAGGTATGATTTCATTTCTAATATAATTTCTTGAATAATCATTATCGAAATTTGTAGCGTCGGTTCTGTAGGATATATTGTGCTTATTACAGTATTCCCGTATTTCGGCAGAGGAAACGTCAATAAGAGGTCGGATAATTTTATCCCTGACAGGCGGAATACCGCACATTCCCTTTAATCCGCTGCCCCTTGCCAGCCTGAAAAGCGCCGTTTCAACATTATCAGTAAGGTTGTGGGCTGTTGCGATTTTATCACATTCGATTGAATTAAAGAATTCATATCTTCTCTTGCGTGAATATTCCTCAACACCGATTTTATTAGCTTTAGCCTCTTCGGGTGCATTTATTGACAGAAGATGAAATTCAACGTTGTGACTGCGGCAAAAATCTTCAACGAATTCTGCGTCCTTAACCGAGTCCTCTCCCCTGATGCCGTGCTCAACATGAGCCGCGGCAAGAGTGATGCCGTACTTGTCACGCACTGTAATTAAAAAGTTAAGCAAGAGCATTGAATCTGCTCCCCCCGATACAGCCACAAGAACTTTGTCACCGCAGGAGAGCATATCATATTTTTTAATTGTATTTTCTATCGTGTATTCGATTTTATTATTCATAACGTGATTTGTCAATTGATCTGAAACGTGTAAATTCCTTATCAAATGTCATTTCTATGGAGCCGGTAGCGCCGTGACGGTTTTTAGCAACGATGAGTTCCGTTTTGTTTGCGTCAATCTCGTCCTGCTTGTCTTCAGCCACATCGTTCCTGTAATAATCCTCACGATAAAGGAACAAAACGATATCGGCGTCCTGCTCAATTGAGCCTGATTCACGAAGGTCGGCAAGCTGTGGCTTGTGATTTTTGCCGTGTCCCTCAGTACCTCTTGAAAGCTGAGCACAGCAAATTACAGGAATATTAAGGTCCTTTGCCATCATCTTAAGCTGCCTTGTGATTTCGGAAACCTCCTGAACACGGTTTTCCTTTTTTGAAGCAGAGCTAATCAGACCGAGATAGTCGATAATTACTGCATCAACGTTTTTCATACGTCTGAGTCGTGACTTGATTTCAGGCACAGTAATAGCCGACGTATCATCAAGATACAGTTCAACGTCATTAAACTGACCGGCAGCATTACCGAGTCTAACCCACTCATCGTTAGTCAGCTCACCGGTTTTCAGCTTTTGAGATTCAACTCCCGCCTGAGCAGAAAGGAGTCTTTCCGCGAGCTGTTCCTTTGTCATCTCAAGGCTGAATACAACGCATTTTTTGCCGGCGTTCATAGAAATATTTTGTGCAAGGTTAAGCGCAAAGCTTGTCTTACCCATGGCAGGACGGGCGCCTATAAGTATTAGGTCGGATTTGTTAAGTCCGGTCAAATACTTATCAAGCATTCCGAAACCTGATGGTATTCCCTTGTACTTTTCCTTATCCTCACCGGTTATCTGGGAAAGTTTATTATAAACGTCATTAACGATTACTTCACTTATTTTGGTGGGTCCGTTTTTCTCCTTGCCCTGTCTGAGATTGTATATCATCTGCTCGGCATAATCGAGAATGGCAGATGCTTCTCCCTCACCTGATGCCGCCTTTGAAATCACATCATTTGAAATATTAATGAGCGTTCTGAGATAGTACTGCTCCTTAACGATTTTGATATATTCACCGATATTTACGGCAGAGGGAACAGACTGCTGAAGCTGAAGAATATACTCCCTGCCGCCGGAAACATCATACTTACCTGATTTAGTAAGGGTATCTACCAATACAACAGGGTCAATCGCCTTTGATTTTGTATACATCAGCATCATTGCGGAAAAAATCGCTTTGTGCTGAGGAAGATAAAAGGACTCCGCATTTATTTCTGCAACAGCATCTTCCATGCACTCAGCGTCCATAAGAATGCAGCCGAGAACAGATTGCTCTGCCTCAAGATTAAAGGGCACTCCCGTTGTCAAATTATTTTCAGCCATAATAATACGGACCTCAAATCAACGGCAGAAAAAATTCTGCCGTGATATGCCTTTTCCTTTCAAATTTATAAGCGCTTAAAGCAATGCGGTTCACGCTTCTGAAACCTGTACAAAAATCTTTGCAGTTATGCCCTGGTAAACCTTTATTTCAGCCTCAACGGTACCAAAAGTCTTAATATCACTCATGATGATTTTTCTCTTATCAACATCAATGCCAAGGCTTTCCTTAATTTGGGAGCTAACATCTTTCGAGGTTACAGAACCAAAGAGCTTACCGTTAGCGCCCGCCTTTGCCTTAATGCAAAAAGTCTTGCCCTCAAGCTTTTCAGCCGTCTGCTGTGCCGCTTTTATTTCTTCTGCCTTGTGGAATTTCTTAGCGCTTTCCTTAGTATTAAACTCATTCATTGCGGTAGCATTTGCTTCTACCGCTAATCCCTTAGGAAAAAGATAATTTCTTGCATAGCCGTCAGAGGCTGATACAAGATCTCCCTTTTTTCCAAGGCTTTTAACATCTTGTTTAAGAATAACTTTCATTAGGTTTATCCTCCTATATTTCCATCAGTATCGGCAAAATCATCGGACTGCGTTTGGTTTTGTCGTACATCATTCTGGAAATCTCATCTCTGAGTTTTGTCTTAACTGAATTCCAGTCGTGATATTTGCTGTCATAGCACTCGTCAATCACTCTGCATGCAAGATCCCTTGCGCTGTTCATCAGAGCTTCATTTTCCTTTACGTAGACGAAACCTCTTGAAACAATATCAGGTCCGCTGACTACCCTGCCGCTGGAACTGTCTATCGTGGCGACAACTATTATAATACCGTCCTTAGACAGGTGTTTTCTGTCATTGAGAACGATACTGCCGACATCGCCAACGCCGATACCGTCAACGTAAACTGCCCCGGCTGTAACATTGTTGAGGAATTTTATGCCGTCCTCAGATAATTCAATTCTGTCACCGATATTTCCTATATAAATATTCTTCTTATCGATACCCATGGCAACACCGAGAGAAGCATGGCGCTGAAGATGTTTCTGCTCACCGTGTACGGGCAGAAAATACTTTGGCTTAACAAGCCCCATCATCAGCTTAAGCTCTTCCTGACAGGCGTGACCTGAAACGTGAACGTCATACATTCTTTCATAAATAACATCGACGCCACGCTTCATAAGCTCGTTGACAACATTGCTTACCATCTTCTCGTTTCCGGGAATAGGCGTAGCAGAAATTATAACGTAATCGTTCGGCGTAAGGCTGACTTTTCTGTGCTCGCCGAAAGCCATTTTTGTAAGCGCTGACATCGGCTCACCCTGGGAACCTGTGGTAATAATTACCATCTTGTCGTCAGGATAATTCTTTATGAGGTTAATGTCAATGAGCACGCCTTCAGGTACATTGAGGTATCCGAGCTCACTGCCGACATTAACAAGATTTTCAAGGCTTCTGCCGATTACGGCAACCTTTCGTCCCCGTGATTTTGCAACATTTATAATCTGCTGAACCCTGTGAATATTTGAGGCAAAGGTTGCAACTACGATTCTTTTGCTCTTTGCTTTTCTAAACAGCATTTCAAAGGATTCGCCCACAGATTTTTCACTCATGGTGTAGCCGGGACGTTCAGCGTTAGTGGAGTCGGACAGCAGAGCCAGCACTCCCTTTTTTCCGTACTCGGCAAATCTCGGCAAATCAATCATATCGCCGTCCACAGGGGTGGTATCTATCTTAAAGTCACCGGTCTGAATAATAACTCCGGCAGGACAGCGAATAGCAAGACCCACTGCGTCGGGTATGGAATGATTAACATGTATAAGCTCAATATTGAAATTACCGAGAGTAATATTATCCCTGGGCTTGATTTCAACGAGCTTTGTGGAATTTAATATACCGTGCTCCTCAAGTTTGCCTTTAATAAGACCGATAGTAAGCTTTGTGGCATAAATAGGAATATTAATTTTCTTGAGAAGATAGGCAATTCCGCCTATATGGTCCTCATGTCCGTGTGTAACAATGAGACCTTTTATCTTGCCTGCATTATTCTCGATATAAGTAAAATCAGGAATAACAAGGTCTACACCCGGCAGATCTGCATCCGGAAACGCAGTTCCGCAGTCGACGATAAACATATCGTCTTCATATTCATAAAGAGTCATATTCTTGCCTATTTCATTCATGCCGCCGAGAAACGCAATACGCACTGACTCGCTGCTCTTCTTAGGCTGAAAAGACTTCCTTTTCGTGGCTTTGCGGTAAGTTAGGTAACGCTTTTTGGAATTCCGCTTTCCGTAAGCGTTCTTACCGTTCTGCCTATTTTCATTTGTCATTAAATAACCTCCAAAAAATATATTTTTTCCGTACACAATAATTTATATCATATAATATGTCATTATCTTACTAATGTCAAGTAAAGACTGAAAACACGGAAAATGTACTGATGACTTTCAAATCAACATCACACATATTGATTATTGCCAATTTAGGTGGTAAAATATGTTTAATTCTAAAAATAATTACGGAGCAAATATGAAAAAAGTTGAAATCTACACTGACGGCGCCTGCAGCGGCAACCCAGGCAAGGGCGGCTGGGGGGCAATACTTGTATACAATGGGACAGAAAAAGAAATCTCAGGCGGAAGCCAAGAGACCACAAACAACCGAATGGAACTTACTGCCGTAATTGAAGCACTGAAGAAATTAAAAGAACCCTGTGAGGTTACGCTTACTACTGATTCAAAATACGTTTGTGACGCAGTAACTAATGGCTGGGTCTACTCCTGGCAGAAACACGGCTGGAAAAAAGCTGACAAAAAGCCTGCGCTTAATGTTGACCTTTGGGAATGTCTTTTGCCGCTTCTTGAAAAGCACAGCGTAACTTTTAACTGGGTTAAAGGACACAACGGTCATCCGTACAACGAGCGCTGCGATGCTCTTGCCGTGGCGTATTATAACAATCTTTAATATCAGACAAGCTCTTTTTCAATAACACCTATGCCCATACCGAGCTTTCCGCCGCTTAGCATATAAGCCTTTGCACTTTTCTGCAAAGATGTATCTTCCGGATACTTGCTTTTGTTAATGCGGCGCTTTTTATATATTCTTTCAATTGCCTGTGCGTCAACAGAGCATGAATAGACTATATCAAACAGCGATGAAAACTGAAGTATATTTGACGACGGCTCCATAAACTGCCAGTTTTCAGCAAACAAAAGCCAGCTTTCGCAAAAGAAAAATCTGTAGCTGTAGCCGGGAAAATATTTTTCAAAAAATATCTTTGCTTCTTTAATCGAGCTTACGCAGTCGCTGTAGACGAGCTTTTCCCCCTGAGGAATATGTACATATATAACCTTTTCTCCGTAATCAAACGGCAAAAGCGAATATTTCAAAAATCTGCTTTTGCAGGTATAAAACTGATATTGCAGTCTGCCTATTTTAAACAGTTCAAGACTGACGTGATTTTTAAGCCATCGGTAATTTTTAAGACCTTTGTTATTATTATTTTCACACCAGATACGAATATCATCCATCGTATCATAAAATATTGAGTCGCTGATTCCGAGTTTTTGATATTTTTCACGGGCATTTGCTGCACACTCAAGAATTACCGCAAGGCGGGTAATATCATCGGCAAATCTCAGGCATGAAAAATTACCGCTTATGCACTTTTTAGCCAATGACAGTATTTTGACCTTGTCTTTTTCGGCAAGGTCAATTACTTTTTGTTTTAAATTTTCATCAAGATTAATATAATTAATTAAATCATTCATATCAGTTAGCGGCAGATGTCTGGGTCTCCTGCGTGGCGGAAGTTGATTCTGTCTGAGCCGCAGAAGTTGCTTCATTATTGGAAATAAGTCCTGAGGACACAATATGTTTTACCTCAAACTTAATGTTATATCTTGTAAGAACATCAAGAACCTCAAAATTAAGGAAATTGCTTTCGGCGTTTTCGTCTTGAACAACAAAAGATGTTCCTTCGTCAAGGTATTTAACTTCATCCTCAAGTCCTTTAATACCGTCAACCTCTTCCCCTTCAAAGAAAATATACGTACCCTTGACTGTAATAATACCCTCAAACTTATTTTCCTGCTGGGTGGTATATGATTTTCTTGTGGTAGTAGTGGTTTCATTAGGCGTAACAGGAATAACACCGTTATAAATCAGAGCGCAAATGACTGCTGCTGCAACTGCCACAAGCACAAGAATAATATACGGCGCTTTCTTCTTTTTCTTCTTTTTTCTGAAACGGTGACGCTCAAGAGTAGGTGTGTCGCCGCTCTCCTCATCGGTATGAGTAGCGCTCATTGAAATTTCACCGGCAGTTTCCTGGTATGAAGCGTCATCCTTTTTATGTACTACAAGAGGGCTGTCCAGCCTCTCCTCTTTGATTTCATCAGCCATATCGTTACCTCAACAAATTATAATTCAAATGAATTTTACCATAAAATTATGCTTTTTTCAATAAGTATTGAATTTCGTTAATAAAATTGATATAATAATTTAACAGATATATTTCTTCGGAGGTACATAATGAGAATTCTCACTTTTGACATCGGCGGCACTAACATTAAATACGCTCTCAGCAACGAAAAATTCATACTTACCGACAAACACACAGTACCTACCGAGGCACAAAAAGGCGGTCAGGAACTGGTACTTAAAATCATATCAATTATTGAGCAGTATGACAATATTGACAGAATCGGTATTTCCACTGCCGGTCAGGTTGACAGCGAAAACGGTATCGTTGTTTATTCAACAGATAATATTCCGTATTACACAGGCATGATGGTTAAGAAAATCATTGAAAACAAGACCGGAATACCGACTTTTGTTGAAAACGACGTAAACGCATTTGCTATGGGCGAAGCGAAATTCGGAGCCGGAAAAGGCAAATCTGATTTTCTCTGCCTCACTTACGGAACCGGTATCGGCGGCGCGCTTTATCTTGACAACAAGCTTTACAAGGGCATGGGTTGTTCTGCCGGTGAATTCGGTCATATGATAACTCACGCAGGAGGAAAGCAGTGCACCTGCGGAGGCGAAGGATGCTATGAGTGCTACGCCTCGACAAAAGCCCTGCTTGACAGCGTCAACAAAAGGAACTCCACTCAGCTCAATTCTTTTGAAATATTTGAAAAGGAAAATTTCAGCAAGCCTGAGATACGCTCCGTAATTGACCAGTGGATTGACGAAATGATCATTGGACTTATTAACATCATTTATATTTTTAACCCACCTCTTATCGTTCTGGGCGGCGGTATAATGAATGAAGACTACGTTATCGACCTGATTGACAGAAAAATTTATAATCTGCTTATGGAGAATTTCAGGGACGTAAACATTGTACGTTCTAAGCTCGGAAGCGATGCGGCGCTTCTCGGCGTTGCAGCAGAGGCAGCAAATTTATAATATAAGCATAACAATGAAAAGACGCAGACAATGTCTGCGTCTTTTATTTTACTATTTTACTTTAAGAGTTTTTAAATATGCTTTTGTTTCGCTGTCCACTCTGTAGGACTCGCATATCTTTTGAATGGTCTTATTATGTACCCACGGCTGAAGAACCTTGTCCTCAAGCAGCGGGAATGTCAAGTCTTTGTACTTTACAAAAGCTACTGACAGCGCCCAGGCAACAGCCATATTGACATAATATAGTTCTGAGCTTATGCCGCTGATTAACTCAATAGCTCGTTCAATATAATCATCTGTGAAAAAGTAGTTCATCAGCATCACAACAAAAAATCTGACCTCAAATTCAGAACCTTTTGAATAAGGCTGAAGAAAATCCCATACTTCCCTTTGACAATTCTTTACGAATTTTACAGATGAGCACAGGCAGTCGCAGACCGCCCAGTTATCAATAAGCGGAACAAATGCTTTTAAATCATCTAAATGTTCGCTGACAGAACACTTTTTTAATCCGATTATCATTGCTTTTAATAATATTTCGTCATAATAATCTGTTGAAAAATCCGCATTTTCAACCTTTGCTTTTTTTGCCATTTTTCTTAAAACGGGCATACGGACTCCGATAATTTTTTCTTCGGAAATATTAGGCACAAGTTTACTTTGAAACTCCTTATATTTTAAATCCTGATTTTCAAAAAGCTCTTTTCTTACATCCACTATAAATACTCCCTGAGTTCGTCCAAACGCTCATCTTCGGTTTTTATAAAATTCTCATCAATTTCACATTCGACGGAAACGGTATCAACAAGCTTAGGATTCCTTACAAAGATGCCGCCGTCTTTATATCTGATTATATTTGACATGCCGCCGAGGGCTGTGACAAAGCCGTTAAGCCTTGTGGGAATATAAACATTGCAACAATCAGAAATACCGTGCTTTTCAAACACAAATTTATAAACAAAGTATCCTATCGCTACAAAAACAACTCCGCCTGCCAACAGATAAACAAGCTTATCGGAATAAATTATCATTTCAGTTATTCCGCCGTCGGCAAGATAGCCCATGCCAAGGTCAATCACATAAGCGGCAAGATATGCACCAGCGGAGAGAATAAGCACCGCCGCAAACAAATACGGACTTTCCAAAAACAAAAACAGCAAAAGAAAAGTAAGATTTCCGCTGATTACTGCGCAAACTGCTGTCGCCAGAAGCACATAACGCTGAACTCCTTTAAGGTCAAAAAACAGTGCGGCGCTGATTCCAGAAAGTGAAAAAAGCAAAAAATAATGTCCGGATAAGTACGTACTGACAAGCTTTCCGCTGTATCCTGCTTTGAGCATATCCTTAACTCCGGTCACGATTTCATCACCAATCAGCACTGAACCGCCGTAGCTGTTATTAAAAATCATTTCTCTGAAAGTATCTACATTAAGTAGCGAGAAAATATTGTCTACAACGCCGAAAAGCACTGGTGAAAAATATGCCTTATCGGAAATAAAGCCCGACAGCTCCATTATAAAATTATTCCAGCTGTCGCTTACCAATCCGGTCAATATTCCTATAATCACGCATGTGCCGACTGTTACTGCAAGGGCGAGAATCATGCCAAATCTGTTAAAACAAAACGAGCACAGCAGACCTGTAAAAATACCCAAAATGAAAAGAGGTATACCGTCAACAAACGAATTCGCCGCAGTACTTAGCAAAGCAAAGCACATAACGCTCCAAAACGCTTTAAACGCCTGCTTGCCGTTGGTAAGTTTAAGCGTTATATAGTAACAAAAAACATATCCCGTCAAAGCATACAGCGATTCACTGAAGCCGCTAAGTACATTCTTGGCATCAGCCGCTAATCCTGTATATATGCAAATAAGCTGCATTATTTCAGCAACGGCTACGAACACCGAGCAAATCAAAAACGGCAGCAGCATCGCCGTTTGGAGTCTGTTAAAAGCTTTAAATAATCTCATACCGTAATTATGCGCATTAATTACGGTTTAAATTCAGAATATGAGAAATTTTTCCTTTTATTTTTCAAACATCGGGTTGTGAATAATGCACTCGCAGCTGTCCCCGGCTACAATAAAATGGTCAATCAGGGTAATGCTGACGTTTTTCAGAGTATTACGCAGATTAAAAGTAAAATCAATATCACTTCCGGAGGCAAAAGCTTCTCCCGAAGGGTGATTGTGAGCTATAAAGACGTAAGCCGCATTATCCATTAACGCATTTTTGAGAATTTTACCTACATCTACGTTAGTGCTGTTCACACTTCCCTCACTAATCAGATAAGTGCAAATAATAGAGCCGTTATTTTTTAAATTTACCTGAATAACTTTTTCAACTGTCTGTGTTTTTAATTCGTTAATGCAGAATCGTTTTGCATCTTCAAGAGTAATAATTCTCTTAACATCGGCATTATGATTTTTGACGATTCTGTCGTTTATCTTCTTGATACATGTAAGAGCGACCGCTGTGGATTCGCCTATTCCGCTGACATTCATAAGCTCTCTTGGCGATGCGTTTATCACGCCTTCTAATGAACCGAATGTATTGATAAGCTCATAGGAAAGATTCTTAACATCCCGTCTGGGAATAATTACCGACAAAAACAATTCAAGCAGATTGTGGTCAGGAGCATTATCCATTCCTCCGGACAGATAGGTTTCCCTAATTCTTGCCCTGTGCCCTTCCCTGCTCAGTTTATTATCAGCCAAGATTCATTCTCCCTTTCTCACCATTTCCTGTTGTCATAATCAGGACACTTTTTATCCTTAAAAACAGCGCGTACCTCTGCATAGCAGCCGCATTTCAAACACATACCGGATATAAGATTATCGCATTTTCTGCATTCCTCAAGCCTGTTTTGATATATTTCACTGCTCACCTTAAGCTCAGGACTGATTGTGGAAATATACTCTTTTACAGATTCAAAGGACTTGCTTTTTCCGCTTTCAAGAAGCAGGCACCTTTTGCAGTTTTCAATCATCTTTCGATAATAAACTTAACTACGGCGCACGGTGGAATCGTTGCGGTAAAACCGTCTGAAAGCTTTCTGTAATCGTTAAATTCCTGAATTGCCACAACATTGTTGTTGTCAAAATCATTCTTGTCATGAATATCTCCGCTGATAATGCTGGCGGTTATGGATTTCACCTTACTGTCAGCAATTTGACATTTAATTTTTGCTGATTTTGTAGCACTTACGTTGGCAACAGTGGAGCAAATTGTTCCGTTTTCATCAATAGAAGCAGATTCAATAAGCTGAGGACAAGATCTTTTTATATCTTTGCACTCAATATCATCGGAAGTTATATACGAACCGACAAGCGTATTGTTCTGATGGTCCTTATACATTTTAAACACATGATAAGTTGGGGTAAGCACCATTTTTTCAGCGTCTGTAAGAATAACCGACTGCAAAACATTAACTGTCTGTGCAATATTAGCCATCATTACTCTGTCAGCATGCTTATTGAAAATATTAAGGGTCAATGCAGCAACCATAGCGTCACGCATTGTATTTTGCTGATATAAGAATCCGGGATTTGTACCAGGCTCAACATCGTACCATGTTCCCCATTCGTCAATGATAAGCTGTACCCAGCGCTGAGGATTAACTGCGTCCATAACAGCCAGATGATTTCTTATCAGTTCCTCCATTTTGTACGCCTTGCACACGGCTCTGTAATATTCATTTGTGTTAAACTCAGTTGCCGAGCCCTTATTTTCCCAATTATCGCCTACAACTGTGTAGTAATGCAGAGCAATGCAGTCAGCCTTGTGCTTTACCTTTTCCATAACTTCTTTAGTCCAGTGATAGTCGTCACCGTTAGGGCCGCATGCTACTCTTTTTATTTTCTCACAGCCGTCATAATTTCTGACATAAGTATTATACCTTTTATATAGATCTCCGTAATACTCCGGGTCCATATTTCCGCCGCAGCCCCATGATTCGTTTCCGACGCCGAAATATTTAACCTTCCAAGGTTTATCCTGACCGTTTTCCCTGCGAAGCTGAGCCATTGGTGAAACGCCGTCAAAGGTCATATACTCTACCCATTCACTCATCTCAGCCACAGTTCCTGAGCCAACATTCCCGTTAATATATGTATCACATCCAAGCTGGCGGCAGAGTTCAAAATATTCGTGCGTGCCGAATGAATTGTCCTCAACTACTCCGCCCCAATGGGTGTTTATCATTTTTTTCCTGTTTTCTGCCGGACCGATTCCGTCCTTCCAGTGATACTCGTCGGCAAAGCAGCCGCCCGGCCAGCGAAGAACGGGAATTCCCATTTCTTTTAGAGCGGCAACTACATCCTTTCTCATTCCGTTTACGTTAGGAATTTTAGATTCCTTACCGACAAAGATACCGTCATATATACAACGACCAAGATGCTCGGCAAAATGACCGTAAATATCTTTATTGATTGTGCTTATTTTTTGGTTAGGGTTTATAAGGTACTTTTCCATAATATTTCTCCGTTATTTTAATCTATTTCACATTATCACATCACCGTTAGATTGTCAATAAAGTATTGACATATAATATTAATATTGCTATAATATCCCTATAATTTTAATAGGAATTTATGAATATGAGACTTGAAAAATTAATTAAACTTGTAAAAGACAAAAATGCCGATGCGGCATTACTTTTAAACGAAAGTAATATGCATTATGCCTGCGGCTTTTCGCCCAGCGAAGGTGCGGTATTGATAACTGCATCGGGAGAAGGTTATCACCTTGTGGATTCGAGATACACTGAAACTGCTGTAAACCAAGCAAAAAAAAGCGGACTTAAAGTAATTGAAATAAACAAATCATTTACCGATGAAATAAGAGATTTGTGTTTGCAATACAATGTAAAAAACATTTTATTTGAAAATGAAACAATATCTTTCAGTGCTTACAACAAGTACCGAGAAATCCTTGAGGGAATCGAATTTACAGGGCTTGATAATTCAGTAATGGCACTGAGAAATGTTAAAGATATTGATGAAATCGAAATGATAAAAAAGGCAAACAACATTGCGGAAAAGTCATTTCAGGAGCTTTTAAACGAAGTTAAGCCGGGAAAAAGCGAACGTGAACTTGCGGCGCTTTTTGACTATATTATGGCAAAAAACGGCTCTCACGGTGTTAGCTTTGACACTATTCTTCTGACGGGAACACACACTTCAATGCCCCATGGGGTTCCTGATGACAGGCTTATTCAGGACGGTGATTTTGTTCTGTTTGATTTCGGAGCAACATACTGCGGCTACCACTCTGACATGACAAGAACAGTTGCAGTAGGTCATGCAACAGACGAAATGGCAGACGCATACAATCTTGTTTTAAAGGCTCAAAAAGCAGGAATAAAAGCGCTTGGCGACGGAGTGCGCTGTGCTCACGTGTATCAGGCGGCTTATGATGTTTTGCAGGAAAAGGACATGGGCAAATATTTCCGGCACAGCCTTGGTCACGGAGTGGGACTTGACATTCACGAGGGATACAACGCATCTCCAAAAAGCAATGATACTTTTACAGTCGGAAACGTTACCTCGATTGAGCCGGGAATATATATTCCCGACAAGTTCGGAATCAGGATTGAGGATTTGCTTTATATATCCCCCAGAGGAAGAGAAAACTTTTCTAAAATAACCAAGGAGCTGATAATTTTATAATATGAAACAGAAATTCACAGTTACGGGAATGAGCTGCGCCGCCTGCTCGGCAAGGGTTGAAAAGGCGGTCGCCCCCATAAGCGAAAACGTCAGCGTCAATTTGCTTGCCGGCACAATGGTGGCTGAATACGAATGCGACACTGCTGATATTATCAGTGCTGTAAAAGAAGCGGGATACGGCTGTGAACCGTTTAAGTTAAAGAAAGCGGACAACAAAGCTGAAATCAACGAAATGAAAAAGAGAGTTATAATTTCGGTGATTTTTCTTGTGCCGCTTATGTATCTCTCAATGGCGCACATGATTGGCTATTCACTCCCCTGGATACTTGGTGAGTATATACCAAACGCCATCGGTCAGATTATTTTTCTTATTCCGATACTGATAGTAAACAGAAAATTCTTTACAAACGGTATCAAAGCGCTGATAAAACTGAATCCCGATATGGACAGTCTGGTGGCTGTCGGCTCAGGCTCATCACTTATTTACAGTATTGTATCAATGTTTCTTTTTGACGAAGGTCATCTGTATTTTGAATCAGCCGGAATGATTCTTGCTCTTATAACGGTTGGCAAATTCCTTGAAACACTGAGCAAGGGCAAAACAAAGGATGCAATCAATTCTTTAATCGACCTCGTGCCTGAAAAAAGTATTATTATGAAAGACGGCAAAGAAACTGAGATAGAATCAGCGCTTATCCAGGTGGGTGATTACGTTGTAATCAAACCCGGAATGAGAATTGCCGTGGACGGAATTATAACAGAGGGTGCAGGCTCTGTGGACCAAAGCGCTGTAACCGGCGAAAGCGTTCCTGTGGACCTGGCTAAAGGAGACAAAGTAATAAGCGGTACTGTTAATAAAAACGGGAATTTTATTTTTAAAGCAACTCAGGTTGGTGAAGAGTCTACACTTTCAAGAATAATAGCACTGGTTGAAGACGCTTCTTCCTCAAAAGCTCCTGCTCAGAGACTTGCCGATAAAATAGCCGCTGTTTTTGTCCCCGTAGTTATTGCTATAGCTATTATTTCTTTTGCTGTTTGGATGATAATCGGAAAAGGATTTGAATTTGCATTTTCAATCGGTGTTTCGGTTTTAGTAATAAGCTGTCCCTGCGCTCTTGGTCTTGCGACTCCTTGCGCAATAATGATAGGTACCGGAAAGGGAGCGGAAAACGGAATACTTTTTAAGGACGCTACCGCACTGGAAAACCTCGGCAAATGCAACACAATAGTATTTGACAAAACAGGCACCATTACCAAAGGTGAGATGTTTGTGACTGATGTTACAGACACAAATCACCTTGATATAATCTACACCGTTGAAAATATTTCCGATCATCCCATTTCTGTCGCCATATGCAATTACTGCCGTAAAAACGGAGCAAAACTTCTACAGGTTGAAAAAAGCGAGTATGTTATAGGCAAAGGTATTGTTGCAGAGATCGGCGGCAAAACTTACAAAGCCGGCAATGAAAAACTTACTGGATTTGCTGACAACGAATTCTCCTACAGCGGAAAAACGCCTATCATATTCACCTGCAACGACGAGTACCTTTGCACCGTTGCTGTTGCGGATAAGATAAAAGACGACGCAAAGGAAACTATCGAAAGCATCAGCGCCGATACAATAATGATAACAGGTGACAACGACCTTACCGCATATGCAATAACCCAACAGGCAGGAATAAAAAATTATATTGCAAACGCTCTTCCTGACGATAAGGAGAAAAAAATACGTGAGCTTATTGATAAAGGCAAAACGGTTGCCATGATTGGAGACGGTATAAACGATTCCCCTGCCCTGACCCGTGCTGACGTGGGAATTGCTATAGGCGCAGGATCCGATATTGCTGTTGAATCGGCGGACGTTGTTCTGGTTTCCGACAAATTATCAGACGTTGCAAAGGCAATTCGCCTTTCAAGAAAAACGCTTAAAAACATTCGTGAAAATCTGTTCTGGGCTTTCTTTTATAACTGCCTCGGAATACCGCTGGCAGCAGGCGTATTTTACGGTATATTCGGCTGGACGCTCAATCCGATGATTGCCGCCGCCTGCATGAGTTTAAGCTCAGTTACAGTTGTATTAAACGCACTAAGACTAAGGAGGTTTAAGTAATATGAAAAAAGTAATCAGCATTGACGGAATGTCCTGCGAACACTGCGCCGCCAGTGTAAAAACAGCGCTGGAAAATCTTGAAGAAGTTAAATCTGCTAAAGTTGATTTAAAGAAAAAATCTGCCGTAGTTAAACTTAAAGCAGACGTAGCAGACAGCGTACTGACAAACGCAGTATCAGAAGCAGGATTCACTCCCCTTTCCGTTACAGACAAGTAAGTTGCACAAAACAGGCGCAGGATTAACCTGCGCCTTTAATTTATCATTTTATACATTATAATCTTTTAAATCAGGAAGTTTTTTAAAATTATCAGAATCAGAAAAAAGCTCAAACTGTTCACAGCAAAGCTGGGCAAACTCGTTATCATCTAAGTTCAAACTGTTTGAATCGTCCTGAACCGATATTGAAAAATAAAAATTATCGTCCTTGATTATAAACCTTTTTTCTGTGCTGAGTATAATCATAAAACATTTGTAATTTTCATATTCATACTCCTTTATGCTGTCAGGACTGAGCTCTTCAAAGTATTCATCCGTTGTTTCATAAAAAATTTTCTCACCCTTATACTTTGACATCATATAGGGTTTATCACTTTCAAAATAATCGGTGGTTACGGTAACGTCAGCAAAACCGTCACCAACGGCATCTGTAAACATTCAGCAAGTAGTAAGGCGCAGGTTCATTTATATCTATAAAAGGATAGAATTTCAAATATTCATCATCGGGCGTTTGATATTCATTCATTATATCAGTGTAAACGCCTTTTTCAGAATAATTGTTAACAGCGTTGTATGCAGCAAAAGAATTAAAAACGCAAAACAGCAGTACAATAACCAATGACGCAGAAACAAATACCGCCTTTTTTTTCGATTTAATCAGAAGTGAAATTATCAGAATAATTAAAGAGAACACTCCGGCGATAAATGAAGAAACCGATAGTGATAAAATTAACTCGTAATATCTCAGTTTCGTAAAACCGTCCGACATTAACAATATGGACAGCGAATTAAATTCCGAAATATTTAAAACATAACTTACAATCAAAAATACCAGCCCTGAGAAAAAGAACAAAACTGTTAATACAATATAAAATATATTAATTTTTTTCATAATCTTCTTAAAATAAAAATCAACTGTGTTATCCACAGTTGATTTTAATGCAATTTACTCCTTATCAGTTTCTCCGTCATCCTGTTTTTTCGTGATAATACAGGATGAAACGGTATGGTCTTTAACATTTAATACACGAATATCAAAAACGTCGGTTTCAACTGAAAACTGGGTGCCGTCGTTAGGTATCGTACAATAAAGACCGAAAATATAACCGCTGAGGGTTTCATAGGTATCTACAGGTAATTCAACCTTTGTAAGCTCCGCAACTTCGTCAAGTGAAACGCTGCCCTTAATCTTCCATGATTTCTCGGTCAGTTTAATAATATCGGGGATTTCCTTGCCCTGTTTTTTGTCATTGTCAAGGTCGCCAACCAACTGTTCAAGAAGGTCGTTCATAGTAATAATACCGACTGTGCCGCCGTACTCATCGAGGACTACGGCAAAGTGATTATGGCTTTGCTGCATAAGACCGAAAAGCACGTCAATCTTCATAGTCTCAGGCACGTAAATCGGCTGAACGAAAGCATATTTCTGAACCGAGTCATGAGTTCTGTCTTTTATTCTGAAAAATTTCTTAGAGTCAAGAACCGCCACAACGTTGTCAATGGAGTTCTTGTAAACAGGATACATACTATGGGTACTCTTAGTAATGATTTCTTCCCATTTATCGACGTCATCATCAATGTTGATAGCAAGTATTTCCTTCCTGTGGGTGGAAAACTCGCCGGCATCCTTATCGTCAAATTCAAAAACATTGACAATCATCTTCTGCTCGTTCTTGTCAATTATACCTTTCTGACTGCCCATATCTACCAGCATACGAATCTCTTCCTCGGATACGTCCTGATCGTTGGAGTGAGGGTCAATACGAAGCATACGCAGTACAAGGTTTGTTGAAACAGTAAGCAGCCAAACAATCGGAGTAAACATCTTGGACATAATATAAATAAGTCCGGAAATGCCCAGCGCAATCTGCTCCGTCTTCTTCATGGCTACACGCTTTGGCACGAGCTCGCCGAAAACCAAGGTAAGATAAGAAAGAATTATCGTGATCACGATAACAGAAACGGTGTTGAGAGTTGACGGATTAATGCCCACGCCTAATCCGACTAACCAGTCTACAATCCTGTCGGAAAAATTGTCAGCTGCAAATGCGCTGCCCAAAAATCCCGAAAGTGTAATCGCTATCTGAATGGTTGACAAGAACCCTGTCGGCACTGAGGTAAGCTTAAGCAGCCGTTTAGCACGCTTATTTCCGTCCTCAGCAAGCTTTTCAAGCTTAATTTCGTTCATTGAAACTATCGCTATCTCAGCGCTGGCAAATACAGCGTTAATTGCAATAAGAACAGCCTGTATGAATAGTTGCCACCCTATCGGTATGTCCACAAATAATTCCTCCGTAATTTCACAAATTTTTGAACTATGATATAAATATTACATAAATGACAGTCAATGTCAAGAAATTTTTTTAATTATCTTTTTTCATAAATCGCCGTTTTGAAGGCTGAATCAATGTCTGTAAGGTATTTGTACTCGTACCATGGCGCTTCTCTTTTTACCAAATCATTAAGCCAGGGGCAGATGTCCTTGCTGATTATATATTTTATAATGGCAAAATGCTGGCGTATATTTTTGGTAAAATACATATTCTTGAAAAGCTGAAAATCAGTAAGAAGCAGAAAAACTCCCTGCTGAAATTTCATTCTCGTATTAATCGGAACATCAATAAGCTTCGCTTTTGGTGCAGGGTTCGTATTAATATGCTCAAGATGCTTCTTAAACTCATCGGATACCTCAAGAATATTCTTTTTTCTGATAGTATCCCTGACCGCTTTCCTAACATCTTCATCGTGAAAATAACTAATATATATGTCAAGCTGACTCAGCCATAAATTTGCAGTTTCAAGATTGTCAGTATAATCAGAATCATCATTAAGTTTTAAAACATAGAGCACGACATCATCTTCAAAAAACTCCCTGTCTTTCAGCGAAAAAGACAATGAGGGATAAAGACTTTTTGTAAAATCAATCAGCGGTGAAAACTCACAGTAATGCTGGGCAAAAGCACACAGCTCATACATATGCTCTGGGTCAGTTTTTCCCATGGTGTTATTGAAAAGACCTACAAAATTACCCAATTTAAGATAAAAGTTGTAGAGATATTCGTTATCTATATGCACTATTCCAAGGTCATTTTCTTTCAGATAAATTGACGGATTTCTCAGCATTGTAGGAACTAAATGCCTTTCCGGGTCATTTACCTTTTCACCACGGTAAAAATATTTTTTTCCGCTTAAAAAATCGTCAAGTATTTTGCTTTCAAATTGTTCTACAGTGTCAATTCTTTCGCTTACAGCGCTGAAATCAAAGTCAAGATCATCGCTGATTTTTGAGTTTATTTCCTTTAGTTTTAACTTCAGGTGATCTCTTGCAGAAAACATCATTAAACTCCAAATTAATCAATAGAAACTACAAGCTGATATGCAGATTCAGTAGCATCGGCAATTCTTCCTATCTTAGCGCTATCACCGATATTATATGCTTTATATTTCTTTGACTTGCTTATTTCATTATAAAGCTCAGCATCAGGTCTTACACCCATGGATAGAACAACGAAATCGACAGCCACTTCTACCTTAGTATGGTCGTCTGTCTTTTCAAGAACAACGCCATCGCTGTTTATGGTGACAAGTCTATGTCCCGGCATAAATACGGTGCCGCCTGCTTCAAGCTTAGGCATAGCGTCGTCCACCTGCTGGAACCATGCACCGGGAGCAATTTTATCTGCCATTTCAACAATTACTACCTTATTGCCCTGCTCAACAAGAAGCTCGCTTGTTTCAAGTCCGGTCATACCGGAGCCTATAACGGCAACCCTTTTACCGCTGAGCTTAATTGAACCGTCAAGAATTTCGGTAACCGTTGACGCATTATCAGCGTGATAAGCCTTTGGATAAACAGCATTTCCGCCGGTGGCGGTAATAACTATCTCAGGCTCATATTTATCAATTATTTCGCCGGTAACGTTAACGCCGAATTCAACTTTAACGCCAAGCTGTTTAACATTGCTGAGAAGGTCTGTACAAACCCAGCCCATTTTATCCTTATGCGGCGGCTTCTTTGCGAGATTGAGCTGACCTCCAGCCTCCTGCTCTCTTTCAAGCACCGTAACGTCAAATTTGCGCTCTGCCAAAAGCTGCGCAGCTGTCAGTCCCGCGGGACCAGCACCGACAACAAGCACCTTTCTACCGTTGCCGTTCTTTTTAAGAACAACAGACTCTCTGCCGACAAACGGATTAACGGAGCAGTGACCGTGGCTGTAATGATAAGCGTTGTGCATCATGCTTTCAAAACAGTAAAGACAGCAGACGCATCTCTTAACAGTGTCCTCCCTGCCGTCTGCAACCTTATTAACCCAGTGAGGGTCGGCAATAAGCGGTCTGCCAAGAGAAACAAAATCCTGGATGCCGTCCTGAAGCTGGAGTTCAGCCTGTTTAGGAGAGCGGATAAGATTTGCGGCAATTACCGGAATATCAACTACTTTCTTTACTTCGGCGGCAAGATTTTTCCTCCAGCCGCACTCAAAGGTAGTCGGCTCAAGCCAGTAATTAAAAGTATCATATGCCGCAGAAGAAACGTCGATAGCGTCAATACCTTTGTCGCTCAGGATTTTAGCCATTTTAAGTCCTTCGTTAAGTCCGTAACCCTTGCCCTTTTGTCCTATTCTGTCATACATTTCATCTACTGTAAGCCGAACTACTATCGGGAAATCTTTGCCGCAGTTTTTCCTGATACCGTCAATTATTTCGGTAAGAAATCTCATTCTGTTTTCGAGACTTCCGCCGTACTCATCGGTACGCTTGTTTGTATTCGGCGACAAAAACTGCTGGATAAGATAACCGTGGGCGGCATGGAGCTCAACGCCGTCGCAGCCAGCCTTTTGAACTCTGACAGCGCCCTCTATGAACTGGCATATAAGCTTCTTAATCTCATTTTTTGTAAGCGCTCTGTTTACGCTGCCGCTCATTTTGCTTTTTTCACATTTGCTTGGTGCAACTGTCCTCGGAACTATGCCCTTGCTTTGAAGCTTTTTACCTGGCGGAATAACTCCCTCGGTCAAAATCTTAGTGTAAAGATTACCCATAATTTTATCGCCGGCAACGCAAAGCGGCACGGTACCGATCATCAGTCCCATATTCTGACGTCCGGGATGATGAAGCTCAACCATAATCTTGCAGCCGTGTCTGTGGATTCGCCTTGCCATTTCCTTGAGAGCAGGTATCTGATAATCGTGGCTCATTGCAAGCTGGCCGAAAGATGAAGCGCCGGTTATATCGTTTACCCTTGTTATTTCAGTAAAAATAAGACCCACTCCGCCCTTGGCACGTTCTTCGTAATAATCCATCATGGTTTTCGTGGCGCAGCCGTTATACTGACCGAAGCCCATGCACATCGGAGCCATTACAACTCTGTTTTTAATTTCAACTTTTCCGATTTTCATCGGAGAAAAAAGCTTGGTGTATTCCATAACGCACAACCTCTGTTTTCAAAATTTAGGGCAACCGTTAAAGCTGCCCTGAAGATTATTTTCTATTTGACTTTTTATTTTGCTTATTATTTTTATGAGCGTATTTCTTTTCTTTTTCCTTGTCCTGTCGCTTAGCCCAGCTCTTAAACCAAAGAAAGATTATACCGAAAACTATAAGTATACAGATTATAACAAATATTACGGATATTACTTTCTTTATCTGATTGAACGTATCAGTGGAATTTATCATAAACGCAATATAAGGTGAACCGTAATCCTCACCGTTATATTTAATTGTATCAGCGCCGTTTACGATGACCTTTTCGTCGTTCTCATCATAGTAGTAGAACTGAATGGCATTCATCGGCTCATCAATATCTTCTTTGAAATCAAAGTCTTCGTTCTTTTGCTTATACAGCAGGAAAGGAAATCCGTTATTTTCAGTAAGGTCTACTGTGTCCGGCATGATTGCGTACAGCAAATCAGCCTGGATATGTGATTTATTTACATTAATGGTGATAATTGCGGTAATTACCACAACTAATGCAACTATAAGCGCTATCAGTTTTTTAACTGTTTTTTTATCTTTAAAATCAATTTTTTTAACAATATTCTTCATGTCATCACTCCGCAAACATTATATCAAACATATTAAACAAGGTCAAGAAAAGGAGCAAGACGAATCCCGCTCCTCATTTTAATTTTATTTCATTTTATTTTTCTCAGCTTTGGCTGCGAGTTTTGCCTTAGCTTCTTCAACTTTTCGTGCTTCCTCTTCAGCAGCAGCTTTTTCAGCAGCAACACGGGATTTTTCACGTTCAATTTCTTTCTGGCGTTCTTTTTCCTCTTTAGCAGCTTTTCTTGCAAGTCGTTCCTCTTCAAGAGTTTCGTCGCTCTTGGCAGGAGCCTTTGCAACCGCTATATTTATACCTGTTGCTACAAGCAGAAGTGCAAGCGCAATAAAATAACCCCACGAAACAGATGCTGTTGCGTTTATAACGGCAAACTCACCGAAGTTGTAAGCAACTTCCTGTTGTGCGATTGTTCCGCTCATAACGAAGCAAACAACTGACGCAACAGACGCAGCAATTGAAAGAAAATCAAACACAACCGTCGATACTGTTTTCGGGTACTTGCACATGATTATATTCAAAAGGAATGCAATTACGATAAACAAAGCACTGAGTGCAAACAAGATGTATCCGGCAACACCGAGAGTCAGTGCTCCGCCGTAGCCCTCAAACCCCATATTAGTTATATAAAGATTTATATTTGAAAAAAGGCTTGAGAAAAAGTCGATAAGCGACTTGTTTGAGACAAATGAAATAATGCTCAAATCAAAGGATTCGCCCTCACTTTTGAGCACGGCCCATGGAAGTATGAATCCGATAGCAGGTAAAAATGTCAGAACAAGCCTTGCAATTCGAAGTTTTGTACCGAATATTGAATATGAGATTCTGTTAATAGTCCTATTGAAAACAGTAAACTGCTTTTCCGCCTTAATATTATCCTCTTCCAGTCGTGCCTGCCAATTATAGTTCGGTATGGACACACCGCAGGCAGAACACTCCGCCTTAACATCCCAAATATGCAGCTTTTTTCCGCAGTTAGGACAGGTACTTGCCATAATGGCACCCCTTTCTAAAAAATGTTACTAAGGTATTTTATAATTATTTCACTTGATTGTCAATACAATTCTTAGATATAATTATAATTCAGCATTGCGCAGCGATTCATAAACAGATTTTCTTCACTGAAATAAAATTAAAATTTTGTTAAGAAGCAAATTTTGTTAAGAAGCAAATTAAGAAATAAAAAGTATTGATTTCGCCCATTCAATATGATAGTATAGTTATGTTGCAAACTATTGAGGGAATGACCTGTATTCGGTCACATATATGATTACCAAGGAAATGAGGGAATATTTTGGCAGAAGAAATCATTACCGATGAATTGACCCAGGCTGAAATGGACGAGCTTGATAAGCTCGCATATACGCATAAGCGTTATCTTACTCCAAAAGAAATAGCCGCTTATGTGCTTGTTAATTTCGGTCAGAAAAATCTTACCCAGTTTGTTGACGCTTTTAAGGAATTCTTTATGATTCAGTTCCTTAAGCTGAACACAACCGCTTATGCAAATATCAATCTGTTTGCGTCTATCTATGACGCGGTGGACGATACGATATCCGGTCTTATCATTGACCGAACCCGAACAAGATGGGGCCGTATCCGACCGTTCTTTATTCTACCTTTACCGCTTTGGGTAATCGGCGGCGGAATGATGTTCTCCGCTCCGGATATCGGTCAAGGTGAAAAAATTGCTTGGGCAGCAGTAGCTGTAGTAATCTACGGTCTCGGCATGAGTTACTTCGGTGCTTGGAACCTTATGATATATAATATCACGCCCAACACCGACGAAAGAGATAACCTGATTACCACGACAAAATTCTTTGAGCTTTTCGGTACATGGCTTCCGTCACTGGTACCCGTGCTTGTTACGCTTCTTCCAAAACTGAGTGATAAGATCACGATGAAAAGCATTTACTCCGGATTCGCATACTTTATGCTTATCTTAGCGGCATCCTTTGCCATATTCGGCTTCTTTAACATGAGAGAACGTGTTCCGCTTATGAGCCGTGAGGAGATCAAAGAAACATCGGTACTGGAATCCATTAAAAACATATTTACCAACAGACCGCTTTTTGTTGTCATTCTCGCAAATTTCTTCAACTCCTTCAAAGCCGTCGGCGGATCGTCGGAATCTTATTTCTGGCTGAACAACACCGGCTCACTGATGAATCAGACAATATGCGGACTTTTTACCGGTATACCGAACTATATTATGGTTCCCCTCGCCGCAAAAATGGTTAAAAAATTCGGCGCCAGAGCCACATCTATTATCGCCGGATTATTCGGTTTCTTCGCTTATATGACATTATTCTTCGTGGGCTATCATCCGTTTGGTCAGACCTTCAGCGATAATTACATACTGAATCTGATATGGGTTATTTTCGCACTGACGATATGCGGACTGCCGAATAAGCTCCTTCTTGTAAGCGGTCAGATTGTTACAGCGGAAGCCCTTGACTATATGGAATGGAAGCACGGACTCAGAAACGAAGCGCTTGTTACAACCGTTCAGGGTTATTTCGGAAAGCTGGCTACTTCTGTTACCGGCTGGCTGTCAGGTATGGTTCTTACCTGGATCAACTATGTACCGCTTACAGACTCACTGGGCAACGCGATTCCTCAGACTGACCCCGATATGCTTAACGGTATCTGGGCAGTATTCTGTATCCTCCCTGCTCTTGCAAGAGGACTTTACGGCGTATCCTTTATGATTTATCCTATCCACGGTAAATTGCAGCAGCAGATGATCGTTGAGCTTGCTGATAAGCGTGCCAACAGACTTGCTGAGCAGAACGCAAAAGACGCTGAAATAAACGGAGACGCAGAATAATAAAAAAATATTTGAACTGTTATAAAAATACCGGCTGCTTAATAAAGCAGCCGGTATTTTTCTGGATATATTATCGTTTACATTCCTTTCGGGAACTGGGAATTATACAGCGTATAATAAAATCCTTTTTTCTCAAAAAGCTCTTTATGACTTCCCTGTTCAACAATATCTCCGTTATTCATAACAAGTATGATATTCGCATTTTTTATTGTGGAAAGACGGTGGGCGACAATAAAGGTTGTCCTGCCCTTCATCAGCTTGTTAAAAGCCTTTTGAATTCTGATTTCCGTTCTGGTATCAATCGAGGAGGTTGCCTCGTCAAGAATGAGGATAGGAGGAGGAGACAGCATTAATCTTGTGATGCAAAGCAGCTGTTTCTGCCCCTGGGACAGCGAGCCGCCATCCTCACCAATAAAAGTATCATATCCGTTAGGTAATCTTCTGATAAAAGAATGTGCGTGAGCAGCCTTAGCGGCGTTTACAACTTCTTCGTCAGTTGCATTTGGATTGGCAAGGCGAATATTCTCAGCAATTGTTCCGCTTTTAAGCCATGTATCCTGAAGCACCATGCCGATATTCTGCCTCAGAGACTTTCTTGTAATATCAAGCACATTGGTGCCGTCCAGAAGAATACTGCCGCTGTTAGGGTCATAAAATCTCATCAAAAGATTTATAAGCGTTGTCTTTCCGCATCCTGTAGGACCAACAATCGCAACAGTCATTCCCTTTTTGACATTCAGGTTGAGGTCGGTTATAAGCGGTTTATCAGGCGAATAGGAAAACGCAAGATGCCTTATCTCCACATCGCCTTCGGCAAGAGTCAAAACTTTTGCATCTTCTCTGTCCGGTGCAACGCTTTCCTCTTCAATAAGATTCAGCACTCGTGCTGCGCAGGCAAGTGCATTCTGAAGCTCGGTAACAACCGAAGTGATCTCGTTAAAAGGCTTTGTATACTGATTAGCGTACGCAAGGAAGCTTGAGAGTATACCAACGGTTATGCTGCCGTTGATAACAAGAAACGCTCCGAACAAAGCAACAGCCGCGTAAACAATTGCGTTTACAAATCTTGTAGTTGGATTGGTTATTGATGAAAAGAATGTGGCTTTAAGTGAATACTCAGCAAGTCGGTTATTTATTTCATCAAACCTTGTAAGATTTTTTTCGCTCATATTATAAGCGTCCGCAACCTTCTGATTCGATACCATCTCATCAATAAAAGCAGTCTGCTCTCCCCTTGCCTGTGACTGCAGCGAAAACATTTTGTATGTTCTTGTTGCAATAAATTTAGCGATGAAGAATGAGAGCGGCGTTACTACAACAACTACAAGTGTAATCCACGGATTGATTGAAAGCATAAAACATATTGTACCGATTATTGTGATTACACCGCTGAAAAACTGGGTAAATCCAAGAAGCAATCCGTCAGAAAGCTGGTCGACGTCATTTATCACTCTGCTGACTATATCGCCCTTTGAATGTGAGTCGAGATAAGAGCAGGGCAAATTTTCGATTTTATCAAACGCCTTTTGCCTCATATCTCTCGACACATTATAGACAATTTTGTTGTTGTAGATATTCATCAACCACTGAGCAAGTGCAGTTATTGCAATAACAATCACCAGTTTTATAAGGATTTTGCTCATAAGAGAAAAATCAACATTTCCCGGTGAAACGATACAGTCAATGGCATTACCTATAAGAATCGGAGCGTAGAGCGTTAATGCAACGCTGATAATGGCAAAAAGCATTGACAGCGCCAGAAAATACTTATATTTATCGATATACGAAAGAACTTTTTTTAGTGTTGCCTTACTGTTCATTATTCATCCTCCTTTGAAAACTGAGAGGAGTATATCTCCTTATAAACATCGCATGATTCAAGAAGCTGCTTGTGCGTGCCCTGTCCGACGCACTCGCCGTCCTCCAGTACAAGGATTTTGTCGGCAGCCATAACTGACGACGCTCTCTGAGATACAATGAAAACAGTGGGATTGTAATCAAGGGAATATATTTCTTCCCTCAGCCTTGCTTCTGTGGCGTAGTCAAGAGCGGACGAAGAATCGTCAAGCACAAGAATATCGGGTCTGCGCACAAGAGCTCTTGCTACGGAAAGGCGCTGTTTCTGACCTCCGGAAAGATTATTACCGTTTTGATTTATCATAAAATCAAGTCCGCCTTTATCGGCGATAATGTCATAAATCTGAGCCTGCTTTAGGGCGGTAATTATTTCCTCATCGGTGGCGTCACTGCGTCCCCATTTCATATTGTCACGCACTGTGCCTTTAAACAAAACTGCCTTTTGCTGAACAAAGCCGACCTTATCTTTTAGGGTTTCATAATCAACGCTCTTAACGTCCCTGCCGTCAACATATACGCAGCCCTGCGTTGCGTCGTAAAAATGCGGAATAAGTGAAACCAGGCTGGATTTGCCCGAGCCGGTGCCGCCTATAATTCCTACGATATCGCCCTTATCAGCTTTAAAAGAAATGTCGTCAAGGGTTTTATCCGATGCGTTGTTATATACCAGAGAAACGTTCCTGAATTCAACATACGCATCTGAGCGTGACTGGTTGTCATTATGCTCCAGCGTATTTTCCTGCTCAAAAACATGGTTTATTCTGTCGGCTGAGGCAAACGCCTTTGTTACAGTGATAATAAGATTAGCAAGTTTTATCAGTTCAACAAGTATCTGGCTCATATAGTTATAAAGCGCAATTACCTCGCCTTGGGTAAGGTCACCGCTGTTTACACGCAGACCGCCGGCATGTACGAGCACGACAATTGCAATATTTATAATAATATAAGTTACAGGATTAAGGAGCGCTGAAATTTTGCCAACGCTTTTTTGAAGCTTAGAAAGTGCGTTATTGCGCTTTGTAAACTCCTTAATCTCGTTTTCCTCATCGGTAAATGCTCTGATTACCCTTGCGCCGGACAAATTTTCTCTTGTTATAAGCGTAACGCTGTCGAGTTTTGCCTGGATTCTCTTGTGCTGGGGAATTGTGTATGCCATAATGCTGAACACAACAATAGACAGTAAAACAATTGCCCCGAGAAAAATGAGCGCGCACTTAACGTCTATGAAAAACGCCATACCCATTGCGCCGAGCACAATCAGCGGAGAACGAAGCAGCAATCTCAATACCAAGTTTACGCCGTTTTGTATCTGATTAATATCATTAGTCATTCTGGTAATCAGCGACGAGGTGCCGAGTCCGTCAATATCACTGAATGATAGTGACTGAATCTTGGCGTAAAGAGAATGTCTGAGCTTTGTGCCGAAACCGGTGGCAGCTTTTGCCGCAAAATACTGAGCGGTTATGGCCGCAACCATACCTATTAGTGCAAGAACAACTAAAATACCGGTTCTGCCAAGCACATAAGATTTGTCATTATTGGCGATACCCACGTCAATTATCGATGCAATAACCAGTGGAACAATCAGTTCAAAGGTTGCCTCCAGCAACTTAAAAAGCGGGGCAAGCACCGATTCAGCGATGTAGCTTTTTAAATAAACAAGTAACTTTTTCACGGCTTCTCCTTAATTTAAAACTGTTATATTATTATAGAGTCATTAACAGTCGCTGTCAATAACTTAAAAAATCAAAAATAATAAAAATTCTTCTTTAATTTTCTTTATTGTGGGTTTATAATATAGAAAAAAACAGAGGTAATTGAAAATGATTGATTCACCAGTAACCGCAATAATTGTCGGCGCAGGTCACAGAGCGCTTGTGTACAGCAAACTTGCGAAAACCAATCCGGAAATGCTCAAAATCGTCGGTGTTGCCGATCCCAATCCTGTAAGGCGCAAGCACTGCATGGAAGAATTCGGATTTTCCGAGGATATGTGCTTTGAATCTGCCCAGCAGCTTGCCGAAAAAGGCAAACTTGCTGACGCTGTAATTAACGGCACCATGGACGAACAGCACATCGAAACGTCGATTCCTCTTTTAAATGCAGGATATGATATGCTTCTTGAAAAGCCCTTTGCTGTTAACGAAGAGGAAATGCGCGAACTTGTTGACTGCGTAAAAAAGAACGGCTCAAAGGTTATGATATGCCACGTACTCAGATATACTCCGTTTTATTACGGTATCAAGGAAAGAATCGTCAGGGGTGATATCGGCGACATAATCAACATTCAAACCACCGAGCACGTTTCCTACCACCACCTTTCCACTTCATACATAAGAGGCAAATGGGCAAATTCTGACAAGTGCCACACAACAATGCTTCTTGCAAAATGCTGCCATGATATTGACCTTATGATGTGGTTTATGAGCGAAACAAAGCCTGTTTCCATTTGTTCCTTTGGCAGCAAGTATCAGTTTAAGCCTGAAAACGCACCAGAGGGCGCCGGAACAATTTGCATGAAAGACTGCCCGTATGTGGACACCTGCAATTTCTCAACAAAGCGTCTTTATATCGACCATCCTGACAGATGGGCATTCTATGTCTGGGACGCTCTTGAGAGCATCGACAACCCCACCATTGAGGACAAGATTGCTCTTATGAAGAGTGACAGCCCATACGCAAGGTGCATATATAAATGCGACAACAACGTAGTTGACCATCAGTCGGTTCTGGTTAATTTTGCCAGCGGAGCTACAGGTACTCACAATATGGTGGGCGGTTCTTCACAGTCACTCAGAAAGATACATATTATCGGCACTAAGGGTGAGATTTACGGTAATTTTGAAGAGTCAAAATTCTATGTATCAAAAATAGACCCGTCACCCGAAGCTCACAACGAAGAATGTGACATCGAGGAAGTAGACCTCAACGTATCCGGCGATATGGTAGGAGCATACGGCGGCCACGGCGGCGGTGATGAAAGACTTGCGGCTGATTTCGTAAAATTCATCAAAGGAGATAATCCAAGCCTCGCCTGCACATCCATATTCGATTCTGTTGCCGGTCATCTTTGCGTTTATCTTGCTGATGAATCAAGAGAAAACGGCGGAAAACCTATTGAAGTAAAATTATAATATAAGTACATACAAAAAATCCCCCGGACATTTTCCGAGGGATTTTTATTTTATTAACATTAAACAATATCAGTCAATTATACCGCCGCCGATAACAGTATCACCGATATAAAGTACCGCAGACTGTCCTTTTGTAACGGCACGCTGAGAAACGTCAAATACAATTTTAACTTTGTCAGCGCTGATCTTATATGCCGTTGCAGGCTGCTCTTTCATATTGTATCTGACTTTTGCAAGGCACTTTATCTCTGAATCGGGGTCAGGAATAAGCCAATTGAAATCTGAAGCGATTAGCTCCCTGGTAAAAAGCTCGTCATTATCACCCAAAACAACAGCATTTTTATCTGCAAGTTTATCAACAACATAAACAGGTTTGCCAAAGGCTATTCTGAGTCCTTTACGCTGACCGACAGTATACCTTATAATTCCGTTATGCCTGCCGAGAACATTGCCGTCTTTGTCAATAAAATCGCCGCTCGGGCATACTTTTCCTCTGTAGGATTCAATAAATGAAGCATAATCGCCGTCGGGAACAAAACAGATATCTTGGCTGTCCTTTTTATTGGCATTTAAAAAGCCCTGCTCTGACGCGATTTCTCTGATTTGAGATTTTGTATATTCACCTAAAGGAAAAAGTGTGTGCTTAAGCTGATGCTGGGTCAGCGAATAAAGTACATAGCTTTGGTCTTTATCGCAGTCAGCAGCCTTTTTTAAATAATACCAGCCATTTTCGCATGATATTCTGGCGTAATGACCTGTTGCCACATAGTCGGCAAAAAGCTTTTCCGCCTCGTCAAGCATCATTTTAAATTTTAAATAACGGTTACAAACAATACAGGGATTAGGAGTACCTCCTGCCTCATATGTTTTAACAAAGTTTTCGATTACCTTTTCTTTGAACTCGTTTCTGAAATCAAATACATAGTAATCCATACCCAGCCGTTCGGCGACGTTTTTTGCGTCACGAATACTGTTAGATTCACTGCCTTCCTGTTCATAAAGGCGCATTGTGGCGCCTGTGCAGGAATAACCTTCTTTTATAAGCAGATAAGCCGCTACGCTGGAATCAACGCCTCCGCTCATTGCAACAATAACTTTTTTGCTCATTATTAACAACCCTTTAACCGAGTCTTATCATCTCGTCAATACATCTTTTGGCGCCCAAATAAATATTTTCGTCGAGAACTATCTCTTCGCCGAATTCTCCCTTGCAGCAATTAAGCACGTCAACAAGCGTTGTTGATTTCATATCAGTGCAGATGCAGTCATTAGAAAGCGGATAGAACTTTTTGTCAGTACACTCAAGCTGCAAATGCTCAACAATACTGTTCTCCGTACCGATTATAAATTCCTTGGCATTGCTGTTTCTTGCATAATTCATTATTCCCGTGGTTGAGCCTGCGTAATCAGCAAGGGAGCAAACCTCCGCTTTGCACTCAGGGTGAACAAGAAGCTGAGCACCAGGATGAAGGCTCTTGGCTTTTGACACGTCATCGGCGGACAATTTTGCGTGAACCGGACAGCAGCCATCAAGGAGTTTAAAATTCTTTTCAGGTATCTGCTTTGCAATCCAGCTTCCTAAATTTCTGTCGGGAATAAAAAGAATATTATCATTTTCAATCTTACGGCAAATCTTAAGCGCTGATGATGAGGTTACGCATACGTCGCATACAGTCTTAAGTTCGCTGGTGGTATTTATGTAAGCCACCACGGCGTAATCGGGATACTGGGATTTAACCTCCCTGATATAGTCGATATCCATCATCTCAGCCATGGGACAGCCTGCCGACGGATTTGACAGAATTACCTTTTTATCAGGAGAAAGTATTTTGACCGTCTCCGCCATAAATCTTACTCCGCACATTATGACAGTGCTGTTCTCCACCTCGGAAGCTTTAACGGAGAGCGCAAACGAATCACCTGTAAAATCAGCAATCTCAAGTATTTCCGGCGACTGATAGCAATGCGCAAGGATGCAAATGTCATTCTCTTTCTTAAGCTTTAATATCTCACTTTGTACTTCCCTTAGCATGGTATTCCCTCTTTTAATTATTAATATAATTAATATATCAGCAAACTTAATTTTTGTAAAGTATTGATTTGTGGAATTGAAAACTTAGTGTAAACAGTTTAACAAATATATTACAGAAATATTGAAATGTGATATAATAATTTCAGTATTATTTAAAGGGGACGACTGATGAAGATAATTAAAAATTTAAAGATTAAAAATTTCATTATTCTGTTTTTCGCAGGTATTATAAATGCAATCGGCGTAACAATGTTTTTGCAGCCTGTTAAGTTATACGACAGCGGAATTTCCGGCACGTCAATGCTTCTTGACATAGTAACGCCGGACTTTCTGTCGCTTTCAATTTTTCTTGTGGTGCTGAACATACCGATATTCCTCTTCGGATTAAAGAAACAGGGCGTTGAATTTACGATATACGCAATTTTTACAGTCGTGATTTACTCCATAAGCGCATGGCTGATAACCGACATATTGCCTATAGACGTCAGCACCGTGTCGCCGCTTGCAAAATCGGACTTATTCTTATGCGCAATCTTCGGCGGTGTTATATCGGGAATAGGCAGCGGTCTTGCTGTCAGGTACGGAGGAGCTATGGACGGAATAGAAGTTCTTGCAGTTATCTTCGCAAAAAAGCTCAGCCTCACAGTCGGCACGTTCGTTATGATATATAATGTGATACTTTACATTATCTGCGGCATTGTTATTCAAAGCTGGATACTCCCCCTCTATTCCATAGTAACATATATTGCCGCACTCAAAGTTATAGATTATATTATTGAGGGATTTGACCGCTCGAAATCCGCTATAATAATAACAACCAAGCAAGAGGAAATATGCGAAAAGCTCTCCCTTACATTTGAAAACGGTATAACCTTTATGAATGCCAAGGGCTACTACTCGGACTCAGACAAAACGCTGATTTATTTTGTTTTAAACAGATTTCAGGTGGGTAAGATGCGTGAAATAGTCCACTCCATAGACCCAAACGCATATATTTCAATTTCAGAGGTAGCTGACATATTCGGCTCTGACCAGGTAAAAACCGAAACAAACAAATAAAAAATAAAAGACATTTCGTTTGAAACGAAATGCCTTTTATTTTATGAAAACATTGGTGTGGAAAGATATCTGTCACCTGTATCCGGTAGCAGCACAACTATTGTCTTGCCGCTGTTTTCGGGTCTTTGTGCCAGTGTTTTTGCCGCCCACAGAGCAGCTCCGCTTGATATGCCAACGAGCACGCCCTCGCATTTGGCAAATTCCCTGCCCGTTTCAAACGCGGCATCATCCTCAACAGTCATTATCTCATCACAAACGGTGATATCCAATGTATCGGGAACAAAGCCTGCGCCGATTCCCTGAATTTTATGAGGTCCTGCCTTTCCCTCAGAAAGAACAGGCGAGCCGGCAGGTTCAACTGCAACGATTTTGATATTCGGGTTCTTGCTCTTAAGATATTTGCCGACGCCGGAAACGGTGCCGCCTGTGCCTGCACCTGCCACGAAAATGTCTACCTTGCCGTCGGTATCATCCCAAATTTCAACACCTGTGGTTTTAAAATGTGTGAGAGGGTTTACAGGATTTGTAAACTGTCCGGGTATAAAGGAGTTTTCTATTTTTGCTGCAAGTTCATCAGCCTTTTCAATAGCGCCCTTCATTCCCTTTGCTCCGTCAGTAAGCACGAGCTCCGCGCCGTATGCCTTTAAAATATTGCGCCTTTCAACGCTCATTGTCACCGGCATAGTAATAATTATTCTGTAGCCCTTGGCGGCTGCCACGCTGGCAAGTCCGATTCCTGTATTGCCGCTGGTGGGCTCAATGATAACCGAGCCTTTTTTTAATATTCCTTTTTTCTCGGCGTCCTCAATTATCGCCTTGGCAATTCTGTCCTTGACCGAACCGGCGGGATTAAAATATTCAAGCTTGGCAAGAATTTTGGCATTAACTTCATTCTTGGCTGAAAAATTGCTTATTTCCACAAGCGGCGTGTTACCCACAAGCTCAATAGCTGATTTGTAAATCCGCATAATCAAATCCTCCGTAATACTGCATACATGATATTATTCTCAAATTAAGCAAGAAAATACGTCACTGAACATTCATAAACGAGCGATAAATTTTTTCAACATCTTCATAATCAAATTTCATCGGATGATTGCTCATTCTTTCAATATTAACTCCGCTGACACACTCTTCAAGCTGTGACTTCGTAAGCGTCAGATCATCGCAGAGTCCAAACTCTTTAAGCATTTTTGAAAGTGATTCAGGTGTAAATCCGCTTATTATCTGAGTTTCGGCAAGAAGTATCTCCAGTTCTGCCGTGGGGCAGTTTTCAAGCATATACTGCCATATGTACGCAAGGCAAAGAGCCACTGCCTGTCCGTGAGAATAACCCTTAAGCTTATGAAGCTTATAGCTCATAGCGTGGGGAGCGGCAGTTCTTGCAATATTTATCGCCTTGCCGGCAAGCTCACTGCACCTCATCATAGGTTCATAAGAAGCCTTGTCATCATCAAGATATTTACTGTACCATTTATTAAAAAGTTCCAGAGACTCGGCAGAATATTCCCTGCTCTCATCTGTTGCGTTAAGGGACCAATATGCCTCGATGCTGTGGGAAAAAGCGTCAAGTCCCGTAACTATACGCTGATAATGAGGAAGCGATGCAAGAGTGCTGTAATCAAAAACAGCGTAGTCAGGTATTATATCATAACTGCTGACAGATTCCTTGTCGCCGTTATTATAAAGTACCGCAAAGCGAGTAACCTCAGCCCCTGTTCCTGCTGTGGTAGGAACGGCAAGGATATTAACATCTGATTCAGCAAAAAGTTTAATCGCCTTTGCCACGTCCATGGCGCTGCCGCCGCCAACGGTTACTATAAAATCACAATTCTCATTTTTAAAAAGTTCAGTGCCTTTTTTAACAGATGACACCTCAGGGCACGACTCAAAATCACTAAATGCGGCGCAATCAATATTCATTGAGTCAATGGCGCTGCGATAACCGTATCTGTCATGGTCATTGCTGGCGACGAAGAGTATCTTTTTTGGATTTTCTTTTTCTATGATATCTTTAAACTGAGAAATAAATTTTTCGTTATCGTATTTCATAAAATCACTTCACAATCTTGCAGCCCTTTGACACCGGTACGGTAATACAGATATCGGCTGCATATTTTTCAACGCCTGCCGCGGCGTTTTCTGCCTTTTGCTTATCGTCAAAAATACCGAAAACAGTCGGCCCGCTGCCGCTCATACAAACTCCGAGAGCGCCGTTCTCCCTCATAACGCTCTTAATATCAACTTTGTTCGGGACATCGATAAACTGTTCAAAAACATTTTCCATTCTTGAAGCGATATCGGCAAGGTCCCTGCTCTGCATAGCATAAAGCATACCGAGCTTATCCGGTGTGTGAGTCTTGCCGCACTCGTCAAACTGCTTATAGGCATATGCCGTATTTACGCCGACATCAGGCTTTGCAATAAGAATATAGCACTTTCTGAGCGGATTAACCTTATTGAGCACGTCACCGATACCCTGGGCAAGAAGTGTGCCGCCCTTTATGCAAAACGGAACATCAGCTCCGATTTTAACTCCGATACTGCAAAGCTCATCATCAGTAAGATTTGCGCCAGTCAGCTCATTAAGCGCCACAAGGACGCCTGCCCCGTCAGCACTTCCGCCAGCCATTCCAGCCGCGTGAGGAATACGCTTAACAATATCAATATTAATCCCCTTATTCTTTATCTTAGTGTGCTTAAAGAAAGCGTCCGCCGCTTTATAGGCAATATTTTTTTCATCAAGCGGGATATCATCAATGTTGCAGGTAATGGTTATTTTCTTTGACTTAGTTTCTGTTACTGTAATGGTATCATAAAGACCAATACTCTGCATTATCATAAACAGATCGTGATAGCCGTCAGTTCTCCCGCCAACTATGTCAAGCATTAGGTTTATTTTTGCATATGCTTTAACTTTTACTTTAATTTCCTCTGTTATCATCATCTTCTCCGAGTTCTTTAATAAATTCTCCTATTCGTCTGACTGCTTCCTTTATATTGTCAATTGAGTAGCAATAAGACACCCTGATAAATCCTTCGCCGCAGTCACCAAACGCATTGCCGGGCACTACTGCCACACGCTTGCTCATAATAAGCTTTTCGCAGAATTCTTCCGACGACAGCCCTGTGGACTTGATGCACGGAAATACATAAAAAGCGCCCTCAGGCTCAAAACAGTCAAGCCCGATTTCCCTAAACGCATTAACTGTGTATCTGCGTCTCATGTCATATTCGCCGAGCATCTTCTCAATATCGTTGTCGCCGTTTCTCAGGGCTTCTATTGCGGCATACTGGGAATTAGTCGGTGCGGACATTATGGCAAACTGATGAAGCTTTGTCATTTGCTTAATAACAGGCTCAGGTCCGAGAGCGTATCCGAGACGCCAGCCTGTCATAGAATAAGTCTTTGAAAAGCCGTTAATAACAACTGTTCTTTCCTGCATTCCCGTTATCGAGGCAATGGAAATATGCCTTTGATCGCCGTAGGTAAGCTCGCTGTAAATCTCGTCTGACAATACGAAAATATCGTTAGCCTTTAAAACACGTGATATAGCTACCAAATCATCCTTACGCATAACGGCGCCGGTGGGATTATTCGGAAACGGAAGCACAAGCAGCTTAGTTTTGTCTGTAACGGCATTTTTGATTTCATCAGCCGTGAGTCTGAAATTGTTTTCGTTCTTAGTTTCAATAACAACGGGCACGCCGCCGCACATCTCCACTATAGGCTTATAACAAACAAACGATGGCTCAACGATAAGAACCTCATCCCCAGGGCTTACAAGGGTGCGTATACACATATCAATACCCTCTGAGCCTCCGACCGTTACAAGCACTTCCCCTGCCGGGTCATAATCAATATGATATTTGTTGCTGTAAAAAGCCGCAATTTCCTTTCTGAGCTCTAAGAGACCGGCGTTAGCTGTATATCTTGTACTGCCCCTCTCCAGGGTTTCAATACCCTTTCTCCTTATATGCCAGGGAGTAAGAAAATCAGGTTCACCCACGCCAAGAGAAATAACATTATCCATTTCCTCGGCAATGGAAAAGAATTTTCTGATTCCGCTGGGTTTTACATTAAGTATATTGCGGTTTAAAAACTTATTATAGTCTATCAAAGGGAAATGTTCCCCCTGTCGTCCTTAACAGGTTCTGAAAAAAGAACACCCTGTTCCTTGTATTTTTTAAGAATAAAGTGAGTTGCAGTCGACATAACGCTTTCCATAGGGGCAAGACGGCTGGCAACGAAGAGCGCAACCTCCTGAAACGATTTGTCGGTAACCATACAGCACAAATCAAATCCGCCGCTCATAAGATATACGCTCTCAACCTCTTCAAGGCTTGATATCTGCTGAGCAACCTCATCAAAACCGTGCTCAAATTTTGGATGGACTTTTATTTCTATAAGAGCAGTTACTGTTTGTGCCTGAGCCTTATCCTTGTCAATCATGGCACGGTAGCCTTTTATTACTCCCGTGTCCTCATAAAGTCGTATTTTTTCCTCGACTTCCTTTTCGTCAATGCCGAGCATTACAGCAATTTCTTTGTTTGAAAGACGGGGATTTTTCTCAATAAGATTAAGAAGCTTATCCATAAATCAAATTACCTCATTCAATATTTACCAGCACAGGCTGATGATTTTTATATACAGTTATACTGCGAAAACCGCAGTCATATGCAATTTTTATGCCGGAGTCAATGCCCTGCCCGACTCTGTTAGCATAATGGGAATCCGAGCCTACAGTTATATATTCTCCGCCCATTTCCCTGAAACGCTTAACATAGCTGATATTCGGCAGAGTGTCCTGCATTTCCATAAAAAGACCTGAAGTATTAATTTCAAGGGCTTTTTTATTTTTAACAAGGGATTCGAGTATACTGTCAATAACATCAGAGAATTTTGACATATCAACGTCAATATGCTCGGTAGCAACAATATACCTTAACGGGTAGGTCAGATGAGCAAGGGAGTCAAAGGCTCCCCACTCGCACAGCTCAAGAAGACCGTCAAAATAATGTGTGAGAAGATCGTAGACATCGTATTCGGAATAATTAAGGAAGCAAAAATCCTCCATATTCTCAAGATTGTGAAGAGAACCGAGAATGAAATCATAATCATAGTTATCAAGTATTTTTTCAGTTCGTTCTCTGCGGTAAATACCCTGTCCGATTTCAAGACCTCTGAGGACGCTGAGCTTACCTGCGTATTTATCACGTGCCTCAGTCACCGCCTGCAACTGAGAGGAGCAAAGCTTCTCCTCGTCCATATCGGCGCCGTCGATATCACAGTGGTCAGTTATCGCCAAAAATTCAATTCCTTTTTCAGCGGCACTGCTGCAAAGCTCATCGCAGCTGTCGTTGCCGTCGAAGCTGAAAATACTGTGCGTATGCATGTCAGCAATTTTTTTATATTCCAATTTTAACATTTCCTTTTCTTAATTTAAAACACAAGTATTTTATCACATATTGAAAAAAAATAAAATATATTTATCTACTTTATTGAAAAAAGTTTATCTCTCTGTTATAATTTTGACAGTTTAATTAATTGTTTATCGGAGGCTTTATTATGAGAGCGGTAATTACAGTTGTAGGCAAGGACACCGTGGGCATCCTTGCGAAAGTATCAGAGATCTGCGCAAAAAGCAATATCAATATTACTGAAGTGTCTCAGACTGTAATGGAAGATATGTTTTGCATGATTATGATGACTGACATATCAAAAAGCAGTGTTGAATTTACTAAATTTTCTGACGAACTCTCCTCCTACGGCGAAGAGCACAATCTTTCAATTCATGCGATGCATGAAGACATTTTCAACTCAATGCACAGAATTTAGGAGGAACGATCCTTGATTAATACAAACGATATACTCGAAACCATAAGAATGATTCAGGACGAATGTCTTGATATTCGTACCACTACTATGGGCATTTCCCTGCTTAGCTGTGCTGATTCGGATATTGACAAGGCATGCGCCAAAATTTATGACAAAATATGCACTAAGGCTGAAAAGCTTGTTGAAACAGGCGAACAGATAGAAAAAGAATACGGTATTCCGATTATTAACAAACGAGTAAGTGTTACTCCCATTGCAATTCTTGCAGGAGTAAGCGGCGGCGACCCGGTAAAATACGCCCTTACCCTTGAAAAAGCGGCGCAAACCATCGGCGTAAACTTTATCGGCGGATACAGCGCCCTTGTTCAAAAAGGATTTGCCGCCGGTGATCTTGAGCTGATTAACTCAATTCCACAGGCACTGGCTCAGACCGAGCATCTGTGCTCATCTGTAAACATCGGCTCAACAAAGGCAGGAATCAATCTTGACGCTGTTAAAATCATGGGTCAGAAAGTCAAGGAAGCCGCTGAGCTGACAAAAGATAACGACTGCATTGCCGCAGGAAAACTTGTGATATTCTGCAACGCACCTGAGGACAATCCGTTTATGGCAGGCGCATTTCACGGAGTTTCCGAGCCTGACTGCGTAATCAATGTCGGTGTTTCAGGTCCTGGCGTTGTAAGAAGCGCAGTTTCAAAGCATCCGGATTATTCGATAAATGAAATTGCCGAGCTTATAAAGAAAACTGCCTTCAAGGTTACAAGAATGGGACAGCTTGTAGGTGTTGAATCATCAAGAAGACTCGGCGTTCCTTTCGGAATAGTTGACCTTTCACTTGCTCCGACTCCTGCTGTAGGCGATTCCGTTGCACATATTCTTGAAGAAATCGGACTTGAACAGTGCGGCGCAGCAGGCACAACGGCTTGTCTTGCAATGCTCAATGACGCTGTTAAAAAGGGCGGTGTTATGGCATCCTCCAGCGTTGGCGGACTTTCAGGCGCTTTCATCCCGGTATCTGAGGACGCCGGCATGATAGCCGCAGCACGTTCGGGTTCCCTTACCATTGAGAAGCTTGAGGCAATGACGGCAGTATGCTCCGTTGGACTTGATATGATAGTTATTCCGGGCGACACAACCCCTGAGGTAATCAGCGGAATCATCGCCGACGAAGCAGCTATCGGTATGGTAAACGGCAAGACCACCGCCGTAAGAGTTATACCTGCAATCGGTAAAAAAATCGGCGACGAGCTGGAATTCGGCGGACTGCTGGGCAGCGGACCTGTAATGAAAGTGAATACAAAATCTCCTGCGCAATTTATTAACCGCGGCGGTAAAATACCGGCTCCCCTTCACAGCCTCAAAAACTAACAGGACATATAAAAATCCACGGAATTTCTTCCGTGGATTTTTTATTTACAACAAATTAAATTCTATTTATTTTCCATTTGTTTCATCAGCTTGTCGTGATACGCAGGCTGATTTTTACGAACGATTGCGGCAGGAATAAAGCAGAACACCATAACCGCCGCTGCTCCCAAAAACAGCTCCATAGGATAAACTATCTGGGAATCTTCAACTCCCCTGTTGGCGGCATTTATTATCGTCTGAGCAACCAGCGGACCGACTATCATAGGAACAAGCACATACATAACCATACGGCAGCCCTGGAAGAGTCCTTCCTTGCCTTTAGGAATATAATCCCTGTAAGAAGCAGTAAAAAGTCCTGCCATAATGAGGCTTACACCGATTATCAAAACGCCCCCGACAATGAGCACCGCCACCAAAGCCGTCTCGTTTTTGCCGATGAGAAACTTGGACGCCCAAACAACAACACAGCCTATGATTCCTGCGATAATTGTGGGATAATAGAAATTCTTCTTTCCGTGCTTATCCATAGCGGCAGAAACAATTACGGAAATAACAGCCGACAAAAGCATAATTACACCCACGGGTATGATATAATTTTTTATACCCATCGTGCCCTCAATAATATTAAACAGATAGTTTACGTAAATCTGATATGCGGCGGCGGAAATCATATTTCCGGCAAGGCAAATATAGAGCATTTTATTCTGCTTGATAACCTTGGGCTGAAGCGAATAAGTGAAATCAGAAATAAAAGAATTGTTTTTATTAGCTTTGATTCCCGGCTTATCTTTCATAAGAAAAAGTCCGATTACTCCGCCGACGGTCGGTATAATGCCGAGAATGAGGAAAAACTTTTTCCAGTCGTCGGTAGAAGCAGCTGCGTTTGTGAGGCTGTCAAAACCGCCGAAAACAACTGCAAGAGCAAAAAGCGGCATTATGGCAAGAACGGTATCGACTCTTGCTCTGTTAGCGGTACTGGAAACATCCGTAATCCAGGTATTAAATGCTGCATCGTTGCTGATTGAGCCAATAACGGACATTACGCAGTCCATAGCAACCACAAGAATGACCATGGGAAGGACCTTATCTGCCTGAGGCTTCATGGGAACCAGAGCAAACATCATTATGGTAAATCCCCATATAACGTATCCCCAGCAGATAAACAGTTTTCGCTTACCTGTTCTGTCACAAAGTGCTCCGCCGATGAGCGTTGAGAGCGTAGCGAAAATTGCGGAAAACGCCACCATAAGTGTTGTGGCATAAGGCGCTCTTGTTATCTCATTTTGCATAAAGCGTGAGAAATACATATTTTCCACCACCCAAGCTATCTGACCGATAAGCCCGAAGATAATAACAGAGCTCCAAACACGACCGCCCAGCGCACTCTTATTTTTGGTAACTGACATAAATTTCACCCCTTAATATATGTCTTTATTTAATTTTATCATCGGTTAAAATATTTTTCAACATCATATATTTATTAACATCAGCTTTGTTATCAAAAATCTAAAAAATCAAGTTGTTGCAAATACAGTAAATTTAAAGCTAACCAAATAAATTAAAGTTGAATTAAATAATGTTTAATAATATAATATAACTGTATTCTTATTAATTGATATATAAAAACACATTTAAAGGTACAGTTATGAAAAAATATTCTGAAATATACAATATAATAAAAAATATGATTCGTTCGGGTGAGCTGACTGCCGGCGACAAAGTGCCGTCGGTCAGAAAAGCCGCACAGATCTACGGTGTGTCAGTCACTACAATACAAAACGCATATTTTGACCTCTGCGCTGACGGCTATATAATCGCCCGTGAAAAAAGCGGATATTTTGTGGCGGATATCCAGGAAGTACCGCACAGTGACGAGGAGTACTTTGAAGAAAACAGTACAGAATTTGACCTAACAGGAGGCACAGCCGACGCAGACAGCTTTGATTTTAAGCTGTGGCAGAGATATATGAAAAGTGCACTTAGGCAAACGCAGCGCCTGCTGACATATAGTCAGCCAAAGGGCGAATATGACCTGAGATGCGCTATAGCAGGCTACATCAAAGAAAAGCGCAATGTTATAACCTCCCCCGACAGGATAATTATAGGAGCAGGTGTTCAGCCGCTTTTGCAGATACTTTGCACGCTTCTCGACAGCAAGGAAAGCGTATCATTCCCTGATAAGAGTTTCGTTATGGGAATGAACATATTTAGCGACTACGGGTTCGACGTTCACACAAGGTACAAGGACGCTGACATCATCTATGTATCGCCGTCATACATGACGCGCTGGGGCGACGTAATGCCGATAAAAAGACGTATTGAGCTTATAAATTATTCAAGCCAGCACGGCTCCCTTGTAATCGAGGATGACTATGAAAACGAATTTTTATATAACGTCAGACCCACGCCGTCCTTGTTTGCTCTGGGCAAGGGAAACATAATTTATATGGGCTCATTTTCCGCCATGCTGCTTCCGGGTATCAGAATCAGCTTTATGGTGCTTACCCGTGAACTTGCAGAAAAATTTGACAAAAACTCATTCAGATTTGCTCAGACGGCAAGCAAAACAGAACAGATCGCCCTGTGCAATTATATAAGAGACGGGCATATAAAATCACAGATACGTAAAATCCGCAGACTTTACAGCGCCAAGACAAAAGCGTTTGCAAATCTAATAAAAGCTCAAATCCCTCAGGCTAATGTCCAGATTGGTGAAAATACGCTTCAGATAATGTTCAGTGCTGATTTTAACAAGAGCACGGATATTTTTGAAAAATACGGACTAAAGGTTTTCATAGAAAAATATGAAGAAGGTGTAATAAAGCTTGTTATATCGCCCTCGGGCATACCGAATGATAAGATGGAGGCCGCTGTTTTACGGCTAAAAAATGCGGTGAAATAAAAAAAGTTTGCTGATTGAGTCCAAAATTTTGGACTCAATTGCCCTGCCCTGTTGAATAAGAATTTACTTCTGATAAAATTAAATTGTAATCAAGAGGAGGTAAATCTTATGAAAAAAACAGGTAAAAAATTAATTCAGTCATTAGTGATTTGGGTAGTTACACTTGCCGCAGGATTTCTTATCACCTATGTTTCCTTTAATCTTTTTGATAATCTTACGGCAAATCAGCTTAAACTTCTTTTTGCTGCCGACATAATTATGCTTTCGGCAATCGGAGCGGCGGCTTGGTTTTTCAGCGAATCAAAAAAAGCAAAGAAACGAAAAGAAGCCGCTTTTGAAAAACGCCACAACGAGAGAATTGTCAGGCAATGCAAAGAATTAGGTGAAATAAACAGCATAATAAGCCGTTCAAATTTTGCCGCATAATCTTTTATTTTTAATACGAATATGATAAAATGCACTTGTATAAAATCAAGTGCATTTTTTATGAGGCGAAATATGGACAAACGCAATTACACTAATCATCTGACTTGTAATGAAATCAAGATTGACGATCCGTTTTGGAACAAAGTTATCGGTACTGTAAGGGAGAACATGATACCTTATCAGTACCTTGCCCTGCAAGACAAAATAGAATCGGCGGAGAAAAGCTACTGCATTGAAAATTTTAAAAAAGCCGCCGAAATTGTGCGCCAACTGAAAAACGGACAAGTCCCTCAGACTTATCCTGTTGACAAATGGCATTATGACGAAAGCAACACAGACGATAAAGCCTTTCACGGCTGGGTATTTCAGGACTCGGACGTTTACAAATGGATAGAAGCCGTAGGATACTCCCTTATAAATCATCCTGACAATGAACTGGAGGATAAGGCAAAACAGTACATTGACCTTATATGCTCGGCTCAGCTTGAAAACGGCTATCTTGACACGCTGTACATAATAAATGACCGCAGCAAAATCTTTACTAATCTTAAGGACCACCACGAGCTTTACTGCTTCGGGCATATGGCGCTGGGAGCCATCAGCTTTTATAACGCAACCAGTGACAGAAAACTGCTGGACGCCTCATGCAGATTTGCCGACCTGATATGCGAAACTTTCGACAAAAATAAAAATGAGGGATATCCGGGTCACGAGCTTGCGGAAAAAGCATTAATAAAGCTTTATGAGGTTACAGGCTGTGGCAGGTATCTTGACACGGCAATGTTTTTTATTGACCAGCGCGGGCAGAAGCCCTTTTACTTTGACAGGGAGCGTGGTGTGGAAACATCCGGCGAGGATTACCGTTACAACCAGGCGCATATGCCGGTAAGAGAGCAAAAAGAAGCCACGGGCCACGCTGTAAGAGGCGTTTATCTTTATTCGGCAATGGCACAGGCGGCTAAAATACGAAGCGATGAATCACTTTATAAAGCCTGTAAAAACATATGGGAAAACATAGCTGAAAAAAAGCTTTACATAACCGGCGGTATCGGCGCCAACGCTGACGGAGAATCATTTTCCTTTGATTACGACCTGCCAAACGACCTTGCATATGCGGAGACCTGTGCTTCAGTAGGTCTTATCGCTTTTGCAAGAGATATGTCTGAAATCGAAATCAATTCTAAGTACCATGACGTTGCCGAGCTGGCTCTTTACAACACGGTATTATCGGGAATGGCAAGCGACGGAAAATCCTTCTTTTATGTTAATCCGCTGGAGACAGATCCTGTTGCCTGCGAGTGTGACTCACGCAAGCGTCATGTAAAACCTGTAAGACAGAAGTGGTTTAGCTGTGCCTGCTGTCCGCCTAACATTGCGAAAATTTTCAGCTCGTTAAACGAGTATATATGCACACAAAATGACAGCACTTTTTTTATTAATCAGTACATAGGATGCGACATAAATAGCCAAATGGCGGACATCAAAATTATTTCCGACTATACAAACAGCGGCAAAATTTCTTTAAATATAAACGTTAAAAAGCCTTTTACTCTTGCTCTGAGGATTCCCTCTTGGTGTAATAATTTTTCAATATCAGGGAATTATAAGGAAAGCGGCGGTTACGCTTATATTCAAATCGACAGCGACTGCAAAATTGATATTGCATTTGATATAAAAATCAGGCTGATAAAATGTTCCAATCTTGTCAGGGACAATATAGGAAAAGTTGCCGTTACACGAGGTCCGATAGTCTACTGCATGGAGGAGGCTGACAACGGCAAAAATCTGCACTTATTAAGACTTTCGGATAATTCAGCGTTAAAATACCAGGATGGTTTCATACTGGCTGACGGTAAAAGAGAACGCCCTGAACAAGAACTTTACAGCGATTATACCGAGTCCAAATACGATAACTGTAAAATAAAATTTATTCCATACTATCAGTGGGCAAACCGTGGGTCAAATGAGATGAGTGTTTACATAAGGATATAAACAAAGAGGCATAAGATGAAAAAATATAAAGACAAATATGATAAAATGACAAACGCGCCGGTTAAGGCGCTGATATCCTCGCTGGCGGTACCCACAATTCTTACGATGCTGGTTTCAGCAGTATATAACATGGCTGACAGTTACTTTGTAGGAAAAATTGACACAACGTCAGTTGCGGCAATCGGAGTTGTTTTTTCAGTCATGACGCTGTTGCAGGCAATAGGCTTTTTCCTCGGAAACGGAAGCGGTGTTCTTATCAGCACTTTTCTGGGGGAAAAGAAGAAAGAAACTGCTCAGGTATATGCAAACGTCGCTTTTTTTACAGCGTTTTTTATCGGATTGGTAGTTGTTGCGGCAGGAATATTTTTCTCCCGCAACATTGCATATATGCTCGGAGCAACAGAAACGACAGTTGATCCTGCCAGCGGATACTTAAAATATATACTCATAGGTGCACCGTTTATTCTGTGCTCATTTGTTATGAACAATCAGCTCAGGTATCAGGGAAGCGCACTTTACTCCATGTTCGGAATCATGAGCGGAAGTATACTTAACATATTGATTGATCCGCTTTTTATTTTCACCTTTGATCTTGGAGTTGAGGGCGCTGCCATTGCGACTATCATTAGCCAGTTCGTGGGATTTGTTATTCTCCTTATAGGAACACACAGGGGCGAGAATCTCAGAATAAGTATTAAGAAATTCAAACCAAAGGCTGAGATATTTCTCAACATTGCTCGAAACGGGCTCCCCTCTCTTGCAAGGCAAGGCATACAAACCGTGTCAACTGTAAGTCTTAATTTTGCCTGCGCAAGCTACGGGGACGCTGCCGTTGCCGGCATGAGTGTGTTTAACCGTGTTATGTTTTTAGGTATGGCAGTTATTATAGGGCTCGGTCAGGGCTTTCAGCCGGTTTGCAGCTTTAATAACGGGGCTAAGAATTACAAGCGTGTATATGAGGGTTACAAATTCACTGCCATTATATCCACCTGTGTTATAACCGTTTTGTCTGTAATTGCGTTTATTTTTGCTCCCCAGCTTATTTCCCTTTTCAGAGACGATCCGCAAGTTATAGATATCGGGGCAAAAGCGCTGAGAATGCAATGCATTGTAATGCCTGTAATCGGCTACTGCACAACATCAAATATGCTTATGCAGTCTTTAAAAATATCCGGCAGAGCGACGATACTCGCACTGTCACGTCAGGGAATTTTCTACGTGCCTCTGGTGCTGATTCTGCCCCATGTGATAGGACTTTCAGGATTAACATATGTTCAACCTATTGCAGACCTTCTGACTTTTGTAATTACGATTTTTCTTGTATCTCCCAAAGCAAAGGAGCTAAAAAAGCATCAAAATAGAAAAACATCCGGTGCATAAACACCGGATGTTTTTTATTAATTATTCGCCTTTCATTTCAAGGAGCTTTACTTTTCCGTTATAAGCATCAACGGAAACACGGATTGAATCTTCAATCGCAGCTTCAATATCGTCTTCCTCAACACCAAGCTCTTTAGTGTAAACATTGTTGAAGAAAAGGTCAATATCCATGATATCAGGCAGGTTCATCGGATCCATACCTGAATCAATGCCTCTCTTTTTGTAATCCTTTACAACCTTGAGCATGCCCATCTTCATCATCCAAGGTGAAACGTTTACGATCTTACGATCATGCATCCCTCTTGCGTCATAAACAATCTTAAGGAAATCATTCCATTTCATATTGTACATACCAATCGGAATTGCCTCAAAACCGGCTTTCTTTCTCTCAGCAGCACCGGCAATAGCCTGTCCTACCTGGCGGCAAGTAAGCATTGCTGTTCCGCCAGCAGGATACATTGTAAACGGCCAGCTATCCATAAATGCAATCTGCTCAATAAGCACTGTCCAAACCGGCTTTCTTCCGGGCTGGGTACCGAATATGTACGGAAGTTCAAGAACGGCACAGCTAAAGCTATCATCGCAGAACGCTTCGCAAACCTCTTCTTGCATAATTCTTGATTTGAAATAAGGATTACGCTCCGTCAGACGCATATCAGGTCTTGCTTTTGAAAGATATGCGAAATAAGAACCGAGTACAACTGCTCTTTTAACTCCGACCTTTTTACAAATCGGGAAGATTCTCTTAAGCGGAGCAATGTTATACTTATAATAGTAATCCATTACAGGAGCAGGAAATTCAACTCTCTCGTCCACACCGGCAGCAAAAATAAATACGTCCTGACCGGTAAGCATCTCTTCAAGCTCTTCATCTGTCTTCTTGTTAATATCGCCGAAAATGATATCCATTTCCTTAGGAATCGGTGCGCCTTCCGGCAACGGAGGCAAAGCAACTGAAGTTACCTTGTGTCCCCTTTTAATCAAGCAGGTAGCGGCTTCGCAACCGAGAAGACCGGTACCGCCAATCATAAATACGTTCATTAAAATTCCCTCCGAACATATAGAAATAATTGTCACAAAATGACATTATGTTAATTATAGTTAAATAAATATAAATTGTCAACAAAACTATAGTTAATATACAAATAAATACAAAAATGTTCAAGTACGGTGAGTTCAATGCATTTATTAATCCTTAGTGAAAAATTAAAAATTGAAATTAACGAAAAAAAGCGGCAAGCATGTTCTTGCCGCTTTGGTGCAAAAGAAGGGACTTTCGTCAAAACAATTTCCGTGATTGAATCAAATGCCCTGCATTTGATAATAATCACTACAAATGTTTCTCCTCTCAAAAACTGCCGTACAGTAGTGCGTCAGTTTTTGTATTTATTTGAGAGTTCAAGTCCATAAAAAAACGACAAGCCTTTGCTTGCCGTTTTGGTGCAGAAGAAGGGACTTGAACCCTCATGAAATTGCTTTCACTAGAACCTGAATCTAGCGCGTCTGCCAATTCCGCCACTTCTGCATATATTCAATTTGTCCTCTATTTTTACACGGCGAGGTTACCGAGGCGGAGCTTATTGCTGATTCCGCTTTATATGCATATCTTTGGCAGACGCGCTCCGCGTGACTCTTGCGGTGCCCAAAATTAGCTTTCGCTGCAAATTTTGACCGCTGCGCCTTTTCGCCCTTCGCTTTCTCTGCCACCGGCAGCGCTCGGTCGAAAACTACCGATTCCGCCACTTCTGCAAATATTTAATTTGTCCTCTATTTTTACACGGTGAGGATAACCGAGGCGGAGCTTACTTTCAGTTAAAACTTACTTTTCAGCTTAACCCGCATGCCAATTTTTAAATTAGCATAAGAATAATACCACAACTTGCTTGAAATGTCAATGAAATATGTTACAATATATTCGGTGAAATTATGAAAAAATTTATTTATCCGATTTTATGCCTAATATCAGCAATATATTCTGTCTGCTATGCCGGCATTGGCGGATTTAGAGGCAATGCCGGGGCGCTCTCAAAAATCGGTCTTTCGCATCCGTTTCTTTTTGCCGTATGGGGGATTACCACTTACGCTGTTTTGGGTTTTGGCATTATACAGGGCTACAGAAAAACAAAATACAAATTTTACATTTGGCTACTTGCAGTTTCTTTCATAGGAATTCTGCTTACTGTAAGCTGTGATTTTGACTACGACGAGCGAGTGCAATATGTGCTGCACTGTTTAGGCTCCCTCACCTTTTCAGCAGTTATGGGAATAACGGTATTTCTGCTTTTTTTGCTGAGTAAATCATACATACTTGCGGCAATCAGCGGTGTAGTACTTATAGAGGACCTTGTATTACTGATTATTTTTAAAGAGACGGCAATAATTGAGCTTATGCCTATTTTTACAGGTTACATACTTATGAGCATATATAATTTTAAAAAGGAGAAAATTCTTATTGGAACTCACGGATAAACTTGAAAAAAACAGCTTATATCCGTTTCACATGCCGGGACACAAAAGGAATTCCAAATTCTCCCTCCCCTGCTGTGGAATTGACATAACCGAAATTGAGGGATTTGACAATCTACATAATCCTGAGGGTATTTTAAAACGGCTTCAGGAGGAAATATCCGATTTATTCGAGTATAATAGCAGCATTATTTCCGTCAACGGCTCAACCTGCTGTATCCTTGCGGCGATAAGCGCTATTTGTAAGCGTGGCGACAAGATAATCATTGCAAGGAACTGCCACAAATCAGTATACAATGCCTGCTTTTTAAATGAGCTTGACGTAGTATATCTGACCCCGGAATATAACGAGGGTCTTGCGGCATATACCCGAATAAGTCAGGAATCTGTTGACAGTATTATTTCTCAAAATCCCGACGCCAAGGCACTTGTTATTACATCGCCTACATATGAAGGATATATAAGTGAAATAAACTGTGATATACCACTGATTGTTGACGCTGCTCACGGGGCACATTTTGGATTTGCAGATTGGCTGCCACAGCGTGCCAAAGCGGATATAGTTATTCAGTCCCTGCACAAAACTCTTCCGAGTCTGACTCAGACTGCCGTTATACATATTAACAACACAGCTTATTATGACCGAGTAAAAATGTATATGGACATATTTGAAAGCAGTTCACCAAGCTACATTCTGCTTTCGTCTGTGGACAGATGCGTTGATTTTCTTAAAAACTGCAACAATGATTTTTCCGATTACAAGCTTATGCTTGATGACTTTTATAAAAAAGCAAAAAGCACAGAAAACATAACTCTGCACATTACTGACGATATCACAAGAATAATAATTTCTGCCGACGGATATACGGGTACGGAGCTTGCAGATCACCTAAGAAGCTGTGACATTGAGCCGGAGGGCGCAACTCTTAACTATGTGATTTTAATCTCAACGGTGGGCGACACAAAAAAGGGTTTCGAATTACTTATAAAAGCTCTTGAAAGCGTAGAGAAACGACCTAAAAATAATGTGCGTATTCACGAGCCTACTCTACCAAAAAAGGTAATTAAACCGTGTGAAATTGATAACACATCAGTTTTCCCTTTAAGCGAATGTGAAGGCAAAATCTGCGCCCAGTACATATACGCTTATCCTCCAGGAATACCGATAATCGTGCCGGGTGAGATAATGAGCCGGGAAATAATCGACCTGATAACACATTACATCAATAGCAATGTAAACATTATTTTTGACAATAATTTGTCTGAATACAATATATTGACAAAGGCATAGGAATAATGTAAAATAAAATAAATCAATAAAGTACGAAAGAGGTGTTATGTGTGAAAAGAATCAACACATTAAGCTCACGCAATCTCTGCGAATCTGCCAAGAAAGGCGGCTGCGGCGAGTGCCAGACATCATGCCAGTCAGCAAGCAAAACTTCCTGTTCAGTAGCAAATCAGAAGTGTGAGCAGATCAAAAAATAATAATATTAAGATTTAGGCGGGCGTGCCCGCCTTTTTCTTTGTAAAAAAACGGAGAAAACTATGATTCACGCATATAAAATGAACGGTTATAATATAATACTTGATCAAAACAGCGGATGCGTTCATTCCGTTGACTATGCAACATATGATATTATAACCATGTATGAAGACCATACCCATAATGAAATAAAGGACTTTATTCTTGAAAAATACCGCGGCTCAGACGACGTTACGCCTGAGGATATCGACATCTGCTTTGAGGACATAGAAAGACTTATTGCAGAGGGAAGACTTTTTGCTGAGGATACATTTGAGGAGACTGCTTCACAATTCAAAGAGCGGCAGGGCGTTGTTAAGGCAATCTGTCTACATGTTGCCCACGACTGCAACCTTGCATGCAAATACTGCTTTGCCGGCAAGGGCGAATACGACGGACCTAAAGGAATAATGAGCCTTGAAACAGGTAAAAGAGCTCTTGATTTTCTTATTGAGCAAAGCGGCACAAGAAAAAATCTTGAGGTTGACTTTTTCGGCGGCGAGCCGCTTCTCAACTGGGAGGTATGCAAGGAGCTTGTGAAATACGGCAGAGCCCAGGAAAAAAAGTTCAATAAAAATTTCCGCTTTACGCTGACTACAAACGGTCTGCTCATCAATGACGATGTTATTGATTTCTGCAATAAGGAAATGGGAAATGTAGTTTTGTCGCTGGACGGAAGAAAAGAAACCAACGACGCAATGCGAGTTTCAAGAAATGGCAGCGGTTCGTATGACCTGATCGTTGACAAATTCAAAAAATTCACCGATTCAAGAGATCAGAAGAATTACTACATGAGAGGTACTTACACGAGAAACAACCTTGATTTCGCAGCAGATATTATTCACATGGCTGACCTCGGATTTAGGGAACTTTCCATTGAGCCCGTGGTTTCTTCACCCGATGAGCCTTACGCTCTTAGGGACGAGGACCTCCCTGTTCTTAAAGAGCAATACCAAATTCTTGCCGACGAGATGCTCAAGAGATACAGAAACGGCAACGGATTTACTTTTTATCACTACATGATAGATCTTGACGCAGGTCCGTGCATAGTAAAAAGAATTTCCGGCTGCGGAGTCGGCACGGAATATCTGGCAGTAACCCCCAGCGGAGAATTATACCCCTGCCACCAGTTTGTGGGAGATGAAAAATTCCTTTTGGGCGATATCTGGAACGGTATCAAGAACACGGAGGTGCTGGAGCAGTTCAAGCAGTGCAACGTTTACTCTCACAAAGAATGCAGAGACTGTTTTGCAAAGCTTTATTGCTCAGGTGGATGTGCCGCCAACGCTTATCACACGACTGGCTCAGTAAACGGAGTATATAATTTTGGATGCGAACTTCACAGGAAGCGTATCGAATGTGCAATTATGCTTAAAGTCGCTGAAGCTGAAGAAAATCTTAAAGTAGAATACTGATTTTCATCAATAAATATACGTCGTGTATAAATATTCAATGCTGTGTGTAGAATGATGAATATTTAATTGATTTATTTATACTTTTTGAATAATAATTATTGACATTTCTCGCTGAAATAGGATATCATAAATAATGTAGCGTAAAAACATCTACATATATAAGGGGTTTATTATGGTAAAATCATGGAAAGAAATTTATGAAGACAAGCTTGTTTCTGCTGAGGAAGCAATAAAAGCTATTAAAGACGGCGACAAAGTTGTAACAGGCTTTGCCTGTGGCGAGCCTTTCGGCATCGAAAGAGCGCTGGTTGAAAATTATCAAAATTATCATGACATACAGATAATTAGTATGCTCACCCTCGGCGACTCGCCTTGGTGCCGTCCCGAGATGAAGGGGCATATTACTTTAAACTGCCTGTTCGCTTCGCAGAGCAACAGAAAAGCAATCTCAACAGGTGCATGTGAATTTACAACATCTCACTTTTACGAAATACCCGAAGTTATAAGAAATTATATGAAACCGAGGGTTGCTATTGTTATGGTATCCCCTCCTGACGAGCACGGATACGTATCATTTGGCACAACTGTGGATTACACCAGAGAAACCACAGAATACTGCGAGGTTGTAATTGCTCAGGTAAACAAGTACATGCCAAGAACGTTTGGAAACAGCATTAAACATGTCAGAGATTTTACATATTTTGTCGAGATAGACGAACCGCTTCCAGAAGTAAAGAGCGTTGAAATTTCCGAAACAGAAATGAAAATAGGAAAGAACTGCGCCTCACTTATTCATGACGGCGACTGTCTGCAGCTTGGCATAGGCGGTATTCCAAACGCAATATGCGCTCAGCTTTGGGACAAGAAGGATCTTGGACTTCACAGCGAGCTTGTTGGTGACGGAGTAGTTGACTTGCTCGAGGCAGGTATTATTAACAATAAAAAGAAAACAACAAATAACGGAAGAACCGTACTCGGCGCAGCTTTCGGTTCCAGTAAACTCAATAACTATATTCATAATAACCCTTCTGTTGAACTGCACCCGATTGACTATGTAAATAATCCTATTGAGATTGCAAAAAACGACAATATGGTCTCAATTAATTCCTGTCTTCAAGTTGATCTTCTTGGCCAGGTAGTGTCAGACACAGTGGGACTCAATCAGTTTTCCGCTGTAGGCGGACAGGTTGATTTCGTCAGAGGAGCAACAATGAGCAAAGGCGGGCGTTCAATTATTGCTATGCCGTCAACTGCAAAGAAAGGTATGATTTCGCGTATCGTACCTCTTATTACTGAAGGGAGCGCAGTTACAACTCCGAGAAATGATGTAAACTTCGTTGTAACAGAGTACGGCGTTGCTCAGCTAAAAGGTAAAACACTTAAAGAAAGAGCAAAGGCGCTTATATTGATTTCTCATCCGAGATTCAGACCTCATCTTATGCTTGAATATAAAAAGCGATT
>DXDN01000007.1 GCA_019115455.1 Candidatus Eubacterium faecigallinarum
TTGAATCTTATCGGGTTCCTCTTTTTCGTCGTTGTTTAATTTTCAAGGTCCTTTGCTCTCTTTCTGAGGTTTTTGTTCCCTCTCTCAAGAGTGCTTTGCAATATTACCACATTATTTCTTCGTTGTCAACATCTTTTTTCAATTTTTTTCAGAAAAAATCAACTAATAGCAGTTTCAACAAAATTTTCAAGTTGCATTTAAGATTTTTATTTGTTATAATCATATAACGCTATTTAATATAATAACTGTTTACAAATCTTAAATGTTATTATATTATATACAATATTATTATACGGAAAGGGGCTGATATTGTGCCTATAAGAATTGATGACGCATTACCTGCAAAACAAAAGCTTGAAATAGAGAACATATTTGTAATGAGCCATCTGCGAGCTGACACGCAGGATATCAGACCGCTGAAAATAATTATACTTAATCTTATGCCGACAAAGCTTGAAACCGAGACGCAGCTTCTCAGGCTGCTAAGTAATTCTCCGCTTCAGATTGACATAGATTTTTTGCAGGTTAAAAGCCATGTATCTAAAAACGTGTCAAAAAGCCATATGGACCAGTTCTACAAAGTTTTTGACGAGGTTAAAAACAACAGGTACGACGGTATGATAATAACAGGTGCGCCTGTGGAGCATTTGGAATTTGAAGAGGTTGACTACTGGGAAGAGCTTTGTTCAATAATGGAATGGAGCAAGAAGAACGTTTACAGCACATTTCACATATGCTGGGGCGCTCAGGCAGGACTCTATTATCATTACGGGATAAAAAAGCACTTAGTTGACAAAAAGATTTTCGGTGTATTCCCTCACAGAAGCCTTGATGTGACGCATCCGCTTATGAGGGGGCTTGATGATGAATATTATGTTCCCCACTCACGCCACACTGACATAAGCCGTCAGGATATTGCCCAGGTCAAGCAGCTTCAGATAATCTCCTACAGTGAAATGGCAGGAGTGCACATTGTATCTGATATGGATTGCAGGCAGTTTTTCGTAACAGGTCACAGCGAATATGACAGGGATACTCTGGCAAAGGAATATTTCCGCGACAAGGCAAAGGGACTTGACATTGAGATGCCTTACAATTATTTTCCCGATAATGACGAAAAGCAAGTTCCGGTGATGAACTGGAAGAGCAGCGCAAGTCTTATCTTTTCCAACTGGCTCAACTATTTCGTATACCAGAAGACACCTTATGACCTGAGTCAATTATAATTAATTAATATGTAATACACTGAAAGCACGCAGGTTGGATACGTTTGCGTGCTTTTTTGTTTGGCAAATTTGTGGTATAATCGTTTCATGTCAAAGAGACAAATCGGGATTAGGGAGGTTATTTATCCGTATGGATACACCGGAAATATTAAAAGTGGACAAAGGCACAGACTTAGCAGATAAACTAATCTGTTTTGTTGAAAACTTCTCATGGAAAGATGTAAAAGAGCATATGTTAAGTGAGGTACGATCATGGGAATTTACGGATTGGGAAACTCCTTTTGCAGCAATAATAAATGGTCAGATTGTAGGAATAGCTTACATAAGGAAGAGCGATTATTATCCGTTACCTGAAATATATCCATGGGTATCAGGCGTCTTTGTGGCGGAAGATTATCGCGGACACAGAATCAGCGAAAAGCTGATATCCTTTGCAAACGAGTACGCAAAGAAAAACGGATTTGATAAAACATATATCCCATCAATACATGCAGGATTATACGAAAAGTATGGATATCGTTATCTCAAAGATATTGTTAATTACGATAATGGAACAGACCGATTGTATGTAAAAGAAATATAATATGAGAATTTGACAACTTCCTGTTTAGCGTGCATAGAAAAATATCATACGCATACAAAACACAGAGCCAATGAACTTGCGGAGAAACTCGCAATTCATTGGCTCTTTACTCATACACAAAATAAAAAGGGCCGCAGAAGCAGCCCTTTTATTATTAAACTGGATGAACCTTGGTTTCGATATTGTCGTGTTTACCGTCAAGGTTATACTTAGCGTCACGTCTCTTTTCAAAGAATTTGACAGCAACCTGACCGAACTGAGCATAGGAAAGGATATCCTCTTCCTGCTCATAGTACTCCTGAATCTCATTTTTAAAGGATTCGATAGTATCAGTAATAAGGTCGGCAGGACGGCAGTCAATAATGTCATCGTCGCCTACTATCTTCTTTCTGAACTCAGGGTCAATATCACAAGGAGTCTTGCCGTATTTACCGGCAACCATATCCTTGAACTCCTTGGTAACCATCTTATATCTCTCGCCCATTATTACATTAAACACAGCCTGGGTGCCGACAATCTGAGAAGTCGGTGTAACAAGAGGCGGATAACCGGAATCCTCACGGACTCTCGGAACCTCATTGAGCACTTCTTCAAGCTTATCTGCTTTGCCTGCCTGCTTAAGCTGTGACACGAGATTTGAAAGCATACCGCCCGGAACCTGATAAAGAAGGGTGTTGGCATCAACGCCGAGCATCTTAGGATCAAGGAGACCTGACTCGAGATATTTTTCACGCAAAGGAGTGAAATAATCACGAATCTCAGTAAGCTGCTTAATATCAAGACCTGTATCATAAGGAGTTCCTTTAAGAGCAGCTACCATTGACTCTGTTGCAGGGTGGGATGTGCCCATTGCAAGCGGACTGATAGCGGTGTCGATAACATCAACGCCTGCCTCGATACCCTTAAGATGAACCATTGACGCAAGTCCTGAGGTATAGTGAGAATGAAGCTGGATAGGAAGTTTTACGGTTTCCTTAAGCGCCTTAACAAGGTCGTAGGTGCCGTAAGGAGTAAGAAGTCCGGCCATATCCTTAATACAAATAGAGTCGGCGCCGGCATCCTCAAGCTGTTTTGCATAGTTGCAGTAATAATCAATATCAAACACAGGACCGGTTGTATATGAGATTGCAGCCTGAACATGACCGCCGTATTTTTTGGCGGCATTTATGGATGTCTGAAGATTGCGCACATCGTTAAGGGCATCGAAAATTCTGAGAATATCGATACCGTTATCAATGCTCTTTTTTACAAAATAATCTACTACCTCATCAGAATAATGGCGGTAGCCCAGCATATTCTGACCGCGGAAAAGCATCTGGAGCTTCGTGTTAGGACATTTTTTACGAATAAGTCTGAGTCTGTCCCACGGGTCCTCGTTTAAGAATCTAAGGCATGAATCAAAGGTAGCGCCGCCCCAGCATTCAAGAGAATAATAGCCCACCTTGTCCATTGCTTCGAGAATACCCGAAAATTCCTCAGTAGTCATACGTGTGGCAATCAGAGACTGATGCGCGTCACGCAGGACTGTTTCTGTAATTCCGATTTTAGCCATTATTATACCCCTTAGTTCAATGTAATAATTACCTGGCCTGCCTCAACGCTGTCACCCTTGCTGACATTGATAGAAGCAACTGTGCCGTCCTGAGGTGATACGATATCATTCTCCATCTTCATAGCTTCAAGTATGCAAAGTACCTGTCCGCTTGTTACGGAAGCGCCTACTGATGTTTTAATATCAAGAATTGTACCTGGCATCGGAGCGTCAATTGAAACGCTGCCTGCAGAACCAGCCGGAGCTGCTGCGGGTGCAGGAGCCGGTGCGGCTTCCTTAGCGGGAGCAGGTGCTGCCTGAGGAGCGGGTGCGGCTGCCGGTGCAGGAGCAGGAGCAGGAGCCGGTGCGGCTACAGGAGCTGCTGCAGGAGCGGCAGATGTGCCCTCTTCAACTGATACATTGTAAGCTACGCCGTTAACGGTAATAGTATAATTTTTCATTAATTTATCCTCCATTATTTTACAGAATGTTTTCTTGGTAAAGTATTTTCTCTTTTGCCTGCCAGAATGTCAAGAATTGAGATAAGCTTCATTCTTGTTTCTTCAGGAGTGCAAATATCATCAACTGCACCGCAAGCCGCAGCTGTGAACGGTGAAGCAATGGTCTTTTCATACTCGCTTTCAAGGGCTTTTCTGTCCTCGCCGTCAGCAAGACGGTCGCCGAAAAGAAATGCCACAGCCGAATCAGTATTAAGCGGTGAAGCAACTGCGCTGTCCCAAGCTACTGTCATATCGGCATTTGCGCCCTTGCCTGCAAGAATAATATACGCACAACCGATTGCCTTGCCTGTAATCACTGAGATTTTCGGGCAGGTGGCTGAAGCATATGCTGATGTTAGCTTTGTCAGCGCTGTAAGAGTCTGATTTTCTTTATCACTGATAACGCCCTTTGAATTAGCAAAAGTAATGACCGGTATTGAATAAGCGTCGCAGAGCTTTACCATAGCTTCCGCCTTATAAGCGCAGCCGGGGCAAAGTTCATCGCCTTCAAATGCGATAAGTCCCACTGTTGTACCCATAACAGAAGCCAGAGCAGTTTTGCAGTTTGATGCGGCATAACCGCCCTTAAGCTCAATAACAGATGAGGCGTCGGCAACAGCATTGATAATAGCAGTTGCGTCAGAATCCTCACTAAGAGTAATCTGAGCATCTGAAAAATCACTTACCGGCAGTGGTGAAAGATTGTTTGACGGAAGAAGCGATACAAGGTCAGAAACTGCCTTTACAGCTCCGTCAAAATCATCACACAGGATATCAACTGTGCCCTGCTCGTATGAATCGGCGGCAGTAACATCGCTGGGAGCGCTGACATAAAAATCAGCATCCTTAACTGCGATAACCACATCCGCCATATTAGCGATAAGAGCAGATGTACCAAGGCAAGCTCCGGCAACAACTGCTATCTGCGGACAAACGCCGCTGAGAGCGGCAGACGCCTTAACAAGCTCGCCGTAAGCGTTAAGCACCTCAAAACCTTCTGTCAGCTTAACTCCGTTTGAATCAAAAACGGAAATAACAGGACAGCCTGTTTTAGTTGCAAGGTCATAAATTTTTTTAATCTTTGCGCACTGCGCAATGCTGAAAGCGCCGTCATTGACAGCCACATCCTGAGAAAAGGCATAAGCCGCACACCCGTTGACAGTACCAAAACCTGCTGCAACCTCTACGTCGCCGTCGGCAGATTTTGCATAAGCGTCAATCTGGGTGAAAGAGCCGTCGTCAAAAAGCGCTTCAAGCCTTTTCAGAGCTTTGGATTCTTTCACTTCACTCAATTTATTTTCCTCCTGTAATTAATGTAAAACAACGGAAAATTTATAATATTCCAAAATTTCCTATTATAGATATTAACATTTTACAACGATAATATCAACAATAAAATCATTAAAATTATAATTTTTTATTATATAAGCAGATGTTTACGGAATAAAATTATCATGACTCGGCTTTTTCTGACGGAGAGGATGAGCGGATAAGCTTTCTCACTTCGTTATCGGTCAGATTCCTTGTTTTTCCGGTTTGAAGCATACCGAGTTTAACAGGTCCCACAGCAATTCTCTTTAGTCTGGCGACCTCAAGATCCACAGCTTCGCACATCTTTCTTATCTGTCTGTTTCTGCCCTCTCTGAGTATAAACTCAAGAACGACTCTGCCCTCCTCCTCGGTAATAATGCTTACATCGCAGGGAGCGGTTTTTCTGCCGTCGATTTCAATACCGTTTCTGAGCTTATCAAGCGCTTCATCGGTAATACCCGGGCGGACGGTTACACGGTACACCTTAGCAAAATTGTGCCTGGGGTGTGTAAGGAGATTTGCAAATGAGCCGTCGTTTGTAAGAATTAAAAGTCCTTCGGAATCCTTGTCAAGTCTTCCCACCGGATATACCCTTGCATTAACGTCAACGAGATCCATTACCGTCTTTCGCCCGAATTCATCCGACACGGTGGTAAGATATCCCCTTGGCTTATTAAGCATTATATAGTACATTTTTTCCGTCTTATTGATTTTCTTACCGGCTACTGTTACAAGGTCCTTTTTAGGGTCTATCTTGTCACCTAATGAGGAGACATGACCGTTTACCTTAACTCTGCCGGCTGAAATGAGTTCCTCGCTCTTTCTGCGGGAGGCAACTCCGCAGTCAGCCATGAATTTTTGCAGACGTATTTTGTTCTTCTCCGACATAATATTTAACATCCTCCGTTGCCTTTACAGGCAGCTTATTAATCAATTTATCATTACAATAAAGGCAGGCATATCCGAGGATATCGCCTTTTTTTACAGGTGCGTAATAAAACGGCTTATAATAAAGCTTAACGTCAAAACCCGAAAGCACGTAGCAGGTTGAATCATAGGAGGCGGCGACTGTGTCACGCACTCCCCCGACAACATTAATGCTTAAATTATCCGACACCTGATACTCGTTATATTTGCCCTCGCACTCATCAAGCAGTTTTTCGTGATCGTTCCAGTCGTCAGGAGCATTGAGAGTAACGAAGATAAGCTTATTACCGTTATATTCCCTGGCGGAAACAAGACACCTGCCCGCCTTTTCTGTAAAACCGGTTTTAACGCCGAAATATGCATCGTCACGGGACAAAAGCTTGTTATGATTATATACTGTTACCTTTTCGCCGCCGATAACAAGCCGGGCGCTTTTCGTGGACACAATTTCGCAGAACACGCTGCTTTTGACCGCATGAGCGGTAAGCAGAGCCATATCGTAAGCAGTTGAATGATGATCTCCCTCATCAAGACCTGACGGTGTAACAAAGCATGTATCATTCATACCAAGCTGTTTTGCCCTCTTGTTCATAAGCAAAACAAACTCCTCAATGCCGCCGGAAATAAAGTAAGCCACAGCATTTGCAGAATCGTTGCCGGACGTAAGCATCATACCTGTGACAAGTTCTTTGAGCGTCATTTTATCGCCGTCCCTGAGTCCCATGCACGAACCTTCGGTACGCAGCATTTCATCAGTTATGCTGACGGTTTCATCAAGTCTTCCGCTTTCTATAGCAAGGAGTGCTGTCATTATCTTGGTGGTAGACGCCATCGGCAGCTCTTCGTAAGCATTTTTTTCATACAGGATTATGCCTGTTTGAGCGTCCATTACAATTGCACTGCGTGCTGAAACATCAGCGCCGTAAACATTGTACGGCACGAGAAAAAGCAGCGCCAGGAAAAAAGCAGTTTTTTTCAACAAAATAATCACCCACATAAATATATGCAGGTGATTTGAGTTAATATTATTCTGCCGCTGTTTCCTCAGCCTTCTGCTCTTCCTTCTTTTCAGCCTTGAGCAGTTCGGTGAGTTTGTCAACAAGTTCGGGAATCATTGCAACCGCACGGTCAGCAGATGAGGTGTAGTTGTTGATCTGCATCATCCTGCATTTTCCGTTTTCAATAACAATGAACGCAACGGGTGTAATGGTGATACCACCGCCACCACCGCCGCCGAAAAGCTCCGCGTTTGATTTTGACGGAAGGTCAGTTCCGCCTGAGGTGAAGCCGTAAGACACCTTGGAAACAGGTATGAGAGTAGTGCCGCCGGTTACCATCGGCTCGCCGATGATTGTTGACACGTCCACCATCTCACGCATTTTTTCCAGTGTATTTTCCATTATTTTGTTTACCGGAGTTTCTTTCATTGTTTTTTATCCCCTTTTTTATTATTAATAAAATTCTTTAAAAATACTATTCCTGCTTTAAGCACACTGCGAAGCAGCAGCCCTACGCTTATACTGCCGATGAACTGAAATTCAAATTCCGTTTTGTCGGCAATGAAATCAGGCTGAACGTAATCGTCGTAATTATCAACCTTCATTCCGTTTAGGATCATTCCCTTGACGGGATAGTAATATTTGCACAAAGTACCGTATGACCTGGCAATTACATCCGCATCAGGACCGCCTACTATTATCATAACATAAAGTGAGTAAATATGTAAACCCCTAAATAGAGTTAAAACTGCTGAGCTTGCAGTTTCCATAAGATTTGACGCAAAAGAAAGTATACCCACAATACCCTCCTCGTCCCACATTTTCTTAATGGGATTCGGTTTGCTTGGCGCAGGCTTGGCTGAATTGTCAGTCTTTTTATCTGCCGTCGGCAGATTATCATCAGCTACAGGAGTTTCTTCAGACTGGACATTTTGAGTCAAAGCTTTATCTTCAGATATTTTTGCCGATGATTGATTTTTCTTAGCTTCCTTTGCTTTTTTTGAGGCGGATTTCTTATCAGCTCTCTTATCGGAGACATCCTTTGCCTTTTTCTCTGGGAAGAGGATGAAGGAAATTAAGTCTGAAAGGATTATATCCTTTTCTATAAAAAGCACCTCAACCTTGGTATGCCAGCCCTTGTCGTACACAATGGTAAACGTTGCCGACAGCGACAATATGAATATTATCAGCAGGGCAAGAACGGCAATCACAATCAAAAAAGCTGTCATTTATTCACCCTCCTCCTGTTTCTCGTCGGGCTCATTCTCGGCGGCGTCCCCTTCAAACAATGACGTCTGAGAATCGTCCTTATCTTCACTGTTTTCAGGAAGATCGGGCAGATCGTCAAGGCTGTTGAGTGAAAAGCACCTTAGGAATCTGTCCGTTGTGCCGTAAACCAACGGTCTTCCGGGAAGATCAAGTCTGCCTTTTTCCTCAATAAGCCCTTTTTGTATCAGGTTTGACACCGGTCCGCTGCAGTCTACTCCTCGTATCTGTTCGATAAATGAGCGGGTCACGGCTTTGTTATAAGCAACTATGGCAAGCACCTCAAACGCCGCCTGGCTGAGAGGAGTGTTCTTTTTGATCTCCAGCAGGCTTCTTACATCGTCGGCATATTCCTCACGCGTGCAAAGCTGATACTTGCCGTCAACACGAATAAGTCTGAGTCCGCTCTCCTTCTCGTCGTAAAGTGCCTCAAGATGCCCCAGCATTTTTATAACATTTTCTATATCAATATTCAGAATCTCGGCAAGCTTTGACGGCTCAACGGGATCGCCTGCCGCAAAAAGCATTGCCTCAAGAGATGCTAAAACATTCTTACCCTTCAATATTATTTACCTCGTTAATTATCTGAACATTGGGATTTTCCATATCCCCGTCGATTGAAATCTTTTTTGTCTTGGCAAGCTCAAGCACAGCAAGGAAAGTCGCAACCATATCGCTTTTTGTAGCGGCGTCCTTGAAAAGTGTGAGAAACTTGATTTTCTTGCCTGATTTCAGTTTTTGAAACACTGATGAAACCTTATCGGCGACGGCAACAAATTTTTTAGCCACTATCACCTTAAAGGAATCCAGCGGAGGAGGAAGCCGGCGTCTGCCTCGTCCTGCGGCGCTGATGTAGGCATTTAAAAGCTCGCCCCCTTCGTGAAAGCGCTCGTAATCATAATTTATAAAGCCCTCCTGGGCAGGACGTACAAATCGGTTAAACCCGTCCGTCTGGTGGGAAAGTTTTTCCGCCATAAGCTTGCAGTCACGGTATTCTATCAGCTCGCCTGTCAGTTCCTTTTTGAGCTTTTCCGCTTCCTCATGCTTTGGCAAAAGAGACACAGTTTTGATATAGATAAGTCTTGCCGCCATTTCAAGAAAATCGCCGGCAACCTCAAAATCCTGTTCCCTCATCTGCCTTACATAATCCAGATACTGGTTTACGAGCTCAACAATAGGAATATCATTTATATTGATTTTATGCTTTGATATAAGGTGCAAGAGCAGGTCCATTGGCCCCTCAAACACATCAATCTTATAATTAATCTGTTCCATAAATTATCCGAAAATAAGACTTGGTATAATTGAAATAATATAAAGCAGTTTATCTGCTATCCATGCCAGCGGCACATTAAGAAGCCCTGTAAAGAGAAGCACTATAAGAGCAATCATGATATACCTGTCGTAGCGCATTATTTTAAAATAAATTTTGTCGGGCAGTATTGCCGAAAAAATCTTTGAACCGTCAAGAGGAGGAATCGGCAGGATATTAAACGCGGCAAGCATTACATTTACCTCAGCCGCATAAACAAAAAAGTAACCCAGCGCCATAGCCCCTGCATTGTCTGATGCAAACGCATTTATTATATAATAAATGAACACTGATATAAAGCCCATTATTATATTTGAAACAGGACCTGCCAGTGCAACAAGAGCCATATCACGCCTCGGATGCTTAAGCCTTGCAGGATTAACAGGCACGGGCTTAGCATAGCCGAAGCCGAAAAGAAGTATCATTATCGTACCTATCAAATCAAGATGTGCAAAGGGATTGATTGTCAGTCTGCCTTTAAGCCTTGCAGTATCGTCGCCGCATTTATATGCAACATAGCCGTGAGCCATCTCGTGTATGGGCATACAGCAGAATATTACAAAGCATTTTGACAGAATATTAACCATAAATCCGAGATAGTCGCCGGATCTAAGCATACTTAGGAGTTCACTCATAATATCAGTCCTTTTTTACGGCGGTAACAATTCTGTCGTTGCCGTACATATCCTTAATTACTTTTTTGTCCTTAAAATTAGTAAGAAGATTCAAAACATCGTCTGCCTGATCCTCTCCGATTTCAAGAAATATGCGTCCGTCAGAGTTAAGCATATCAAACCAATTATCGTTGATAATCCGATAAAAGTCAAGACCGTCTTTTCCTCCGTCCAGCGCCATAGCAGGCTCAAAGCGCACTTCCTTTTGAAGATGCTCAATATCGGCTGTTCTGATATAGGGAGGATTGGAGACGATAACGTCGGCGGATTTCATTGAATCTGTATTTCTTATATCTGCGCAGATTGCGCTGCAATTATCAACGCCCTGAGCATTTTTAATAAGGTATGCCATTGCCTTGGGGCTTTTCTCAACAAGATAGACAAAGGAATCGGGGCATGCTCCTGCAATGCTCAAACCGATACAGCCACTGCCGGCACAAAGGTCATAAACAGTGCATTTGCCAATCTGTTTTATATAGTCCACAGCCATTGAGCATAGCTCCTCTGTTTCCGGTCTGGGAATCAGAACGCCCTCGCCCACGTAAAATTCTCTTTCATAAAAATCCCATTTGCCTATGACGTATTGCAGCGGCTCGCCGTTCTTAACTCTCCACAGCAGGTCGGCAAACTTTTTCATAATTACATCGTCGTCCTTATGCAGGGCGTACTCGCTGTTTTTTATATCCAGCAAGCGGCACACCAGGCAGAGGGATTTAAACTCCGCTTCGTCGACGCCGTTACAGGACAGAAAATAAACGCCGTAATTAAACGCTTCTTTAGCCGTCATTTTATCTCATCATCCTCTGGATTATCGGTAATCACAGCCTTAAGCGCTTCGATACCGACCTCTATAATTTCATCATCGGGTTCGTTTGTTGTAAGGCGCTGCATCCACAGTCCGGGTGCAGAAAGAACTCTGACGAAAATATTGTCATGTCTGCCGGCGTACCTGATAAATTCGTATCCAAAGCCCATAAGCAGAGGAATAAACGCAATCTTAAGCAGCATCCAAAGTATTCTTACAGTAGCTATATCAGGAAAAATCTTTGAAAGAATCGTGCTGAAAATGATGCTGAATATCAGCATTACGAAAATAAACGAAGTACCGCATCTCGGATGAAAGCGTGTGCATTTTTTTACGTTTTCCACGGTGAGCTCCATGCCTGATTCATAGCATGCAATGGATTTATGCTCTGCGCCGTGATACATAAAGGTACGCTTGATATCTTTCATACGGCTTACTGCGGCGATATATACAACAAAAATTATTATTTTTAAAACACCCTCAATAGTCCCCTGCCACGGAGTCAGGACTCCGTCCGTCCAGGCATTGAGCCTGTTGAACAAAAGGACCGGGAAGTAAAAGAAAATGAGTATGGCTAAGGCGATTCCGAGTATTGTGGCAATCACCATGATGAAACTCATAAATTTGTCGCCGAGCTTATCGGTAATCCATTTTTCAAATTTATTCATTTCAACGTCTTCCATATCTTCCATACCGGAAGCCTCGGCGGAATACATCAGCATCCTGTAGCCGAGAATCATGGACTCAACAAATGCCACCATACCTCTTATTATCGGCCAGCCGAGAAATTTAAACTTATCCTTAGCGTGATTAAACGTATGATGCTTTACAACGATTTCGCCGTTTTCCTGCCTTACGGCAGTGGCAACGCCTCTTGGTCCCTGCATCATAACGCCCTCTATGAGAGCCTGACCTCCCACTGAGGTTCTGTGCGTTTTTCTATCGCTCATACTTTCAGCCTTTCATTTCCATTCCCCTGTTAATTTCAGCCTCGTCGGGATTTGCCGGAATATTATTAAGCTGGTTTTCCGACGGAGCGTCTTTAACAGGAAGGTATATCGTTACAAGGGTTCCCTGACCCTCTTCACTGTCAATCTCAAGTTTTCCCTTATGAAGATTGATAATTTCGTTGGTTACCGCAAGTCCTATGCCTGAGCCTCTTACGGAAACGTTCGCTTTATAAAACTTATCCTTTACGTGGGGCAGATCCTCTTTGCTTATTCCGCAGCCCTGGTCGGCAATGGCAATGCTGATAAAATCCCTGCCCTCAACCTTGACAAACTGAGCTTTAACAAATATCTTGCTGGGTGCTCTGGAATATTTCAGGGCGTTGTCAAGAATATTCATAAACACCTGTCTGAGCCTGTTGGCGTCAGCGTCGGCAATTGCCGGAACATCGGGGATACTGTATTTTACCTCGATGCCTTCCCTAAGTGCTCTTTCACGGAAAGTAAACACCGTTTCATCCAGCTCGGCAAACACATCCGTCTTTGCCAGCTTAAGGTTCATTCTGCCGCTTTGAAGACGTGAGAAATCCAGCAGTTCCTCCACAAAGCCCTCAAGCCTGCCGGCTTCCTTAACGATGACCTGAAGTCCTTTTCTGGTTATCTCGTCAAAGGAATCATTGGCACCCAAGGTAAGGGTCTCGCCCCAGCCTTTAATTGAAGTGAGCGGAGTCCTCAGCTCATGGGATATCGTTGAAATAAAATCGTTTTTCATTTTATCCGTGGTGGAAATTTCCTCCGCCATGGAATTTATCGAATCGCACAGGTCGCCTATTTCGTCGTTATATTTCTTCTCAATTCTGGCGGAATAGTCGCCCTGGGAAATCTTTTTAGTAGTTTCGTTAATTTCCTGAACAGGTATAATGATAGAACGGATAAAAAACAAATTAGAAAAAATGATTATGGCAAAAACTATGAGCAAAGCCAGAAAAATCAAAAACACCATAGAGCCTATCTGCTCGTCCACCTGCTCAAGAGATGACATAACCCGCACTGCGCCGACTATGTCCCCGTCGGGATTCCTGATAGCACTGCAAATAGCCATAACCTTTTCGCCGCTGTCAATCTTGCCGACAAATTTGCCGCTGTTGTCCTCTGAAACAAGAGCCTCGTCGTAGTCGGGCATATCCTGCTTCTCAATAGCAAAGCCGCTGGAGGACAGGATGACCTCACCGTTACTGTCGATTACCCATATAGTGGTTTTATCCTTATAGCTGAAGCTGTCTATAAAATCCACTGCGGACTGCTCCAGCGAAACGCCGTCCTCAAGATTTGATGAGAAATAATCTGTGGCGGTGGTGGAGGTTCCCGAACTCAAAATACTCTCAACATTAGAGTAATAATAATTTTTTATTGAGAAAGACGAAACAAAAAACACAATGATAAAAAACACAGCTATAACACCAAGGATATTGATGATCCAGCGCAGTGTGATACCCTGAATTTTCGGAATATGCAATTTTTCATTCAGTTTGCTCAGTTTGCTTTTCATCAAATTTCCTTCTGTCCTGTTTTCTGTCTGTAATGCGTCTTTTACTGTTTCGAGGTTATCCACTTATATCCGAGTCCCCAAATCGTCACAAGCCTTGTGGGGTTTGACGGATTTTCCTCAATTTTAATTCTAAGTCGTCTTATATTTACGTCTACGATCTTTTCATCGCCGTAATAATTGGCACCCCAAACCGTTTTAAGTATATCGGTACGGGACAACGCCGCATTCGGATTCTTGAAAAAGTACTCTATTATCTGGAATTCCACCTGGGTAAGCTCTATAGGCTCGCCGTTTTTGGAAAGAGTGCGATTTCTTAAATTAAGTTCAAATTCGTCCAGCACGATGCTGTCGCCTGTGGTATCGTTCTGTCTGAAACCGCGCGTCATCTCAACTCTTCTGTAAACAGCGTCAACTCTTGCCATAAGCTCGCTGGGTGAAAACGGCTTAGTTACATAATCGTCCGCTCCGAAAAGCAGTCCTGTAACCTTGTCCATCTCCTGAGTTTTGGCGCTTAACATAATGATTCCAAGGTCGGCTGAACGTTTTCTCAGCTCCTTACATACGGTGAGACCGTCAATCTCAGGCATCATTATATCAAGGATTACGACGTCAAATCCGTTTTGGTCCTTGGAAAATTTCTCAAGGGCAACAGCGCCGTTTTCCGCCTGCTCCACCTCATAACCGCTTCTCGTAAGATTAATTACGATAAACTCGCGGATTGACTCCTCATCCTCCGCTACTAATACTTTTTTCATGACAGTTCCTCCTAATAGGGTTTAATCATATTCTTCAGATCATTTGCCGAAAACTTTATATTCGCTTCTTCGTTCACCTTTGCAAGATAAACGAACCCTGAATCACTGTAAATTTGAGTATATCCTGAATACGACGGATCGTCGGGACTGTATGCGGTTTTTACCGCAGTAAGAATACTGAAGCATTCTTTTTTGCCGTCTTTTTCAATCACCGTCAGCTTTCTGGTATCGGTATCGTAATCGGCTGTAATTTTATCAAACGTATCATCGTCGAACAACAGCAGATACGAATCTCTCTTGCACGAATACGTATAGCACTTATGAAGCAATACAGTATTGTCATAAATCACCCAGTTATGAGCTTTTACCTGGGACGGGAGTCCGCTTACGGAACTGTCCGTAGGTATCTCAATAACTCCGTCGCCGTCAACATCACGGCTGTAAATTACGCTGTCCCTGGATGTTTCGGAAGTTCTGCCCGTGGAATAGCTGTAAAACGGAGAAACAATTGAATCATAATAATCCGACCAGTAAATAAACTCCGTTACCATTGAATTTCCGTCCGTTTTCAGTGCGTCGGCATAGACGCTGACTCCCTCATCCGTAACTCCTGCCGAAATATTTTCAAAAGAAATAATGGTGCTGTCAAGCTTCGTTTCACCTAAAAGTGTTTGCTTATTATCCGAAAAAGAATAAAGCTGAGCGCTGGGAGATTCATCACTTGAGCCGAGCTTAAACACCACTACTTCGTCAATATCATCCTCATTAATATCAACACAAATAAACTCACCTGCTGAAATCGGATCGCTTATCGGCTCCAGCTCAGAGCCTTCCTTGTCAAGGTTGTGGTTATAAACACAGAATCTGTAGCTGTTCGCTGAGGAAATTACGCTCCAGCAAACGAGTATCTCAACAACTCCGTCATTGTTTACATCGCAGAAATCCACCGACTTAACGTCACTGCCCTCTCCACGGATATTTTCAACAACGCTCCATTTTTCCTTTGACTTACTCAAAACAGCCATGCTGGTGGTGCCTCGGTCGTCGTTCGGCTCATAAAAAGCCACAGCCTCATCAGTACCGTTGCCGTCCAAATCGTAAAAAATAAACGAAGTCGTGTAATCGCCTGATGACGGCATCTTGATAAGGAATCCTGATTTGCAAAGCTCGTTTACGGCATTTTGCACTCCTGCGTTATCGCCGCTGGGCGGAACGGGAGAAATCAAATCGTCAATTGAAGAAGCGAGTCTGAAATTGCCGCATCCTGTAAGCAGAAGTGACAATGATAAAACAATCAAAAGTATTCTGATTTTTTTCATTTTGTCACCTCTTTTTACAAATATATTAGACATTATAACAGAAAAGATAAATAAAATAAATATAAAATTAAAAATTCATTACAAAAATTACACTAAAAATTCAGCAATATAAAAAAGGCGGAGGACAAATCCTCCGCCTTAAAATGTTTATTCAGATTATTTACTCTCTGCCGGAACGTCTTTTTCGAGCTTTTTACCGGCTTTGCTGAAATCATAGTCTTTGCCTGGGAAAACAGCGTTAAGCACGATACCTGCAATAGCTGCTACTGCAAGTCCTGAAAGAGTTATATCAAACTCGCCGATGGAGAATGACACGCCGTCGCCGAGACCAAGAGCGCAAACAAGTATTACTGCTGCAATTATTGTATTACGAGCCTTAGAGAAGTCAACGTGATTCTCAACCATGTTACGAACACCGATAGCGGAAATCATACCGTAAAGTACGAATGAGATACCGCCAACAATCGCAGTCGGCATTGAATTGATGATTGCGGCAAATTTAGGTGAGAATGAGAAGAGAATAGCAAAATATGCTGCAATTCTTATGACTCTCGGGTCATAGACCTTAGAAAGTGCAAGCACGCCGGTATTCTCTCCGTATGTTGTGTTAGCAGGTCCGCCGAAGAGCGCTGACAAAGAAGTTGCGAGACCGTCGCCGGTAAGTGAACGGTGAAGTCCAGGATTAGCAATATAATTCTTGCCGCAGGTTGCGCTGATTGCGGAGATATCGCCGATATGCTCCATCATTGTTGCCAGTGAGATAGGCATTATTGCAATGATTGCAGATATTGCCTTTGAGCTGTCGTGAACGCCGCCGAAGACGGTGAGTTCCCAGTCAATCGGGAAGCCTATCCATGCAGCCTCTTTTACTGAGGTGAAATCTATTGCGAAACTTTCAACGCCGAAGCCGTTGCCGACAATTGCCGCAACAGTATATGAGCCGAGAATTCCGAGAAGAATGGGAATGATTTTTATCATGCCCTTACCGAAAATATTGAATATAATAACAAGCGCAAGAGCAATAATGGCAAGCCACCAATTGGTTGAGCAGTTGCTGATAGCGCTGGGAGCAAGTCCGAGTCCGATAGCGATAATGATTGGACCTGTTACTACCGGTGGGAAGAACTTCATTACCTTATTGATGCCGATTATTTTAATTACTGCGGCGAGAATAAGATAAACAAGTCCCGCGCACACAACGCCAAGGCAGGCATAAGGTATCATTTCCCTATTGGGAGTTCCGTCCTCAAGCATCGGAGCTACTGTGCCGTATCCTCCGAGAAAAGCAAATGACGAACCCAAAAATGCCGGAACCTTGAATTTTGTGAACACGTGGAACAAAAGAGTACCAAGACCTGCCATAAGCAGTGTTGTTGAAATATCAAGTCCGGTAATAAGCGGAACAAGCACTGTTGCTCCGAACATTGCAAACATATGCTGGAAACCGAGAACGATCATTCTGCCTGTTCCGAGCTTACGGGCATCATAAATTCCCTCATTGCCCACTTTAAATTTTTCTTTAGCCATAAATTTCTCCTCGTTAAATCAATGATGATAAATTATTTTGTACCGAATATTCTGTCACCGGCATCGCCGAGACCGGGAACGATATAGCCGTTTTCGTTAAGCTTTTCGTCCATTCCGGCACAGAATATATCAACGTCGGGATGAGCCTTTTTAAGGGCATCAAGTCCCTCCGGAGCGGCAATGATGCACAGGAATTTTATAGAATGCGGCTTTCTGAGCTTGATCTGGGAAATAGCGTCAATTGCTGAACCGCCCGTGGCAAGCATCGGGTCGAGGACAAACACGTCTCTCTTTTCTATATCCTTAGGCAGTTTGCAGTAATACTCCACAGGCTTAAGGGTCGTTTCGTCACGATAAAGTCCGATATGACCGACTCTCGCCGCAGGAACAAGCTGCAAAGCGCCCTCCACCATGCCGAGTCCGGCACGCAAAATTGGAACAAAAGCAAGCTTTCTGCCTGCAATAACTTTGCAGTGAGCAGTTCCGCAGGGTGTCTCCACTGTTTTGTCCGCCAAGGGAAGGTCCCTCGTGGCATCGTACACCATAAGCATAGCTATCTCGTTTACAAGATCACGGAATTCCTTAGTGCTCGTTTCGATATCCCTAAGAATACTGAGCTTATGCTGGATAAGCGGGTGATCCATTATTACAACTTTTCTCGGCATTTTTTATCCTCCAATACAAATTCATTAAGGATTATAATACCATAATATAGACAGTATAACAAGAAATATTACATCATTGTAATTAAATCGGCTTATTATGACAATGATAGATTATACATATCAGACACTGCCATTATTAAAGATATTTTTTCAGATACTGACCTGTATATGACTTTTCACACTGAGCAACTTCCTCAGGCGTTCCTGTTGCGACAATCTCACCGCCGCCATTTCCGCCCTCGGGTCCCAGGTCAATAATATGGTCGGCAGTTTTGATGATATCAAGATTGTGTTCAATAACAACAACCGTATTGCCGGAATCCACCAGCATATTAAGCACATTTACAAGTCTGTGAACGTCCGCTGTATGAAGTCCCGTAGTAGGTTCATCAAGAATATAGATAGTTCTGCCGGTGCTTCTGCGTGACAGCTCGGTAGCCAGCTTCACTCGCTGTGCCTCGCCGCCTGAAAGAGTTGTGGCACTCTGACCGATTTTTATATATCCGAGCCCCACCTCAGAAAGTGTTTTGAGCTTATTATAGATTTTCGGCTGCTGGGCAAAGAATTCAACGCCCTCATCCACCGTCATTTCAAGCACGTCGAAAATTGATTTTCCTTTAAACTTGACCTCAAGGGTTTCACGGTTATATCTTCTTCCTGAGCATACCTCGCAGGGGACGTAAACGTCCGCAAGAAAATGCATTTCTATCTTAACAATTCCGTCGCCCTGGCACGCCTCACACCTGCCGCCCTTGACGTTAAACGAAAAGCGGTTTGCCTTATATCCCCTCTGCTTTGCGTCAGGAGTCTGAGCATAAAGCTCACGAATATCGTTAAAGACTCCTGTATAGGTAGCCGGGTTCGACCTTGGTGTTCTGCCGATAGGCGACTGGTCAATATTAATTACCTTATCGAGATTGTCAGCGCCGGTTATTTTTTCAAATTTACCGGGACGTTTTTTAGCTCCGTTCAGGACATTTGAGAGATATTTGTTAAGTATCTCGTTGACGAGGCTTGATTTACCTGAGCCTGATACTCCCGTAACAGCCACGAATTTACCCAGCGGAATCTCCACATTAATATTTTTCAGGTTGTTTTCCGCCGCCTTATAAATTGTCAGCTTTTTGCCGCTGCCTTTTCTGCGTTTTTCAGGAACGGGAATGGAGCGTCTGCCGCTCAGATACATTCCTGTTATTGAACGTTCGCAGTTGATTATATCGTCAACGCTGCCCGCTGCCACAAGCTCGCCTCCGTGGATACCTGCGCCAGGTCCGATATCAACTATATAATCGGCGTTTCTCATGGTATCCTCGTCATGCTCAACTACGATAAGCGTATTTCCCAGGTCCCTTAGATGCTTTAATGTGCCGAGGAGCTTGTCATTATCCCTCTGATGAAGTCCGATAGACGGCTCGTCAAGGATGTAAAGCACGCCCATAAGAGACGAGCCTATCTGGGTGGCAAGGCGGATTCGCTGAGCTTCGCCGCCTGAGAGAGTTGCCGCCTCACGTGAAAGCGAAAGATACTCCAGTCCGACTGAATTAAGAAATTCCAGTCTTTCCTTTATCTCGTTTACAACAAGCGTACCGATGATTTTTTCACGCTCGGTAAGCTGAAGATTGCTGATAAACTCCAACTCGTCGCCAATGGGCATTTTGCAGAACTCGTAAATATTTTTGCCGCCCACCGTTACGCTCATAATAGCGGGAGTAAGGCGTGAACCGCCGCAGTCAGGGCACACGCAGGTGGTCATTACGGATTCAATATCGCTTCTCGCCCAGTCGGAAGAGGTTTCCTCATACCTGCGCTTTAGATTGGTGATAATTCCCTCAAATGTATTTTTATATGTTCCCGTACCGTAAGAGGTGGTGCGCTTCATGGTGAGTTTTCTGTCGCCGGTACCGTAAAGAATAGCGTGAAGCCCCTCCTCAGGTATCATTTCCACGGGAACGTCCAGGGAAAATCCGTACTCCTTGGCAAGTCCCTCGTAGTACATTTTTGCAATTGAACCGTCGTTTACATTCCAGCCTGAGGCTTTTATGGCTCCCTGATTTATTGAGAGCTTTTTGTTGGGAATTATGAGATTAGGGTCAATTTCTTTATATGAGCCAAGACCGCCGCACTTTTTACACGCCCCGAAAGGATTGTTAAATGAAAACATACGGGGGCTCATTTCCTCGATGACGGCACCGTGCTCAGGGCAGGCATAATTAAGGGAGAAAAGCTCCTCCCTGTCGCCCACAATATCAACAAGAACAACGCCGTCAGCGAGCTTGGTTGCTGTCTCTATAGAGTCGGCAAGTCTTGATTTGACCGTGCTGTTTATTATAAGCCTGTCCACGATTACTTCAATGTTATGCTTCTTGTTCTTGTCCATTTTTATATCCTCGGACAAGTCGTAAACGGCGCCGTCTACTCTGACTCTGACATAGCCTGACTTTCTGATATTGTCAAGCTCCTTGACGTACTCGCCTTTTCGTCCTCTGACTATTGGCGCCATAATCTGTATTCTGGTTTTTTCCTCAAGCTTCAGGACAGTATCCACTATCTGGTCCACCGTCTGCTGGGTTATCTCACGTCCGCAGACTGTGCAGTGCGGTTTGCCTATACGGGCATAGAGCAGCCTGAGATAATCGTAGATTTCCGTTACAGTGCCCACGGTGGAACGGGGATTTCTGCTTGTTGTCTTCTGGTCAATGGAAATAGCCGGTGAAAGTCCGTCGATATAATCAACATCAGGCTTCTCCATCTGACCGAGAAACTGACGGGCATATGAGGACAGGGATTCAACATATCTGCGCTGACCCTCAGCATATATCGTATCAAAGGCAAGACTTGATTTTCCTGAGCCGGAAAGCCCGGTAAACACGATTAGCTTGTCCCTGGGTATTTCAACGTCTATATTTTTAAGGTTATGCTCTCTGGCACCCTTTACAACTATGTTTTTTGCCATATTAGTCACCATTAAATTACTTTGCTTTAGTTATTTTCAAGTTCTGCAATTTGGTCACGCAAAAATGCCGCGTGCTCAAACTCCAGCATGCGTGCCGCCTCTTTCATCTCGCTGGTAAGCTGTTTGATAAGAAGCTGCTTTTCTTTCTTCGTAAGGCGCTTGCGTTTGCCGTCAAGCTTATCCTTTGAGGTTATCTCAATTATCTGCCTTACGTCCTTCTTTATAGTTTTGGGAGTTATTGAATGCTCCTGATTATATTTTTCCTGAATTCCACGGCGTCTGACGGTTTCGGTTATAGCACGCTCCATGGATGGGGTAACGCTGTCAGCATACATTATTACCTCGCCGTTTTCGTTACGGGCGGCTCGTCCTATAGTCTGAACAAGCGATGTCTCGGAGCGCAAAAAGCCCTCCTTATCAGCATCGAGAATCGCTACCAGCGACACTTCTGGAATATCCAGTCCCTCACGAAGAAGATTTATGCCCACAAGCACGTCGAACTCGCCCAGGCGAAGGTCACGGATTATTTCCATACGCTCGATGGTGTCAATATCGTGGTGCATATAACGTACCTTGACACCGAAGCCCTCAAGATATTTTGTAAGGTCCTCCGCCATTGCCTTGGTAAGAGTTGTAACAAGAACTCTTTCCTTTCTCTCGGCACGCAGATTGATTTCAGACAATAGGTCGTCCATTTGGTCCTCGGTAGGTTTGACCGTAATCAACGGGTCAAGAAGTCCGGTAGGTCTGATAACCTGCTCTACGATTCGGGCGCTTTTCGTTTTTTCAAACTCGCCCGGTGTTGCCGATGTGAAAATTACCTGGTTAACCTTGTTATAAAACTCGTCGAACTGCAGCGGTCTGTTATCAAGAGCGCTTGGCAGTCGGAAACCGTATTCCACAAGACTTTCCTTTCTTGCTCTGTCGCCGGCATACATACCCCTAAGCTGGGGGAGCATTACATGGCTTTCATCACAGAAAAGCAGAAAATCATCGGGGAAATAATCAATAAGCGTAAAGGGTGCTTCCCCCGGCTTTCTGCCGCTCATAACGGCGGAATAGTTCTCAATTCCTTTACAAAAGCCCGTTTCCCTGAGCATTTCAATATCGTTCATGGTGCGTTCCTTGATTCGCTGAGCCTCCAAGAGTTTGCCCTTTTCCTCAAAATACGCTACACGCTCCACCATCTCGTTATATATTTTATCAATAGCTATATTCATTTTTTCAGCGCCCACAACGTAATGGGAAGCAGGATACAGGCACACGTGGGACAATACACCTTCTACCTTACCTGTAAGGGGCTGAATTTCACATATTCTGTCAATTTCATCGCCGAAAAATTCAATTCTCACGGCATTTCCCGAAGAGCCTGCCGGAAATACCTCAAGGGTATCCCCTCTTACACGAAATTTATTGCGCACAAAATTAATATCGTTTCTCTCATACTGAATGGAAACAAGCTTTTCAATCAGCGCGTCCCTGCCGTACTCCATACCTGTTCTAAGGGAAATAACCATGCTTTTATAGTCGATAGGGTCGCCGATAGAATAAATGCAGGACACGGAAGCAACAATTATAACATCACGTCGCTCAAACAATGCGGCGGTGGCAGAATGGCGCAGCTTGTCTATCTCATCGTTTATTGCTGAGTCTTTTTCAATATAAGTATCGGTAGTGGGTACGTAAGCCTCTGGCTGATAATAATCATAATAGGACACAAAATACTCAACGGCATTTTCAGGGAAAAACTCCTTGAACTCACTGCAAAGCTGAGCCGCCAAAGTTTTATTATGAGCCAGAACAAGGGTGGGTCTGTTTACCCGCTCAATTATATTTGCCATTGTGAAAGTTTTACCCGAACCGGTAACACCCATGAGAGTCTGCTCTCTGTCGCCGTTTAAAACGCCTTTTACAAGCGCATCAATTGCCTGCGGCTGATCACCGGTTGGCTTAAATTTGCTGACAAGCTTAAATTTGTCCATAGTAACTACCTGCTCTGTTTTTCAGAATTTTTCGCATATAGAGTTATTATATGCCAAATCGCAAAAAAAGTAAATAGGTACAAAGAAAAAGCACGAACTTTTGTTCGTGCTTTTTAGAGTTTTGGTTGGCGCAGTCTATAAAGCCTTTTTAGTGAGAAAAAAATACTGCCAATATCTCTGCATCAGCATTTTAAGACCTGTGCTTTTAGATTAATTGTGACCGTAATCAGGAGTTGCATAGCCATAAATATAAATATTTCCTTTATGGTTATATTTTCTCTTCTGAACAACGTCATCAAGGTTGCCCTCGATAGTATAGACATAGCCGTTTGAATATTTTTCTACAATTCCGATGTGATACGGTGTGGACTCCCATTGGGTTTTAAAGAAAATCAAATCGCCTGACTTAGGTATATAATTTCTGTTTTTAAACAAGCCCTTGGACTTGAACCAGTTTGCGGAATCAGCGGGATCCTGGTAGCGCGGAATTCTGCCGGACTGATAATACCCGAGCTCATTTGCACACCAAGTGACAAAGAGGTTGCACCACGGTACACGGCGGCTGTAGCCTGCCCATTTCCAGATTTTATAGCCGCCGGAATAACCCACTTCCTTCTCGGCAACTCTGACCATATCATTTTTAGTCGAAGGAGATGAAACCGAGGTGACGCTTTTGCCGTCTTCATAGAACCAGCTTGTATAACTTGTTACACTACTGTTTACACAGCGAACGGTATATGTATACCTGACGCCTTTCTTTGCCTGTATATCGGTAAAATCCGTATAGGCGGTAACGCCAAGCGCTGTCCAGCTGGTAGCATTAGCTGTTTTACGGAACACTTTATACTTTTGAGCACCGGTTACCTTGCCCCATTTAAGCTTGACACCCGAAGATGTGGCTGAAATTGATGTAATTTTGGGGGCGGCAACATAGGTTATGCCTTTTCCGGTGGTATTATATCCGCTGGTATAGGCAGTGCAGTTTGCGTTTACACATCTGACAGTATAGTAATACTTAGTTCCGCTTTTTGCAGTCTTGTCCAAATATGAGGTTGAAGTTGTGGTTGTAAGGGTAACCCAAGAACCGCTTGACGTTCTTCTGTAGACCCTGTATTTTTCTGCCTTTGAAACTTTACCCCATTTTATCTGGACTCCGTTTACTGCCGTCGAAACGGAGGATATATTAGGTGCGGACACCGCCATAAAGCTCTTGCCTGCCTCATAATATCCGCTTAAAAGGGTTGTGCCGTCCTTACTTATACAGCGGATGGTATACAAATAGGTTGTACCCTTGGATGCCTTTTTGTCAGTAAATGACGTTGTGGTTGAGGTGCCGACGGTTGTCCAGTTCGTACTTGCGGTTTTGCGGAAAATTTTATATCTGACAGCACCTGACACCTTGCCCCAGTTAATTTGTGTACCTGAATTCACGGCACGGATTGAAGAAATTTTAGGCTTGGAAAGTCCTGTGACTGCTTTTGAAGCTTTGAAGCCGCTGGTGTATGCTGTGGCGCTGGAATTTATGCATCTTACAGTAAAGGTGTATTTTGCTCCCAGCTTAGCGCCCGACCAGGTATAGCTTGTAGAAGTAGTATCGGTAATCCTTACCCAGCTTCCGCTGCCTACTCTATAATACACCCTATATTTTTCAGCGCCTTTAACAGAATTCCATTTTAGCGCCGCTCCGTCGTTATTAAAATATACTGATGCAAGTGAGGGCGCTGCGACAAATTTAGTGGTCTTGCCCTTCTCGTCATATCCGCTGGTATATGATTTTGAATCGCTGCTAAGGCAACGAACCGTATAGACATATGTTGTTCCTGATTTTGCGGTCTTGTCAACATAAGAGGTTGAGGACGATGTGCCGATAGCAGTCCAGGAAGAAGCGGTGGAAGTCTTCCTGAAAACTCTGTATTTTGCGGCAGACGAAACTCTATTCCAGCTTACACTAACACCGGATGCGCTATTAGTAGCTGACTGTAATTTCGGAGCGGAAAGTCCGGTAACTGTCTTGCCTGTGGCGTTAAATCCACTGGCATAAGACTTTCCATCGGCAGTTATACACCTTACGGTAAAGGTATATTTAGTGCCGAGCTTAGCCTGCTGCCATGTATAGCTTGTTGAGGTAGTATCGGCAATTTTCACCCAGTTGCTATTCCCTATTCTGTAATATAATCTGTATTTTTGGGCGCCCTTTACAGAATTCCATTTAAGCGCCGCTCCATCATTATTAAAATATGCTGACGTCAGCGACGGAGTAGAAAGATACTGCGAGCTCTTGGCATAAGCGCTCACATCCGCGCAAAATACTGTTAAAAGAGGAAAAATCAGCACAGCAAAAAGCGCTGATAACAGAATGCTTAAGTTCCTTTTTTTCACAATTTTCAACCCCCAATTTTTTTAATTTTACTACATAACTGATTTTCTGACAAGATAAATTGAACGCAATACAATTAGAAAAAAATAGAAATTCAGAAAAAATAGAAAAGCCTTGAATTTCCGAAAATTCGGAATTCAAAGCTTTTACCTGGTGACCCATCGGGGAGTCGAACCCCGGACACCTTGATTAAAAGTCAAGTGCTCTGCCATCTGAGCTAATGGATCATATCACCCTGAGAAGATCAGGGTGCTGGCTGGGGAGGCGGGATTCGAACCCACGCATGACGGAGTCAAAGTCCGTTGCCTTACCGCTTGGCTACACCCCAATATCTTGGGATCTTATATAAACGTTTGATATAATCAAACAATTTTTTAATAGTGGGGTGGGATATCGGATTCGAACCGATGACCTCCAGTGCCACAAACTGGCGCTCTAACCAACTGAACTAATCCCACCATATATGTAAAAGCACCGAAGTGCTGTTACTGCGCTTATGGCGCGCTGAGAGGGACTCGAACCCCCGACCTACTGCTTAGAAGGCAGTTGCTCTATCCAGCTGAGCTATCAGCGCAAAATAAATGGAGCGGGTGATGGGAATCGAACCCACACGACCAGCTTGGAAGGCTGGGATTCTACCATTGAACTACACCCGCACGCGACGGTCATTATTATACATAATGACCGCCGAAGTGTCAAGTAGTTTTTTAAAATTAATTTATTTTTATGTTAATTTTATCCGTTGCAGTGAGAGTAAAGGTGTTAATTTTAACATCCTGGTTGAAAACTATCTCATTGGCAAGCTTTTCCTCAACGTCACGCCTTACGGAATCACGCAGACCGCGGGCATTCTTTTTTGAGCCGTATGCTTCCTTGGCAAGGAAAACAGGAACGCTGTCGTCATAGACAAGAGAAATGCCCTTATCCTTGAGGCTTTCCACAAGCTCGTCGAGCATAAGCCTTGCAATTTTCTCAAAATTGTCATGAGTGAGCTGGTTGAATATAACTATCTCATCAACTCTTCCGAGAAATTCAGGTCTTAAAAATCTTTCAAGAGCCTTCATTGTTACCTCAACGTTTATGTCGCCCTCGGATTTATTAAAGCCCAGCGAGCCTGAATCAGTAGAGCCTGCGTTTGAGGTCATTATGATTACAGTATTTTCAAAATTAACCGTTCTTCCCTGAGCGTCGGTTATCCTGCCCTCGTCAAGTATCTGAAGAAGAATATTCAGCACGTCCTTATGAGCTTTTTCAATCTCATCAAACAGAATAACGCTGTAAGGCTTTCTCCTTACTTTCTCAGTCAGCTGGCCTGCGTCGTCATAGCCAACATATCCGGGAGGAGAACCGATAATTCTTGATACGCTGAATTTTTCCATAAACTCGGACATATCAAGTCTTATAAGATTATCGGGGCTGTCAAAAAGTTCGTCGGCAAGGCGCTTAACAAGCTCGGTTTTTCCGACGCCTGTGGGACCTACGAAAATAAAGGACTGCGGTCTTCTCTTGGGGCTTATCTGAACTCTGCCGCGTCTGACAGCATTTGCTACCTTTTCAATCGCAGTATCCTGACCTATTATGTGAGCCTTAAGATTATCTTCAAGGCTTGCAAGCTTCTTAATATCATTCTGCTCAATTTTTGAGGCAGGTATACCCGTCCACATAGAAATAACCTTGGCAAGGTCCTCCTCAAGTACCTGATTATCCTGAGCCTTTTCCTCAAGCTCAGGCAGCTCGGCGTCTATCTGGAATATTTCGCTCTTAAGCTTTGTTATAAGCTCATAGTCAATAACATCGTTTTCCTCGGGTGAAGAAAGTTTTTCGATATTCTCCTGAAGAAGCTTTTTCCTGTCGGACATCATCTGATATTTGCTGATTGCAGGGTTTCTGAGATTTGCGCAGGTACAGCTTTCATCAAGCAAATCAATTGCCTTGTCGGGGAGATAACGGTCTGTAACAAAACGCTCGGACATAGTTACCGCTCTGTAAACAAGGGAATCGGATATCCTTACCTTATGATAATCCTCATAGTACCCTTTTATTCCGATAAGCATCTTATATGCGTCGTCAATTGACGGTTCTTCAATCTTAATGGGCTGGAAACGGCGTTCAAGAGCGGCGTCCTTTTCGATATATTTTCTGTATTCGTTAAAGGTGGTGGCGCCGATAACCTGAATCTCCCCTCTTGAAAGAGCAGGTTTAAGTATATTCGCCGCATTCATAGTACCCTCGAAATCGCCTGTTCCCACAAGATTATGCACCTCGTCAATGAACAAAATTATATTGCCCTCGTGCTTAACCTCGTCAACAAGTCCTTTTATTCTGCCCTCAAACTGTCCTCTAAACTGAGTGCCTGCAACAAGAGCCGTCAAATCAAGAAGATATATCTCCTTGTCGGCAAGACGTGCCGGCACCTGTCCCTTGGCAATTCTTATAGCCAAGCCCTCTGCTATTGCCGTTTTGCCGACGCCCGGCTCGCCTATCAAGCAAGGGTTATTCTTTGTACGTCTGCAAAGAATCTGGATTGCACGGGAAATCTCGTTTTCCCTGCCGATTATATTGTCAATCTTACCCTGCTTTGCTCTGGCAGTGAGGTTATTGCAATAGGTATTAAGGAATTTTCTCGCATCGTCCTGAGAATTTTTCCTGCCACGCTTAGGTCTTTTCTTAGTGCCGGCTGAGGTATCATTCCCCTCAGAATCGCTCTGAGGAGCAAGCTCGCCGCCGCTGAAAAGCTGGTTAAAGGGCATTGTCTGAGCGCCGTCCGCATTATCGGGATTAAACATTTCGCCGAGACTGCCGAAATCAAAATCGTCCATATTTTCCATAAAATTAGCCATTTGCTCGGACGCCATTTCCAGCTCCTCATCTGAAATACCCAGCTTGTCGATCATCTGGTTGATTGAGCCGATATTAAGCTCCCTGGCGCAATTTATGCAAAGTCCCTGGGGAGTGACGTTGTCGCCCTCCATTTTCTGAATAAACACTACCGCAGGACGCTTGCCGCAGCGTGAACACATTTCCTGTTTCATTGTATCTCCATAGCCTTTCCGTAGAAATTACTTACTCTTTTTTTCTTTATTTTCCTTGAGCTGGCGAATAAAGCCCGGCGCATATCCCAAAAGTGAAATAAGCGTACATACTGCTGAAATAGCCACAAGTATCCATGTAACCACATCGGGCAGTGTGAATCCGGTTATGTCGCACAGAGCTCCGTTTTTGCCAAAGGCGAGAATAAATATCATTCCGATATAAAAAACGTTGGTGGCAACCTTGCCCCAGATTTCAGCCGCAGTGGGGCGCATACCAAGCGCCAGCAACAGTCCTCCGCCTATTATCATAATTACTTCCTTGGCAATAAAGAACATAAAAAGATATTTGATTGCGTTATCCCAATATGTAACTATCAGAACCACAACTATTGCCATTTGTGAAAGCTTATCAGCAATGGGGTCAAGTATTTTGCCGAGATTTGACACCTGATTAAATTTTCTTGCAATCTTGCCGTCAAAAAGGTCGGTAAGTGCAGCGCAAATCATTATTATAACCGCCGTCAGCATATGACCTTTAAGAAAGAGTACGACAAACACGGGGATAAGGGCAATTCTTATAAAAGAAAGCCAGTTTGGTATTGTATTCCAGCCCTGTAAAAGATCGCTGACATTTTTTTTCAAATCGCTCATAATGTACCTCCATTACTAAAAATAAAGCGGATTGTATTTATTTATAAACTCCAGCAGAACGCTCGCGTCAGCCTGAGCTGAAAGCGAATTGCCCTGGGGGAGCAAAGGCTCAATATACTCTATAGCAGCAGCGGCTGTAAACACCAGCAACGCCGCTTTCAAAAGTCCGAACACACCGCCGAAAAATCTGTTGGTGTGCTTTAACGGCGCGTGCTTTTTTTTCTGCATTTTTGAAAAAGCGGAAACAATCAGACTTATGATTATGCCAAACAATATGAAAACAATAATAAATATTACGATTCTAAGCACCGCAAGAGCCACAGGCTCAATAATCGAATCGGTAATAACTGCACCAAGCTGCTGAGGTTCGGTCGAGTACAGAAGCGACAAATCAAAATTATCAGTGATATCCTTAGGAATACTGCCGATAAAGCCGTTAATACCGGACAGAAGTTCCTCATAGGAATCAGAAGTATTTATTTTGTCCGTCAGCTTATCGCAAATATAATCCCTGACATAACTGTCATAAAGCGGCCGGTACAGCTTGCCGCTCAAGTAATACGAAAGTGGTATACCTAGCAGGTATTTCAGCGTTGCAAGCGCTGAGGCAACGAAGCCCCTCCTGGCGCCGACGGCAATCATAATAACCGTAACGGCGACAAATGCAATGTCAATATAATTCAATTGATATCAGCCTCATTTCTTTCAATAAGCGACTGTCTGTGAACGAATATTTCAGAGCCCATACAGCATATTGATCTTGCCGAATCGTCCGTGGATAACCTGCTCTTTTCCTCGCCGTTTGACAGATTATAGCTGATTATTTCGCTGTTTGTCAAAACGCTGACAAGGCTTGAAGATGCAGAAACGGATTTTATACTGCCGGTGACGCTGATTTCTTTCTTTATGCGTCCGCTCTTTTTTATGTATGATATCACGTTTTCCGTGGAATTATCATAAGAATTGTAAACGAGAACAAGGTCGCCCGACGGGGTGTATTCTACGCACTGGGTGCTGATTTTACCTTCTGCATATATTTGCTCATACTTGCCGGAACTGTCAATAGTTCCTGCGTATGTATCGCCGACAACAATAATATTGAGTCCGGTATAATTCATGTCGATTATCAGCCCCTGGGGAAGCTCAACAGTCTTTCTGTCAGTTTCACCGTCGGCAACGTCATAAATCAAAACAGTTGTTTTTAAATTTGCGTTTTCACCTGTAATAACTGCTGCGGCAAGCTTTTTGCCGTTTTCACTCAGGGAGATTGCAATTACATAACCGTCTGAAATGCTTATCTGCATCTCTTTTTCAAGAGATTTTGAATATACAAGTATATCACAGAGCTTTTCCGAAGAGGTCGTGGCGACGGCTGCCGTGCCGTCTTTTGCAACATCAGCGCAGAGAATTGAATTTGAAAGCTTCTCCTCATACACGGCGTTGCTTACTGTATCGAGCCTGTAAGAGCCTGCGCCCTGGTCATATATCAGCGAATAAACTCCCTCGGTCTCAAGTATCGGATTGGAATAGCCGTGCTCAAAGCCGTATTTTACTTCGCCGTTTTTGTTATTTAAAACTGTAAAGCTGGAGGGAGTAAGTATTCCCAGCTGGTTATTTATATTAACTACAGACACATTTGATGAAGAATCTATGCTGTATGGGAAATTGTCCTCCACCACGCCTTCGGTAAGAGTGAAATTACCATCTTCATCGGTAAATCTGTCTATAACGGAATTTACGTTGATTTCAAAAATTTTCATTATTATGAGAATAAGAACAACGACAGCAATAAGTGACCATATTATTTTTTTATTGCGTCTGTCCTTATTGGCGCGCTTTTCACGGCGCTCCATCTCACGTTGATTGTCAGCCATATTCACACCTGTCAGTAGTTTATTTTATTAAGATAAAGTCCTTGGGGAGGAGCGGTCCTGCCGGCTCTTATGCGGTTTTTTGACAGGATAACGTCCCTGAGTTCGCCTGAGGCTATCTTTCCCTCGGAAATAAATATAAGCGTGCCCACCATGATTCTTACCATATTGTAAAGGAAGCCGTCCGCCACAACTCTGAAGATTACCATATCCCCGTCACGGCGCACCTCACAGTCATACACTGTTCTGACAGTATCCTCAACATCACTTTTAGCACAGCAGAAGCCCTTATAGTCATATGTTCCGATAAACGCCTTGCATTCCCTGTTAAGGTAATCGGCGTCAAGATTATAGCGGTAATAAAAAGCGTATTTTGAAAAAAACGGATTACGCACACTGCCGTTATAAATCTTATATATATATTCCTTTGATTTGCAGGAATACCTGGGATGAAAATCATCTGAAACTTCACAGCAGTCAATAACCGCTATATCGTCGGGTAGTTTAGTATTAAGCGCCCACACAACTCCCTGACAGTCAATATTCATATCTGTTTTAACAGTCAGGCAATACATATTGGCGTGGACCTTTGAATCAGTCCTGCTGCATCCCTTAACATCAAGCCTTCGCTTAAAAACCTTTTCAACGGCATCCTGAAACACCTCCTGAACAGAAAGCGCATTTTTCTGGACCTGCCAGCCGTGATACTGGCTGCCGTCGTACATAATTGTCAACAATAAATTTCTCATATAATATCAGGTACAAAATGATTTATTACAATAATCACCGCGATGAAAATTACAACAACTCCCAGCGCAACAAAATCCCTGGGTGAAAATTTCATCACTTTCATCTTGGTTCTTCCGCTTCCGCCTCTGTAGCAGCGGCATTCCATAGCGTAAGCCAGCTCCCCCGCTCTCCTGAAAGAAGAAACAAAAAGCGGAATAAGCACCGGAATAAGCGCCTTTGCCCTGTGGATAAGTCCGCCTGAGTCCATATCGGCTCCCCTGGATTTCTGGGCAGCCATTATTTTTTCAATCTCCTCCACCAGAGTGGGAATAAATCTAAGGGCAATGGTCATTGTCATTGCTAATGAATGAACGTCGATTTTAAGGAAAGTAAGCGGTTTAAGCAGTCTTTCAAGGGCGTCGGTCAGCTCCGTGGGTGAGGTTGTATAAGTTAAAAGTGAGCTGATAACCACAAGAGTGATTATGCGGATTGCCATAAACACGGCGGTTTCAATACCGTTGGCGGTGATTTTAAGCCTGCCGAATTCCACAAGCGGCTCGCCGTCGCCGTAAAACAAATTAAGAACTGCGGTAATAAGAATTATAACCACCAGCGGCTTAATGCTCTTTAGCACGGTTTTCAAACGGATTTTTGACAAGAGCACAAGCGCTACGGCGCAAAGCACGATTGCCGCCAGCGAAACAATATTTTTACAAATAAAGATAGAAACTATCAGGCACAAAACGAGAATAATTTTCATTCTGGCGTCCATTTTATGGATAACTGAATTGCCCGGAAAATACTGACCTATTGTGATATCAGATATCATAAAGCAGCACCTCCAAACAATCTTTTTATCTCATTAACGCCCTGCTCAACAGTATATATATTCGTGCGGCAGTCAATACCGGATGCCCTGAGTTTAAGGAAAATATCCGTTATTTCAGGGACGTTAAGCCCCATGGCTTTAAGTTCGTCACCGTGGGAATAGACCTCGTCAACAGTGCCGTACATAGCAACTTTGCCGTTATTCATAACAAGCACCTTATTGCATATCCGCGCCACATCCTCCATGGAATGTGAAACAAGAATTACGGTGTTGCCCATCTTATGCTGATACTCACGGATAAGTCTCAGAATTATCTTTCTGCCCTTTGGGTCAAGTCCTGCGCAAGGCTCGTCAAGCACCAGCACCTTTGGCTCCATTGCGATAATTGAGGCGATTGCCACCCTGCGCTTTTGACCGCCTGAAAGGTCAAAGGGCGACTTGTCCATTATATCATCACGAATACCGACAAACTCAGCACTGCTGCGCACACGTCTGTCGATTTCTTCACTGTCAAGTCCCATTTGCTTGGGACCGAAGGCAATTTCTTTATAAACGCTTTCCTCGAATATCTGATATTCGGGATACTGAAAGCACAAACCGACAGCAAAACGCACCTTCCTGATATTCTTTTTATTCTCTTTTGACCAGATGTCTTTGCCGTCAACAAACACCTTGCCGCCGTGAGGCTGCAAAAGTCCGTTAAAATGCTGGATAAGAGTTGATTTTCCTGAGCCGGTGTGGCCTATTATGCCGATAAGATCGCCTGTCTCGGCAGAAAAATTCACTCCGCTGATGGCTGCGGTCTCAAAAGGCGTGCCCACGCTGTAAAGATATTCAAGATTTTCACAGACGAGAAACGCCATTTATCTTTCCTCCAGCTTTGATTTTAAAAATTCAACGCATTCATCAGCGTTAAGTATGGTTTCTTTGCTTTTAAGTCCAAGACGATATATGAGTTCCGTGGACTGGGGCACGTCAAGTCCCAGCGCCTTTACCTCATCCACTCTTGCAAACACGTTTTGCGGAGTATCGTCCATTTTAATTTTGCCGCCGTCCACTACGACAACTCTGTCCGCCTGGACAGCCTCGTCCATATAATGGGTAATCAGAACAATCGTTATCCCCTCTTCACGGTTCAGATTTTTAACGGTGTCAATTACCTCACGCCTGCCGCTGGGGTCAAGCATTGCAGTAGGCTCGTCAAGGACAATGCACTGCGGCTTCATGGCAATGATACCTGCTACTGCCACACGCTGTTTCTGACCGCCTGAAAGCTTGCTGGGCGCCTTTGTCCTGTATTCGTACATTCCGACTGTTTTCAGCGCCTCATCAACCCTGCGGCGGCACTCATCGGATGGTATGCCGAGATTTTCCACGCCGAAAGCCACGTCCTCCTCAACTATTGAAGAAACGATTTGGTTATCTGGATTTTGAAACACCATTCCGACTTTTTTTCGTATATCAAAAATGGAATCGTCTTCACGTGCCACCTGACCGTCGACGATTACCTCGCCGTTTTTAGCGAACAATATGCCGTTTGTCAGCTTGGCAATGGTTGATTTTCCTGAGCCGTTATGACCGAGGATTGCAGTGAAAGAGCCTTTTTCTATAACAAGACTAAAATTTTCAAGCACTTTTATTTCATTTGACTCAGATTGCTCATTCTCATCGTCAAGATAATATGAAAAATCTACATTTTTAAATTCAATTAAATTCATTTTATATATCTGTCAATCCTTTGTCCATATTGCCGAGCTTCCGCACGGGAGTATGCGGTTTTTTGAAGATAGCGGCAGACCGATTTCATCGGCGGTAACCTTGCCGCCTTTTTCAGAGGTGATAACGTCGTCAAGTATATATTTCATAACCGATGCGGAAAGTCCTGTTGTATAGGAATTAAGAAGCACCATTAAAGGCTCGTCAGAAAGGACGTCGCGCACAAGCTTTACAAAATCGTAAATGCTGTCCTCCAGGTGCCATATCTCGCCTTTGGGACCTCTGCCGTAGCTCGGTGGGTCGAGAATAACAATATCGTATTTATTGCCGCGGCGAATTTCACGCTGAACGAATTTCATGCAGTCGTCCACTATCCAGCGCACGCTCTCTTCTTCAACTCCGCTGAGTTTGGCGTTCTCCTTTGCCCACTGGACCATACCCTTTGATGCGTCCACGTGCACCACCTGCGCCCCTTCCTTAAGGCAGGCAACAGTTGCGGCGCCTGTATAGGCAAAGAGATTGAGAACCTTGACATCTTCCCTGCCGCTGTTGCGGATAAGCTGTCTTGTATAATCCCAGTTGACTGCCTGCTCCGGAAAAAGACCTGTATGCTTAAAGCCCATTGTTCTGACAACAAAGCTCAGGTCCTTATATTTCACCTGCCAGGCGTCGGGCATACGCTTATAGACCTGCCATTTGCCGCCGCCTGTGCGTGAACGCACATACTTGGCTGAGGGCTGATACCACAGTCTGTTTTCCCTTTCACTTTTCCATATTACCTGGGGGTCGGGGCGAATCAATATCTCCCTTGTCCAGCGTTCAAGCTTTTCGCCGCTTGAGCAGTCGATAAGCTCATAGTCTTTCCAGTCAGTTGAATATCTCATTTACTGTATTCCAATCAAATATTGCAATTATTATGATAATCTTTCACGAACAACATCCGCTATGGCGTTGCCGAGCTTAGTTATCTGGTCTATATCCGAGCCCTCAAGCATTACTCTTATAAGGGGTTCCGTTCCGCTGACACGCACCAGAACTCTTCCCTCGCCTGAAAGCTCCATTTCAGCCTGCTGTACGGCTGAGATTATATATTCGTCGTTATTGTATTTCTGCTTGCCCTCAGGGGTTACTGTTACGTTAATGAGAACCTGGGGATAAACACGCATAATTTTTGCAAGCTCTGAGAGCTTCTTGCCGGATTTTACAACGGTTTCCAAAAGCTGAACGCCTGAAAGCTCGCCGTCACCGGTAGAGGCGTAATCAAGGAATATTACATGACCGCTCTGCTCGCCGCCGATATTATATCCGTCCTTGAGCATTCTTTCAAGCACATATCTGTCGCCTACTGCTGTTTTTGCACAGTCGATATCGTTATCTTTACAGAATTTGAAAAATCCCATATTACTCATAACGGTTACTACGGCAGTATTCTTTGCAAGCTTGCCCTCGTCCTTCATTCTCTTGGCACAAATAGCGATTACCTTATCGCCGTCAACAAGCTCGCCGTTTTCGTCAACTGCAAGCATTCTGTCAGCGTCGCCGTCAAAGGCAAGACCGAGATCAAGACCGGCATCCTTAACGAATCTCATAAGCTCCTCAGGATGAGTTGAACCGCAATTATGGTTAATATTTACTCCGTCAGGAGTATCCGAAAGCATAATGCACTTAGCGCCGAGAGAAGTAAATATCTCCTTTGCGCATACTGAAGCACTGCCGTTTGCGCAGTCAAGAGCGATTGAAAGTCCGTCAAATCTTACGCTTGTGGTGGATACTACATGCTCGACATAATCCTTAACGGCTGTTTTGCAATAGAGCCTGTTTCCTACTGCTCCGCCGGTCATAACAGGAATTTCCTCAGCGTTATCAAGTATAATAGCTTCGATTTCCTCTTCAATTGAATCATCAAGCTTATATCCTGTTTTCTGGAAAATCTTAATGCCGTTATATTCGCACGGATTGTGGGAAGCTGAAATCATTACTCCCGCCTCACAGCCGTATTTGCAAACAAGATATGCCACAGCCGGAGTCGGCACAACGCCTACTGAAAGTACGTTGCATCCTACGGAAGTAAAACCTGCGGTAAGCGCCGCCTCAAGCATATCACCCGACGCTCTTGTGTCCTTGCCTATAAGTATTGTCGGCTTTGATGATTTGCTTTCCCTAAGCAGCACCTTTGCCGCCGCTCTGCCTATCTGTAACGCAAGTTCAGGCGTAAGGCTCTCGTTTGCTATGCCGCGCACACCGTCTGTTCCGAATAATCTACCCATAAATAAAACCTCTTTTTTCTTTTTCAGTTATCCGCAATTAAATTTATAACAGGCTCTGCTGACCGTCCTGTTCGATACCAAGATGCCTGTATGCAAGCGCTGTTGCGCACCGCCCTCTCGGCGTCCTGGAAAGAAAGCCTATCTGCATAAGATAGGGTTCGTAAACGTCCTCTATAGTAACAGCTTCTTCGCCTATAGCGGCAGCAATAGTCTCAAGTCCTACCGGTCCGCCATTATAATTTTTAATCATTGTTGTGAGCAGCACCCTGTCAATATTATCAAGTCCCAGCTCATCTATCTCCATTCTGCTCAGAGCATCAACAGCCGCCTGACGGCTTATTACTCCGTCATACTTCACCTGGGCAAAATCCCTGCTTCTTTTAAGCAGTCTGTTGGCTATACGTGGTGTTCCCCTTGAACGTGAGGCTATCTCGGCGGCTCCGTCGTCGTCAATAGCGATGCCGAGAATGCCTGCGCTTCGCTTTACAATAGTGGCAAGCTGCTCGGTACTGTACATCTCCAATCTGAAGATAACGCCGAATCTGTCACGTAGCGGAGCTGAGAGCTGACCTGCTCTTGTGGTGGCTCCTATCAGCGTAAAATGCGGCAGGTCAAGCCTTATTGAACGAGCCGAAGGTCCTTTGCCGATAATAATATCCAGTGCTCCGTCCTCCATGGCAGGATAAAGCACTTCCTCAACCTGGCGGTTAAGGCGGTGAATCTCATCAATAAAAAGCACGTCGCCTTCCTGAAGATTGGTCAGAAGCGCCGCAAGGTCGCCCTGCTTTTCTATTGCCGGTCCGCTGGTTACTCTGATATTTACTCCCATTTCATTGGCGATAATGCCTGCAAGGGTGGTTTTACCGAGTCCGGGAGGACCGTAAAGCAAAACGTGGTCGAGGGCTTCGCCTCTGCCTCTTGCCGCCTCAATATATATTTTAAGGTTTCCCTTGACTTTATCCTGACCGATATAGTCATCCAGAATCTTAGGTCTGAGGGAACTTTCAATATCCCTGTCCTCAGGGATGAAATCAGACGTTATTATTCTGTTTTCAAAATCCATTTCAGTTTCCTGCATAACCTATCTCCTATAAATTCCCGGCAAGCTGTTTAAGCCCGAGTCGTATCATTTCATCAACCGACAGCGATTTATCCATAGCGCCTACTGCGACTGAAGCATCCGTCTGAGAAAATCCCAGCGCCACCAAAGCCTCAACCGCTTCTGCGCTGACACTGTTTTCGGAGGCTGATGCGGCGTTTGCCACTGCCTGCGAATTGCCGCTTACGGAAATGCTGCCCATTTTATCCTTAAGCTCAAGAACTACTCTTTCCGCTGTTTTTTTGCCGACTCCCTGGGCTCTCATTATAGCCTTGGCGTCGCCTGAAGCTATGCAAACTGCAAGCCTGTCGGGTGAAAGCTCAGAAAGAATCGACACTGCCGCCTTAGGACCTATGCCGGACACGGTTATAAGCAATTTAAAGGATTCAAGCTCCTCAACAGTTGAAAAGCCGTAAAGGTCCAGCGCATCCTCACGAACGCTAAGATACGTAAACACATTTACCTTATCGCCCACTCTGCCGATATTTTTGACGGTATTGAGGGTGGTAAAGCATTTGAAGCCGACTCCGCCGCATTCCACGACAATATAATTTACGTCGGTGACGGTAAGAACACCGTTAATATTATAAAGCATATTATTTATCCCACCTTAAAGTCTGCCCATAATTGACCCGCTGCAATGACCGTGGCATATTGCCATTGCCAGAGCGTCGGCGGTATCGTCGGGCTTAGGAATTTTGTCAAGTCCAAGAATGACCTTTGTCATTTCCTGCACCTGCTTTTTTTCAGCTCTGCCATAGCCTACTACCGACTGCTTGACCTGAAGCGGAGTATACTCATAAATTGAAACGCCGTAATTCTGAGCCGCAAGGGTTATCACTCCCCTTGCCTGGGCAACGTCGATAACAGTTTTTGCATTATTATTATAAAACAGTTTTTCCATGCTCATGGCATCGGGCTTATATTTTTCAAACAGATAGCACATATCGTTATAAATCGTTTGTAATCTGAGGGGAAACGAAGTATGCGCCTGGGTTGTAATTGCTCCGTAGCCGAGCCCTCTGAATCTGTTTGCCTTGTATTCCAAAACGCCCCAGCCGACAATGGCGTAACCGGGATCAATTCCGAGAATAATCATATATACTTCTCCACAATAAATTCATTCAATTATATCATGTAAAATATTAATATGCAATATTTAATATATAAATTATATGTGAACGAAAAAAGGGAGGAACGCTCCTCCCTTTAATTTTTCTTATTCACCTTTAAGAAAATGAACGAATTTATTCAGCTCTGTCAGGTTATATGTATAGCATCCCGTATCGGTGTTAGGAATATAATAACGGGCGCACACCTCGCCGTTCAGCACGCTAAAGGACTGCTTTAGTGTGGAAATCATATAGTCGGCGCATTGTCTTGCATTTGAGCCGCTGACAATAACGGCACCGACTCTTTTATGCTTTTTTATCGGAGGCTTTGCCCCGCGTTTGAATCTGGCACTGTAGTAGCGCTGAAATCTGTCTATTATCGCTTTCAGCGGCGCCGGGAAAAAGTTATTGTATATCGGGGAGAAAAATGCTATATAATCGGCGTCCTCAAAATCCTCAAAGAACAAATCCAAATCCCTGTTTGAGCAGCCGTCGTGATACTCGCAGTATTTACAGTCGCAGCACGGAGCAGGAGCCATTTTAAACGTATCGTACTGCTTTATTTCGCAGTTATAAAAATACTGCTTTACTTGATTAATAACCTCTGCGGACACTCCGTCCTCTCTGGGGGAGCCGTTAATTATCAATAATTTTCTCATCTTTATCACCGTATAAATCCTTATTTGCATAGTATATCACATAATTATATTGTTTTAAAGTGGAAAATATGATACAATTACCGAAATGTGAGGTAACAGCTATGATTAACCGTATTATCGACAAGTCAATAAAGAAGCACAAATGGAGCCCCACAGTATCACGAGAGAAGCTGGGAGTTTTCAGCGGAATATTCGGAATAGCGTGCAATATTCTGCTGTGCGCGGTTAAATTTCTTATCGGAACGCTGACGGGGTCAGTTTCCATCACTGCCGACGCTGTAAACAACCTGTCGGACGCCGGTTCGGGAATCATAACCATTGCAGGCACCAAACTTGCCAACAAGCCTGTTGACGAGGAACACCCCTTCGGACACGGAAGAATCGAGTATATTTCTGCTTTGGCAGTGTCGTTTTTAATTTTCCTGATGGGTATCCAGTTAGGCAAAAGCTCAGTTGAAAAAATCGTAAATCCTGAAGCTGTTGAATTCAGCGTCTGGTACATTGTTGCTCTTGTTTGCGCTATTATTGTTAAGCTGTTTATGGCTTATTTTAACAACATATTGTACAAAAAGACAAACAATCTTAATTTAAAAGCCGTAAAGCAGGACAGTCTTAACGACTGTATTGCCACTGCCGCCACTATAGCAGCGCTTTTGATTTCCACTTTTACGCCGTTTAAGCGTGCGGACGGAATTATCGGTCTTGCTGTGGCGGTAATAATATTCCTTGCCGGTATTGATATTGTCAAGGACATACTGGGCAAGCTTTTAGGTCAGCCGCCGTCAGAAGAGCTGGTTAAAAACATTGAAAGCATAATGCTTGAAGAAGAGCAGATTGTGGGAGTACATGACCTTATAGTGCATGATTACGGTCCCGGAAGAATTATTGCTTCGGTACATGCCGAGGTGCCGTCAACAGCGGATATTGTTGAAATTCACGACATTATCGACAATGTGGAAAAAAAGATTTCCAAAGAACTGAAAATCGTTATCTGCATCCATATGGACCCAATTGTCATGAATGACGAGGAGGTCGACAGATACAAGGAAATGACAAAAAGAATACTTGAGAGAATTAACCCTCAGTACAGCTTCCATGATTTTAAAATGGTAAAGGGACCTACGCACACAAATCTTATCTTTGATTTGGTAACGCCGCATGACAAGCACACCACAGGCTCCGACATACTCAGGAATATCCGAGACGAATTTAAAAAAGAAGACGATTCCATCAATTTGGTAGTAACTGTAGAGCACTCATTTATATAAGCAAATACAGCAGCAAAAAGCAGCTCTTTCTGCTAATGAAAGAGCTGCTTTTTATTTTATCTTTATCACATTATACGATTGAAATCTGTTATTCCTGTTCTGCTATCTTATAGTTAATGCCGTTTTCCTCGCACCATCCAGTAACTTTATCCATAACATATTTGCTTTCAAAAGCGTCGAATCCGGCTGATATGTCTTTATAAGCATTAAAATATTTCCAGAACATTTCAACGCAGTCATAAGATGAAAGGTTATCGAATTTCGACTCAACCTTGGGATTATTAAGTGACTTTATATACGCGCGGATAACTTCCTCGTTGCTGATGGTTATAAACGGGATGAAGCCCATTTCCACCAGACAAGCATAATCCTCGCAGGGAAGATCACTGCTTTTATGTATTGTATAGTCCGTACGGGAAAACCAGTATTCTGTGGTGGAACCCCATGCGAAACGCAGATTTTCCTCGGTTAAAACAAGTTGCATTTTTCTGCCTCTTAAATCGGTTTATTTTTCTATGGAATTCATCAAGCCGCCGTTTTTGATGATATTCTGAATAAACGGCGGGAAAGGCTGAGCCTGATATGTTTTTGAGGTAGTGCAGTTTGTAATCAGTCCGCTGTCAAAATCCACCTCGACCTCGTCGCCTTCCTTGATATCCTCAGCCGCCTCAGGGCACTCCAGTATAGCAAGCCCGATATTAATAGCGTTACGGTAGAAAATACGGGCAAAAGTTGAGGCTATTACGCAGGAAATGCCTGACGCCTTAATGGCGATGGGAGCATGCTCACGTGATGAGCCGCAGCCGAAATTAGCTTTTGCTACCATGATGTCGCCTGGCTTTACTTTATTTACAAAATCAGCGTCGATATCTTCCATGCAGTGTGAAGCAAGCCATGCCTCGTCGCTTTTGTTAAGATAACGGGCAGGTATAATAACGTCCGTATCGACATTATCGCCGAACTTATGAACTAAACCTTTAGCTTTCATGTTCTGTCCTCCTACGCTTTTCTTGGGTCAGCAATATATCCGGCAACTGCCGATGCTGCCGCGACAGCAGGAGATGCAAGATAAATTTTTGATTTGGTGTGACCCATTCTGCCAACAAAATTACGGTTTGAAGTTGAAACTGCTACCTCACCTGAAGCAAGTATACCCATATGACCGCCCAGACAAGGTCCGCAGGTAGGTGTTGAAACAATTGCTCCTGCCTCAACAAATATCTCGGCAAGACCTTCCTTAATGCACTGAAGATAAACAGACTGTGTTGCCGGAATAACTATACAGCGAACGCCTTTGGCAACCTTTTTGCCCTTGAGTATCTCTGCGGCAGTTCTCATGTCCTCAATACGTCCGTTTGTGCATGAACCGATAACTACCTGGTCGATTTCGATTTTATCAAGCTCGTCAACCGTTTTGGTGTTCTCAGGAAGATGAGGACAGGCAACGGTGGGCTTAAGTTTGCTGATATCTATCTCAACCACGCTGTCATACTCTGCGTCGTCGTCCGCTTTATAGATTTTATATTCTCTCTGACTTCTGCCGTTTACGTAATCAAGAGTAACGTCGTCAACCGGGAAAATACCGTTTTTAGCTCCGCATTCAATTGCCATATTTGAAATGCAAAGGCGGTCGTCCATTGAAAGCTCTTTAATTCCGTCGCCGGTAAATTCAAGAGATTTATAGAGTGCGCCGTCAACGCCGATAAGTCCGATAAGATGAAGCACAATATCCTTACCACTGATGCAAGGAGCTTTTTTGCCGGTGATAACAACCTTAATGGCTGACGGCACTTTGAACCAAGCCTTACCTGTAACCATACCTGCTGCCATGTCCGTTGAGCCGACACCGGTTGAAAAAGCGCCAAGTGCACCGTATGTACAGGTATGGGAATCAGCGCCGATAACGCAGTCGCCGCAGGTAACTATGCCCTGCTCCGGCAAAAGAGCATGCTCGATACCCATATTTCCTACATCATAGTAATGAAGAATGTCATTCTTTTTTGCGAAATCACGCACTTGCTTGCAGTTTTCGGCAGACTGAATATCCTTGTTTGGGGTAAAATGGTCCATTACAAGGGCAATACGTGTTTTATCAAACACGGAGGATTTGCCGAACTTGTTCATTTCGTTTATAGCGACAGGCGAGGTAACGTCGTTTCCCAGCACCATATCGAGTCTTGCCTCAATAAGCTGACCTGCGCATACGCTGTCAAGTCCTGCGTGGTCGGCAAGAATTTTCTGAGTCATTGTCATACCCATAATTATTCACCTGATTTCTTAAAGTAAAATATTATAATCACACGTCTTCGGTAAACGAGCCTTCTCCCCTGGCAAGAGAGGTTACGCCTGTACGGGCAAGCTCTACTATTCCGAAATCCTTCACAAGGTCATTGATAAACATATCAATTGCCTCACCTGTTCCGGTGAAGAGCAGGGTTATGGTCGTCATTGATACGTCCAGCACACGAGCGGCATAGCGCACATTGAATGAAAGAAGCGCATTTTTCTGTTCAACTCCGGCAGCCTTGACCTTGACCATGAGCAATTCTGATGAAACAGAATTTGTTTCGTCGAGCTCGGCAACCTTTTTAACTATTTCCAGCTTAAGAAGCTGCTGTTTAATCTGCCTTACATTTTCAGGTTCTGTAAGGGTTTCAATGGTCATACGTGAAAATGCCGGGTCCTCTGTTTCACTAACAGTAAGTGAGCTGATATTATACCCTCTTCTTGAAAAGAGGCTGGCAACTCTCTGGAGTACACCGCTTTCGTTATCAACAAGTACTGAGAGCACTAATTTTTCTTTCATTTCGGCATCCTCCTTAATTAAATTTCTCAATAATATCTGTGTGGGCTCCTCCCGGCGGAATCATGGGAAGAACGTTTGAATCAGGAGATATTCTGCAATCAATAAGCACCGGTCCGTCATAAGCGAAGGCTTCGCTGATAACTGATTCTATCTCCTCGTTTGTATTGATTCTCATACCTTTAACGCCAAAGGCTTCCGCAACCTTGGCAAAATCCGTTACACGGTGGGGGTCGGTATCAGAAAAACGGTTGCCGTAAAACAGTTTTTGCCACTGGCGAACCATTCCGAGAACCTTATTGTTCATAATGAACATCTTAACAGGAACGTGATATGATGCCATAGTGGCAAGTTCTGAAAGATTCATATGGAATCCGCCGTCACCTGCAAACATTACGACCGTCTTATCAGGACAGCCAAGCTGACTGCCGATAGCGGCGCCCATTGAATAGCCCATTGTGCCCAGTCCGCCTGATGTGAGAAGTGTTCTCGGTTTTGTAAATTTATAGAACTGCGCTGCCCAGAGCTGATGCTGTCCAACGTCCGTAACAACTATAGTGTCGTCCGGGGTAGCCTTGTCAACAGCCTCAATAAGAGTCTGAGGGTTAACGTAGTCGGCAAGCTGAAGCTGAACAAACGGATGCCTGTATGTATTAATTTCATTTTTCCATTCGGTATGGTCAAGCTGCTCAACAGCTCTTGTAAGTTCCGGAATAAGCTGAGCAAGGTCGCCTCTGAGGTGATAGTTAGACACGATATTCTTATCCATCTCAGCAGCGTCGATATCAATGTGAAGAATCTCAGCATTTGGAGCAAATTTCTTTCTGTTTCCGGCAACACGGTCGGAAAATCTTGCGCCGGCAACTATAAGTACATCGCAGTCATGAGCGGCTTTGTTAGCCTCGAAGTGGCCGTGCATACCGATAAGGCCCATATGAAGCGGATGACCGTTTGGAAATGCGCCGAGTCCCATGAGCGAAGAAACCACCGGAGCGTCAATCTTCTCAGCAAAGGTAATAAGGTCCTCGCTGACGCCGGAAAGTATTGCGCCGCCGCCGACATAGATAATCGGCTTCTTGGCGGAATTTATAAGCTCTACTGCCCTTTCAAAGCACTTTGACTTCGGCTGAACAGGCTCATCCGGCTGCTGTGCCGGTTCAGGAGTGTATTCACACTCACCTGATGTAAAGTCCTTGGGGATATCCACAAGGACAGGTCCCTTACGTCCGCTTATTGCGATTTTGAACGCTCTTCTGAGGGTAGGAGCAAGCTCCTCTATGGACTTAACCTGGAAATTATGCTTTGTAATCGGCATTGTAATACCGCAGATATCTACCTCCTGAAAGGAGTCCCTGCCAAGACCCGATGTCTGATAATTGCAGGTTATGGCTACAACAGGCACGGAATCCATATACGCTGTGGCAATACCGGTTACAAGGTTGGTTGAACCCGGGCCTGATGTGGCGAAGCACACGCCTACCTTTCCGGTAGCTCTGCTGTAACCGTCGGCAGCGTGGGAAGCACCCTGCTCATGAGCGGTAAGAATATGATTAAATGTATCGCCGTACTTGTAAAGCTCGTCAAATATATTGAGAATCGTTCCGCCCGGATAACCGAAAACTGTATCCACGCCCTGCTCCTTGAGGACCTCGAGAACGATTTGTGAACCGTTAAGTTTCATAATATACTCTTTATTCTCCTTTCACTTTTTCCGAAAACATTAACAAATATAATATATTATTTACCTCATAATGTCAAGAGTCAAGATACACATAAATTTCACTTGTAAACAGGCTGAATTTGTTATATAATAAGCTGAATCAGTTTATGGAATATAAGGAGAAGGAACAATGAAACTTGGTATCGTGGGGCTTCCGAATGTCGGCAAAAGCACACTTTTTAACGCTATTACAAACGCCGGTGCTCAAAGCGCAAACTATCCGTTTTGCACCATTGAGCCTAATGTGGGCATGGTAAGCGTTCCCGACGAGCGGCTTGACAAGCTTGCCGAGATGTACCATCCTGATAAATTTACTCCGGCAACTATTGAATTTGTAGATATCGCCGGACTTGTTAAGGGCGCTTCCAAGGGCGAAGGACTCGGAAACAAATTTCTCTCACACATACGTGAGGTTGACGCAATTATACATGTTGTAAGATGTTTTGAAAATAACGATATTACCCATGTGGACGGCAGCATCGACCCTGCCAGGGATATAGAAACGATAAATCTTGAGCTTATTCTTTCCGACCTGGACATTCTTTCAAGACGAATCGACTCCAGGAAAAAGGCTATGAAGGGCGACAAAACACTGGCAGCAGAGGTAGAATTCCTTGAAAGACTGCAAGGCGAAATGGAACAGGGCAAAACCGCCAGAAGCGTTGAAATATCCGATGACGAGAAGGAATTTCTTAAGGAGGTTTCTCTGCTCACAATAAAGCCGGTAATATACGCCTGCAACATGGGAGAAAACGATTTTACCAACGGGATAGATAATAACAAATACTACAAAGCCGTTGAAGAAATAGCTAAAGAGGAAGGCGCTGAAACGCTGCCCATCTGTGCAGAGATGGAGGCTGAAATAGCACAGCTTGACGAGGACGAGAAGGCAATGTTCCTTTCAGACATGGGGCTTGAAAAAAGCGGACTCGACAGGCTTATCAAAAAAAGCTACTCGCTTCTCGGTCTGATTTCTTATCTTACGGCAGGCAAGCCGGAGGTAAGGGCTTGGACCATCAAAGAAGGCACAAAAGCTCCTCAGGCGGCAGGTAAAATCCACACGGATTTTGAACGAGGATTTATCAGAGCCGAGGTGGTCTCCTTTGACGACCTTATGGAATGCGGCAGCATGACGGCAGCCAAGGAAAAAGGACTCGTTCGTTCCGAAGGCAAGGAGTACGTTATGAAAGACGGGGACATTGTTCTCTTCCGTTTTAATGTATAATTCACAAAATCCGGCAGCTTTTAGCACGTCGGATTTTATTAATTTTAGCTAATATGTCAAAAACTGATTGAATATGACAAAAATTTTTGTTGACATTTATTATATTTATTGATATTATTAATGTAAGGTGGGAGAGAATTATGTCAGAGTTAAATAAAACAGATGACGAAATTCTTTCATATGCGCAATCCGGAAGCAATATCCACACTGAAAAATTAATTGAAAAATACAGGCAGACGGTGGAGGTCACCGCTTCAAAGTATAAGGACTCGCCAATGGAGCGTGAGGACCTTATACAGGAGGGAATGATAGGTCTCTTGGCGGCTGTTAAATCTTACAGACGTGACAAGGGCGCCAGTTTCCAGACATACGCCAGAATCTGTATTGACAATTCAATTCAAACGGCTCTGCGTAAATTCAGCAGGCAGAAGGATATCCCCCCTCAGAATTTTATTGAACTTCAGGAGGAGGATTTACCGGCTGAAAGCGTTATTGCCAGCGCGGAGGATATTGTTATCGCCCAAGAAAGCGTTTCAATGTTGACGGAAGTTCTTAGGGAAAATCTCTCAGATTTTGAAAACGAGGTCTTAAGACTGCACATAGTCGGTTGCAGCTACAATGAAATTGCAGAAAGATTAAGCAAAACACCTAAAGCAATTGACAATGCTTTACAACGTGTCAGGAGGAAACTAACAGGTATTTCGTTCCGGCACTAAATCCGACTGTAAAAATTTTTGAGGGGTGTAAAAATGTTTGAAGACAAAACTTTAACCTGTAAGGACTGCCAGAAAGAATTTGTATTTACTGCCGGGGAGCAGGAATTCTACGCATCAAAGGGCTTTGTAAACGAGCCTCAGAGATGCAAGGAGTGCCGCGACAAAAAGAAAGCAGCTATCAAAGCGTCAAGAGAATATCATGACGCAGTATGCGCTTCCTGCGGCGCTGAGTGCAAGGTTCCGTTCGTTCCTAACGGAGACCGACCTGTTTATTGCAGCGAATGCTATGCAAAAATCAAGGCTGAAAACGAATAAAACGAACCGATACTTAAACAAAAAAGGCATCCGTAAAACGGATGCCTTTTTTGTGGCGCAGAGGGTGGGATTCGAACCCACGCGCCCTTTCGGACAAACGGTTTTCAAGACCGCCTCGTTATGACCACTTCGATACCTCTGCGTTTATCGCTCAATAATATTACCACAGCTTTTAGGATATGTCAAGTTTTTTTTAAAAAAGCCCGGAATAATCCGGGCATATTTTTATTTTCAGTTTGCAAACAGCTTTTTTATGGCTTTGGCTGTTAATTTATCATATCGCACAAGCTTCTTCAAAAGCTCCACAACCACGGACAAAGCAAATGAGATTGCCAGCAATATCACCGGTATCAAAAGCGCATACTTGAACGAATATGTAAAATCATTGAGATATTCATACCTGATAAACGTATGAATAAGGAAAATATTAAGCGAATGCTTGCCGATATACATTAAACCCCTGTTAAGAATAGGTATTCTCTTAAGATATCTGTTAGTAAAGGTTATTACTATAAGCGGAGCTATACAGTAATTGAACTCCCACAGATATGTTCTGCCGATCTTATCCGTTATCCATACAATAAGGAAAAACGCCACCATGTACACAAAGAACAAAATAATATCGGACAGCAGTTTATTCTTTTTGAAAATAGAGAAATTATCAAGCTTTTTAAACAAATCGTGCTTGGCAAAGACCATACCGAATATGAACACCAGAACAAAAGAGAAAACGTTTTTTGAACCAGGAAAGCCCTGACCGAGTATTCTCGGAAGGAGAATCATAGCAAAAGCCGTAACGAAATAGCTGAACTTCTCCCCCATTGCATAGAGCAAAGGGAAAAATATTATCATTATAACAACTGCGCTCATATACCACCAGGTGCCGATAAGGGTGGGCGTATCCGCAACATATGACAAGCCGAAGAAATCAACGAGCGCATAAATCCAGCTGCCCTCCATTCTTGTGGGCGCTTCGACATAACGCAAATGCGGATACTGATTTACAGCATAAGTTATGATAAAAACAAGAATATAAACGAACCAAAATCCGGTTAAGGTTTTAAGCAGTCTTGTACCCGTCCAGTTAAACACCGCTTTATTTTTCAGCTCAATTCTGCTAAAAGATTTGTACAACCCGTATCCGGTGATAAAGATGAACATACCGACGCAGAGTTTAAATGAATCGCACACCATAACAGGCCAGTGATATGATTCAAAGGGAAAGAAATTGATATCATGACCCTCGATGCCGGTTTTTGAAATACAATGATGGAACATTAAAAGAACTATAGCAACACCCTTTACAAGCATGGAATCATAGGTAGTAAAGGAGCTTGTAAGCTTTGCTTGTTCTATATCTGATTTTTTAATAAACATTCTCAGTTCTCACATTCAATTTATTTATAATACGTAAAAATTATATAATATAAAAAATAATCTGTCAACAATCCGGACTGATACACACGATTTACGGCACATTCTTCAAACCGGAAAAACAACCAAAAAAGCCTATGAAAAATAAAAAAACGGTACCGTAAAGATACCGTTTTTCTGGCGCAGAAGGAGAGACTCGAACTCTCGCGCCGGTTGCCCGACCTACGCCCTTAGCAGGGGCGCCTCGTCACCAACTTGAGTACTTCTGCAAGCTGACGGGTTAAACCTGTCAAGTATTTAACGCACATATTGTGCGAGATATACTTTAACACAAGATTTTTAAAATGTCAATAGAAATTAAAAATTGCTTTAGCTTAATTTTATTTTTCACTAAATTAATTGCCTCTCAGAGATGTTTTCATTCTAAAAAATCCGCAAAAGGCATATAATTATCACGGTGATATTATGAACAAAAGCAAACTGTTTAAACTGAGCGTTGCGGGATTCGTATTTGTGAGCATTTTAGGAACTCTTAGTCATTTTGTATACGAATGGAGCAACTACAATATCATTACGGCGCCCTTTGTGCCTGTAAATGAAAGCATATGGGAGCACCTGAAGCTCCTTTTCTTCCCGTATATCATATGGGCAGTGATTCAATATTATCTGATGAAAAAGGAAAAGGGATTAATTATAAGCAAAGCCATCGGCTCGCTGGCAGGCATGGCGACTATTGTAATATTTTTCTACACTTATTCAGGTATATCGTGCAAATCCATAGACATACTCAACATACTGTCGTTTTTTATAGGCATAGCCGTCGCCTTTGTCTGTGACAATTATTTTATCAAGTCAAGCAAATTAAAAAACACAGGCGCCGACTGTGCCGGCGTAGTGCTTATAATTATAACTGCGGCTCTTTTCTTTATATTCACTTTTGCACCGCCGTTTACTCCCCTTTTCAAAGACCCGATAAGCTCCACCTACGGCATCTGAATCATTGAGCTGACTTTTTTAATTCCCCTGCCCACATCTTCCGGGCAATGAGCGTACGACCCGGTGGAAAACGATACTCCTGACTGCACCGCCGTTTCAAAAAACTGCTTGTTTACTCCGAGTCCTTTGGAAGTATTCATCTCCAGCATCATATTGTTCTTACGGATATTTTCACACAGTTTTTTATATGTATCCGTCAAATCGTAATCGGGGTAAAATCCGAAGCAGGTAATAAGGTCAGGATGAGCGATAATATCAAATATACCGCTGTTTACAAGAGAATTTTCAAGCTCAAAATATCGTTCAAATATATGATTTACATTTCTGCCGTTCCAATGCTCCTTGCGCTGATTAAAAGTCCAGTTGTCTACCCAGTGGACTGAACCGAGGATATAATCAAAAAAGCCGTCACAGGTAAGGTCCTTTATAAGCTGAGCGTGCTGTTCAAACCAGCAAACTTCAAGCCCGAAAGATACTTTCAGCGGATATTTTTTGGCACGTATGATACTTGCAAGATCCTTGAATTCATCAAGGCTGTGGGCACAGTTTTTCTTTTCTTCAAACCAACAGCGCTGATAATCGTTATACTCAGCCGCTTCTTTAAACGACGGGTGAAAATCAGTAAATCTGACGCTGTGCTCCAGCAGACAAATTTCCTCAAGATTTTCAGAAACAGCCTTTTCAATAAATTTTTCAATCCACTCTGTCGTATACGGTCCTCGATCAATATGTATGTGAAGATCCTTCATATTCCCTCAAATCCAAAACAACCGAGCCAAAAGCCCGGTTGTTTTTATATATTATTTATTGTAACCTTTCTTAAAGCGCTTTTTGCCTTCCTCACGGAATGACTCAATACCCTGACGCTGGTCGTAAAGCTCAGCCGCCTCAAGGCAAATATCAAGTGAAAGATTGATGCACTCCTCGCTCATATTATCCGCTGTATCAAGTCTTGTATGATAATATGTCTTAGGATCGTGGTTTACACCGCAGAAACCAACTGCTTCAATGCCGTAGCGTGAGAAGCCCTCAGCATCAACAGCACCGGGATAAATATCCGTTTCCTTCATCTCAATGCCGCAGTTTACACCTGCTTCATAAACAAGCTCGCCCACTGCGTTTGAGTTCTTCTGAGTACCTGTGCAGCCCTGTGTATAAATCTGAAGCTGCTCGATTTCACGCATTGTGTCCATAGCTATAACAACTGTTTCAATCTCTTTAAGTTCCGCCTCATGGCGTTTTGCATAGGCAACAGCGCCGCGCAGACCGGCTTCCTCAGAACCCGTAAGCAGGCAGCAAACCTCAGTATTTTCATAGCGCTTATTGTTATCAGCCATTTCCTTGAGCACGCCCATTGAAATGAAATCGGCTGTAAGGTTATCATTTGCGCCGTCAACTATAACTTTCCAGTTAATGAAGAAGAGAATAGCAATGAAGAACGGCACAAGAATCAGCTGAATAATACCGATAACAAGCCAGAACTTTGACAAGTACGTTCCGCCTGCAAGGTCATAAATCATCCATATTACATTAAAAATACAGATGCCGATAAGTCCGCCTATTGAGCCGCCCATAACGGGAGCAAGGGACTTAAGTCCGCCGTGAAGGGAGTAAGTCCATTCATTTGCGGCGTCTGTATGACCGCAGAAAACGATTCTTCTCTTAACCTCACCCGTGGGCTTTCTTCTTGCCATTACGTTACGTGATATCTTTTTCGGGAAAAGGAAATCAACATATTCACGATACATTAAAAATTCAATTACCAGGCATGAAAGAGCAAACCAGGTAATTATTACGGCAATAACAGCAAGAGCGGAATTCTTAACAGCGCCGCCGTATGTAAGCCAATAGAAAATTACAGAAATTATACCAATAATTCCCGCAGGAATTATCCATCCCATAAAGGCATGAGGATGAAGCTCAAAATCCTCCATCTCAACCTCGTCAGCCCATTCTTCAAGCTGACCCTTTAAAAATTTCTGTGCTTTTCTTTCACTGTGTGTACCCGGAGCACGATCTTTGAAATTATCGCAGATATAGCGAATTCCATCAACCATAAATTTATGGGTGCTCTCCGAGGCTCCTTTTGTAAGTCTCATATTACTCCCCACTTTCCTTAATTTGTTTTCATTATATATCAACGTATAAAAACTTTCAACATTAAAACTAAAATTTAATAAAATTCTTGACAAGCGCAAAAAGTTAATATATAATACATTTCGCAGATGTGGCCCGGTAGTTCAGCTGGTTAGAACGCCAGCCTGTCACGCTGGAGGTCGACGGTTCGAGCCCGTTCCGGGTCGCCATTTGTGCTGATATGGCTCAGGTGGTAGAGCACATCCTTGGTAAGGATGAGGTCACCGGTTCAAGTCCGGTTATCAGCTCCAGAAGAAAAGCCCTGAAATTCGCTTTGTTTAGGCGGTTTCAGGGCTTTTTGTTTTGTATTTATTTTTAATTATTCAGCTGGGGAATTGGCGTTTTTTATCATATTCATTACTGCGGACAATCCTGCGGCAACGGCTGACATTAAAAAGCCTAACAGCGCTTTCTGCGACAGCTGAGCGTTAATAAAATCTCCTGCCGCCATAGCTGTGACTATGTATGCCAAAAATGCCTGAACAAAGGTTTTTACTGCTCTTTCCACCGTGTCGGGTGTAATTCCTATTGTATTAAAAAAAGTTTTGATCTTCTCTTTCATAATTTTTATCTCTCCTTAACTAACGAATCTATTAAAACAGTCCCCGTCTTTTTCAAGACAGGGACTTTATATTTATACATTAATATATCAGCTGTTATGAGATTCTCAACGTACCGTTATCACTATGCCAAACAAGGATATAACCGCTGGGGATCTGTGCCCAGAGGTTGCCGTCCTTATCCTTTACGTTTGCTGAAACTGTCACTTTCGTGCCTTTCTTGAGATACGCATTTGCTGATGATACTTTTGATGTTGCGTTCTGTTTTGCGTTTGCTGTAATCTGGCTTACCTTTTTTCTTGTGAAAGTGCCGTCGGAATTTCTCTTATACACTCCGCATATTTCTTTGAGCGTATAGGTGCCTGTTTTTACCGACGGTGCTGTCTGAGCTGTTGCGTACGCGCTGACCGGGCAATAAGCGTATCTGCCTGTCTTTACTACATATACATAATCAACTGTTGCAGATATATGGCTGAGTACTTTTATCTGCGTCTGGGCAAGGTACTGATACTTAGTACCGCTGAGATTTGATTTTGAGTATAGAGTCGTTGCTTTCTTAAGCCTGTAATATGCCCCTACAGTCGTTTTGTAAGAAGTGCTTACAGAAACCGAGCCATTCGGCGCAACTGCTGACAGATACTCCGTGCTTACCCATCCGGTTACCGGTGAAGTTATATAGCTCCAGGTGCTGCTGGTCTTTGTTACCTTGACCTTTGTGCCTCTGGAGAGTGTACTCTTTACTGCGTAATTCGTTCCTGCTCCTGAGCGCACGTTAAGAGGAGCACTCTGGGTTGCCACATACCTTGTATAATTTACGTCCTTTGACGGTGTTGGCTTTGCAACACCTGAGCCCTTGCCTGCGTCGTTACTGAATATCCAGTACTGCACGGCGTTTGAATATTTCTTGAAATTAGTTTCACTTACATAAGCAGCATTTCCTGATACTCTGACATTTGCCGCACGTCTTGAGGCGGTATTGAATTTGCCGCTGTAAAGATACGGGTCGTACACTGTTATTGTGCCGCCGTTATCAGCCACAAGCACGACATAGTGACCGCCTGTTGTCCATAGTCCGCTGTTGCAGCTTGCTATTACGAAATAACCGTTTTTAAGATAATTAGTCATTGTGGAAAATCTTGTGGTGGTGTAATATTCCTCAAAACCGAAATAGTCGGCTACGAAAGGAAACGCCGCCCAGGCTGTACCGTTATTTGCCGTTCTGTAGCCGTTATCCACAAAGAGCTTCGCCATAGTTGTGGGAAGTATTGCGCCCTTGCTGGAGGATACAACCATTGCGGCGGCAGTAGGTCCGCAGGCACTGGAAGCCATTGTCTGCGTTTTGTTGCCTGTGCTTGTATAAAGGACATTAGCCCATCTGCTGTCCACCTGGTTATAATAGGTCAGTCCTGAATACGCGCCCAAGAGCGACATACCGTCACCGCTGTTAGAACCGTTATATGCGACGTTCTCCTGCTCGACAACGGCGTCAGACTCCAGCTCTTTTTCCTTATCAAGTCCGGATTCTATCACCTCGTCGGTGGCGATGTCCTCGCCCTGTTCCACGGCATTTGAGGTATCTTCGGCAAGGGATTCTACCTCGTCGGATATGATGACCTCGCTGCCGATATTTTGAGTTGTACTTTCCTGAGTTACGGTATTTTCGCTGCCGCTGTGAGCAGTGCATCCGGCAGCTGCGGCGATTAATGCGACAGCCAAGATAACACTCAGCGCCGCCTTTATTTTTTTTAAGTTATAAATCAAAAAATCACTCCGTTTTTGTCAGTTATTATCTGTTTATAAAACCCCCTATATAATATATGAAAATAAAAATAAGCTGCTATTTGGTGAAGTTTGCGTTATCCGTCTTTGCATTAACGCCTGTGATATTCTCAATGTCCTCTACCCTATGATTAAGAACCTTTATCTTCTCCTCCACCACGGGCATTCTTTCGGCAAAGGAATTATGCTTATCAACCTTTTCCTCAAGCTTACCCAAGCGATATGAGGTCAGCTTTGACGAGGTAATGATACCGCCGAATGAGCCCATAAGAGTACCTGCCATTGCCACAAGCGCAATTATCAGTTCTTTATCCATATAAATAAGCCTCCTCGTTCCACGTTTTCGTGTTAATACAGGTCTGAGACATCCTGTACTTTACCATATTATTCAGGCAGTATTTACTTTGCAATCAAGTGTGTAAATTGTTACCCTTTATATATAGTAAATATCGTCAATACACGGCATAAAAGAAAGCTGATTTGGTGCAAAAATGACTGATTTTTTACATTTGAGGTACCGATTTTTACATTTGAAGTACTGATTTTTATACATTTTTTGATGCATTTATTGATGTATAATTATTCGTTTTTACGTATATTTATAAATATTTTTTCATTTGCTATTGACAATATATTACTTGCGTGTATCAAGGTGCGCTCGCCGGATTGGC
>DXDN01000008.1 GCA_019115455.1 Candidatus Eubacterium faecigallinarum
TCTTTACATTAATAGATGATTATGGTATAATTTGTTCATTAAATTTAAGGAGAGAACCATGGCACTTATAAAAGAAGAATATTTTGGTATAGCAAGAAAAATTGTAGCAAACATGACCTCAGAAAGCTGGGAAACTATCCCCCATGCAGTCATGAATTACGAGGCTGACGTTACTGAACTTTTAAAGGAATACAAAAAAATCAATGAAGGCTGTACTGATAAATCAAAAAAAATAACTATCAATACAATCATGTTAAAAATTTTATGCGAGGGACTCAAAGCTGCACCGAAGATGAACACTCACCTCTTCTTCAACAGAAAGCTTGTACGCGGTACGCTCAAATATTTCGACCATATTGACGTATCTATGCCGATGATTTTGCCAAGCGGTGAAATGATGACAGTTAACATGCATGATATGGGCAACAAATCCCTCAGCGAAATGACAGAAGCAATCAACGATACCGCAAGACGCGCCAGAAATTCAAATATGGACGACGTTATGTTTGAGGTTTCACTTGACAACACATTTAAGGGACTTAAACAAGGTAAAATTCTTCAAACATTCCGCAGACTGTACGGTTCAAAAATGCCGGGCAAACATAAGGTTCACACCCTCACAGGAAGCGAGAAGAAAGAATATTATAAGATCCCTGTAAAAGACAGACTCACAAAGCATGATATTGAGCAAGGCACAACAACAATTTCTAATCTTGGCTCAATATACCGTGAACAGAAAGGTGAAGCTACTCTTCTTGAGATAATTCCGCCTCAGACCACTGCTTTTGCTATCAATTCAACACAGAAAAGACCTACTGTTGTAACTGACAAGGACGGCAATGACACTATTGAAATCAGACAGATAATGCCGATAACTGTAGCTATTGACCACAGAGCACTTGACTACGGTGACGTTGTTCCTTTCTTCAGAAAATTAGATGAAATTTTAGCTGATCCTTCAGTTATCCAGTCCTGGAAATAAAATATGACACAAAGACCGGTTTTCTTATGGAAGCCGGTCTTATTTTTTTGTAATAAATTGTTGCATTTTGTGTTAATGTTGATTATAATACTCTATGTCAGTTCGCAAAATCCTGACCAGTTTCGCAGTGCGAAGCTTCTAAAAACAAAACTAAGGAGAAAATTGAATCATGAAAAACAAAAAGGTCTTATTCATCGTACAAACCGCCGTTATTGCAGCTATGTATGCAGCTTTAACCTATGCACAGAACTTTCTTCTGCCGGGCACAACATCTGCGGCTGTTCAGTTCAGAGTTTCTGAGGCACTGAACGTACTTGCGCTGTTTACGCCATCGGCAATTCCGGGTCTGACCATCGGCTGCGTTTTGTCAAACATTTACAATATCGGTTCCGGGCTTCCGCTGGATATGATTTTCGGCTCCCTTGCTACTCTTGGTGCAACACTGTGCATCTACTTTATGAGGAACATTAAAATCAAATCATATCCCCTGCTCGCTATGCTTATGCCGGCTGTATGGAACGGTGTTATCGTTGGATGGGAAATTGAAACATTCTTTGTTGAGGGCGACTTTATTTTTGCCGATTTTCTTGTACAGGGCGGACTTGTTGCTCTGGGTGAGCTGGGAGTTATGATTATACTCGGCACAGCTCTCTATTACATTATTGTTAAAAGAGACCTCAGCAAAAAAATATTCAAAGCATAAATAAAAAAAGACATTTGGTGTTACCGAATGTCTTTTTTTATGCAAAAATTGTCATTAGCAATGTACCCGATATCATAAGAATCAAACCGACGAAAGCTTTCTTTGACAGCTTTTCTTTAAAAACAATATATGAAAAGATAATTGAAACAACTATACTGAGCTTATCAATAGGAACAACGATGCTTACCAAACCGTTTTGAATAGCATAATAATAGCATAGCCAAGATGCTCCTGTCGCTATGCCGGAAATACATATGTAAAACAACTCTTTTCTTGTAATGGTGTGGAGCTGTCTTTGCTTCCCTTTTAGAAAAACGATTAGCCAAGCCATTATAAGTACAACGCAGGTACGAATAGCAGTTGCAAGATTTGATTCAACATTTTCAATGCCTATTTTGGCAAGTATTGACGTGAGTGCGGCAAATAAGGCTGACAAAACTGCATACATTATCCACCGCCTTTTTACATTGCTGTGTTGCGATTTTGTTTTCTCCACCATTAGGAAGATTCCTGCCGCAAGCAGCACGGTGCCCAAAAGCTTTATTAAAAGATTATTCGTCTCCTGAAATATTATTATTGCAAACAGAACGGAAATTATGGTACTTGATTTGTCAATCGGAACAACTTTATTGACATCGCCCATTGACAACGCTTTGAAATAGCAAAGCCAAGATGCACCCGTTGACAATCCTGACAGAACAAGAAACAAAACTGATCTTGCGCTTATGTTGCATATTTCACCAAAAGAACCTGTGATTAACACCATAAGCAATGAAAAGACAAGAACTACCGCCGTGCGTATTGCCGTTGCAACGTCACTGTCAGTTCTCTTAATAGCGCATTTTGCGAGTATTGCAGTAATTCCGGCAAAAAATGCTGATAACACAGAAGCGGCTATCCACATACCCATCACCTCTATGTGTAATTCTACCACCCTTTTATAATTACATCAACAGATAATCAGTTAAATGTATTTGAGAAAAATTATAACCACCAGCTGAACTGGTGGTTATGATTTATTATTAAGCTGATGAAATTGAATTATCATTTTAGTTACAAGTTCCATTTGTTCTTCTGTCAAATCGTATTTTTTGATTTCTTTTTCATCTGAAAGTCCCAAGAGATAATCTGATGACACATTGAAATAATTACACAACTTAATAAGGACTTCTACAGACGGATATTTTAAACTCTTTTCATAAGCTGAAATAGAACCTTTCACAAGGTCTATTTTATCTGCAAGCTCCTGTTGTGTTAAATTCTTTTCTTTTCTTAATTCTTTAAGCCGTGTTCCAAAATATATCATAGCAATCTCTCCTATACTTAGTATACGCTTGGAAAGTGCATTTTAAATTGATTAGTATACTAACAGTTGACTTTTGACTGAGGCATTGTTATAATTAATATTGTTGGATGTTTAATAAAATGATTAGGATTTAAGGAGAGAGAAATGAAAAAGAAGAATAAAGTTATTATCGGTATATCTGTAATGGTTATTTTTATTATTGTCATAATTGTTGGAATAAGTGTAAATAATCATCAAAAAGCAGTGAAAGAATCTGAATCCATAAGCTTAAGTGTTGAAACATCTAAAATGGATTTAATATCAGCTTATCAAAAACAATATCAAAATATTATTTCTGCTGAATATAAGACTGAAGAAGAATATGATTCTGCAATAAAATCACTAGTGTCTCTTAAATCAGAAATTGAAAAATCGGATGTAAAGGATGATGAAATAATTATTACTCTTTTAACAGATATTGATAATTCTATTAATGAATATGATGATAAGATTAACTCTTTAGCAACTAGTGAAGAACTAATAGAGCAAACTACAATTACATCGGAAAAGTCAACTGAACATAGCAATGATACTACTAAATCAAATAGCTCTAATAATACATCTAAAACAGGATCAAACAATACTGCAAGTAAAAAACAAACAACGACAAAGAAGCAAACAACAACTAAGAAAGAAACTACAACAAAAAAGAATTATAAACCCAATCCTGCATATGGTTATGCTACAACGTCAGCACCCAATTATGAAGATTATGCATCAGATGGATGGAATCAAGGTAGGATTATTTATACATGGAATGCATCCACTTATATGTGGGATTTTAGATGTCGTTATGTTAACGGAGTTTCAGATGAATATAATTGGAGAGTATACGATACATCAATTTTTCCTATGCCATCTAGAGATGGAAAATATGATGGAGAAGAAGTTTCTCAAACTATTTGGGTTTGGCTTGGATAAATAAAATGATTTTGTATTCAATCAAACAGCAGTTAGAAATAAATCTCTAACTGCTGTTTCTTTATGGCGTAAACATTTTTGCTCTTAGAATTCTGATTATGCCAGATAAAAACAATTTTAATTATGATTAAAACAAGTTATGGAAAATTAAAACAAAAATAAAATTTGTAGTAGCGATAGCCTAAAGTTAAGAGTTGTATTTAGTATAAACCTATAATCAAAAATCATAAGTAATTTGCTTTTTTGTTTGAGGATATTTTCCCAAACGGATGTACTGAAACCGAGCCTAACGATTTCTTATGGTTTGATGATGAATACATCTTTTCAGCTTTAGATATATAGAACAAAGCTGAAAATAAAAAATCAACCCTGTCTTGTATCTACAAGGCAGAGTAATTTTTTGATGTAAAAAGTAAGTATACATAGTCTTTAATTTGTACTTTGTGTTGCTTTTCATAGCTAATATTAGAAAAATTTGTCGGAATGTGATATAATATTTTTGACAATTTAAGTATGGAGGAACAGAATATGTCTGATTTTAATAAAATAATAGCATTTCAACAAATGATGCCATATCTTAATAGAGAGCAGCAAGAAAATTTGGCAACAACTCTTGGAATGGATTTGCAAGAAATTGAGAGAAGATTAGTAGGAAAAAATAAAGAGGATGAATTTGTTTTAATACTCCTTTTTATGGAAGTGTGCAAAAGTATTACTGGTTTTGATGAAGGAGTATCTCAGTTGTTAAAGACCGCAACTTCTGATTTGCTTGTTGAGTTAAAAAATGGAAACAAGTTTATGTTGGAGATAAAGCATACTGACAAAGAGCGATATTCAATTAGTATGGGAAATCTCCAAAGAAGAATTGAATATGCGAGTAAATATGAGTTGGGTTTATTTTTTGCAATCTCAATAAAAGGATACTGGATGTTGTTTAGTGCAGAATATCTAAAACAAAAAAATGGAAAGATAGAATTTTCTGATTTGAAGAAGTCAAAATTGGATGAAATTCTTGGTTGTTTTAGTTATATTTTTCCAAAAGGATTAAGGATAAAAAGTGTCTATTCTACTGATGAATCCGTAAAATCTATAGGGATACAATTCCCTTCATATGGAAAGCTGGTATCTTATGAATTGTATTATAACGATAGAAAAATTTTCAGAGTAAAAGGAAAAAACAGCCCATATAGTACCTATACAATGATTTTAGAAGCATTGCAAGACAGACTATCAGCAGATACACAGGTTATTGAGCAATCTGGCAGTTATACAATTATCAATGAATCGTTTTCAAATGACTTTAATGTTATATCAGAATACAAGTTTTTGTTAGCACCAATTGAACATACTGTATATGATGAGGATGAAAAATATACGGCTCATACTTATATTGAAAAGGCAAAAGTAGATGCTAATCTTCTCAAAATGCGATTTCAAGTAGTTCATATAAGAGGAATGATGCAGTATTTAGCAGATAATGGAGTTCAAATGATGTATATCAAAAATAGCCAAATATACAAATTAAATCCTCTAACAAAATCAACCCTGTCTTGAAAACATGACAGGGTGAAATTTTGACTTAAAAGTGAATACACATAGTCTTTTATTCTCATTTTTGTTTGATTTTTGGTGCATTTTTGGTGCAACTTTTTTGATTTTGGTGTAATTTTTGGTGCATTTTCAAAATCCTTGAAAGTGATTTAGAAATCCTTAAAAAGTCTGAATATGCCCTATTTAAGCCATTTTTACGGATAAATAAAAACAGCTCAAATCCTTTCAGATAAGAGCTGCCTATGGTCGGAGTGACAAGACTTGAACTTGCGGCCCCTAGACCCCCAGTCTAGTGCGCTACCAACTGCGCTACACCCCGATTTTATATTAATGCATTTGCACATTAGCAGTTAATTGGTGCAGGTAACAGGACTTGAACCTGCACGGTCTCCCACTAGATCCTAAATCTAGCGTGTCTGCCAATTCCACCATACCTGCATGTCGACTTTGATATATTACCATTAATTTAAAAATATTTCAATACTTTTTTATCATTTTTTTATTAAAATCATAATATAAACAAGGTTGTTATGACCTGAGCATCAAATGCAGTTTGACGCGGATAAACAATTATCATACCCCGGCAAACGGCGGCGGCATTTATGGCTGCCGCTGTTTATTTTTGTCTTGGCAGGTTATTGCCGCTACTGCGCAATACACTGATTTTGCAGAATATATTTTAAGCATTTTTGCACATTCATTAAGCGTTGAGCCTGTTGTTTTAACATCGTCTATCAGCAAAATATTTTTACCGTCGAGTTCATTTTTATATTTCTTAGCCACGTCGTATGATCCAAAAGCCGCAGCCTTTCTTTCAGCGGCAGATTTATGATGCTGAATACCGGTATATCTTGTTTTAACAAGAAGCGGTGACACAGGCACATTCATTAGCTTAGAAATTCTCTCCGCCAAGAGCGCCGACTGATTAAATCCTCTCTTTTGCTGTTTCAGCTTTCTTAAAGGCACGTACGTAATTAAATCAAACTCTATATCTGAATATTCAAGTAAAACGCAGTCGTACATATCCTTTGCCAGTTTATTACTGAGAAAAGGCATCTCGTCATCTTTAAATCTATGTATCGCCGATACAATAACATCACGGTAATAATACGGCGCGACTATCCGCTTATATTCATTCTTATGCTTCTTGCAGGTACAGTCAGCTTCACTGCATCCGCAGAATTTACAAAGTGGGGCGCTGATAACAGGCGCATCAAGGCAATTATCGCACAGCTTTTTATCAAGTTCAATAACTTCGCCGCACAGTTCACAGCGGTTAGGAAACAGTGCCTTTGAAAAGGTATTCAGCGCTGAAAGAAAATCGTTCATACCGTTAGATACGGGGAGATTTTTTCATAAATCTTATCCCCTATTCCTTTAATATTTTTCAACTGTTCAACGCTTGTATAGCCTCCGAGATACTCACGGTATTCAATTATTGCGGCTGCTTTTACTTCTCCTATTCCACTGATAGTCATCAGCTCCTGAGCGGTGCAGGTATTAAGATTCAGCGGATACGAAACGCTAACCTCGTCATCGGCTGTTTCTGCTGACTGAGTATTGCTTTCACTAACTGTGACACTTTCGGAAGAAGTGTTTTCATAAACATTGTCGGCATTTTGACTTGATGACTGAGCATCATTGTAAACTATTATGCCGGTCGAAGAGGTTTCAGCTTCATTAACAGAAACCCTCGGCGAAGAAAGGGCATAATACAGCACGATGCCTGACAGCACTATCAGACCGAAACCTATAACTATAATGCTCTGGCATTTGCCTTTACTCATTTTTAACGCCTGCCTCTTCTGCTCTTTTTAGACTTATGATTATTTGGATAATTTGCTTGAGCCCTTTTTACAGGGCGGTTATTTCTGCTGTCAGGCTTTATCAGACAAGAAGCACCGAATCCGATAAGGTCACGGCGACCTGCTTTGATAAGCGCTTCCTCAACAAGCCTTTTGTTCTTTGGATTAAAATATTGTAACAAAGCCCTTTGCAACGCCTTGTCATGCTCAGACCTTGCAACATAAACTTCTTCCATTGTATAAGGATCGAGCCCAGTATAAAACATACAGGTGGAGATTGTACCCGGAGTGGGATAAAAATCCTGAACCTGCTCGGGACGGATATGATTTTTCTTAAGAAAAAGCGCCAGCTCCACTGCATCGGCTAATGTGGAACCGGGATGCGACGACATAAGATAAGGAACAAGGTACTGCTCCTTGTGTACCTCCCCGGTATACCTGAAATATCTTCTTGAAAACTCGATATAAGCCTCTATATGAGGTTTTCCCATCTTGTCAAGGACTGATGCTGAGCAATGCTCAGGTGCCACTTTAAGCTGGCCTGAAACGTGATTTTCAACCATTTCCCTAAAGAAAGCATCGTCCTTGTCCTCAAGCATATAATCATATCTGATGCCGCTGCGAATAAAGACCTTTTTGACATCGGGTAATGATCTGACAGTTCTGAGAATATCGAGATACTCGCTGTGGTCTACCTTAAGATTGGGGCATGGCTTTGGCGCAAGGCATTTCTTACCCTTGCAAAGTCCGTGCTCAAGCTGGTAATCGCAGGACGGCTTTCTGAAATTAGCGGTAGGTCCGCCTATATCATGGATATACCCCTTAAATCCCGGCATTTGCGTCAGCTTTTCAGCCTCGGCGACAATGCTCTCCTTTGACCTTGAGGTGACGTATCTGCCCTGATGAAAGGCAATCGAGCAGAAATTACATCCGCCGAAACATCCGCGGTTATGGGTAATTGAAAACTCAACTTCCCTGATACCGGGAACGCCGCCTAATTTCTCGTATGACGGATGATATGCCCTTGTATACGGCAGTGAGTATACTTTATCGAGCTCCTCCTGAGTCAACGGAGGCATAGGTGGATTCTGTACCACCATGATTTTGCCGTGTTTCTGCTTTATCATTCTGCCGCGTATATGGTCCTGCTCGTCCTGCTGAATTCTGCATGACTTAGCGTATTCCCTTTTATTTGCGCAAACATTTTCATAAGACGGACATTCTACCCCTGAATACGGTGTTTCAACTGTGGGGCACGCGTAGCATGTTCCTAGAATATCCCTCATATCGGCAATACTTTCGCCGGCTGCGAGTCTGTTTGCTATTTGGACAGTCTGTTTTTCACCCATGCCGTAGGATATCAAATCGGCTTTTGAATCAATCAGAATACTTGGTCTGATTTTATCGTCCCAGTAATCGTAATGAGCAAAACGTCTTAAAGAAGCCTCCAGTCCGCCGATAATGACCGGGCAATCAGGATAAATGCTTTTTACCATATTAGAATAAACAATTACCGCTCTGTCAGGTCTTTTGCCTGCAACGCCGCCGGCAGTATATGCGTCATCATGACGCAAACGTTTGGCGGCAGTGTAATGCGCCACCATTGAGTCAATGTTACCGCTGGTGATGAAAAAACCAAGGCGCGGCCGTCCGAACTGAACAAAGTCAGCCGTACTCCTCCAGTCGGGCTGGCTGAGTACGGCTACTTTAAAGCCTTCATTTTCAAGAACTCTTGTTATTATTGCGGCGCCGAAAGAGGGGTGGTCAACGTAACTGTCGCCTGTTATATAGACAAAGTCAACGCTGTCCCAGCCTCTTTCATCCATATCATGTTTATTTATCGGGAGAAATTCGTTCATTCTTCTTCCTCGTCATATTTTTCAACTATTTTAAAAGTCGGAGATTCGCTTTCAGCGCTTTCAGCGGTATCGGCTTCATCAAAGGTTATCTGGTGAGTGTTTTCGGCAGTAAACGGAGTATTTGAGGAATTAGCCTGCATCTCAATCCACTGCTGGCGGTTAATTAGAATCTCCCTGGGTTTAGAGCCGTTTGCAGGGCCAATAATCCCCTTCTCCTGGAGCTGGTCCATAATTTTTGCGCCTCTGGCGTAACCTACGGACAACTTGCGCTGAAGGAACGATGTGGACGCCGTACCTGTTTCCAGCACAACGTCAACAGCTTTTTCAAACAAAGCGTCAAGCTGTTCGCCGTCTCCGTCGTCCTCAAAGGGTGAAGATTTTTTATCCTGAACGGCTTTCGCCTCAATTTCCTTGGCTATCTCATCGTCGTACTGGCTCTCGCCCTGATTCTTCACGAAATCACAGAGCTCCTCGACCTCTTCATCAGATATAAAACAGCCCTGTACACGTATCGGCTTAGAAGCTCCGATTGGCGAATAAAGCATATCGCCGTGACCGAGAAGTTTTTCTGCTCCGGCGGAGTCAAGAATCGTACGTGAATCAATTTGAGAAGATACCGTAAGCGCAATACGTGAGGAAATATTCGCCTTGATAAGTCCTGTAATTACGTCAACTGACGGACGCTGTGTAGCAATAACAAGGTGCATACCAACGGCACGAGCCATCTGGGCAAGACGGCATACAGAGTCCTCTACCTCTTTGGGTGCCGCCATCATAAGGTCTGCAAACTCGTCTATGAAGATACAGATTTTAGGCATGGGTTCCATGTCCTCATGCTTTTTAACATACTTGTTATATCCCTCGATATCTCGCACGCCGACCTGTGAAAGCCTCTGATAACGCTGAAGCATTTCGGAAACTGCCCAGCCAAGTGCGCCTGCGGCTTTTCTAGGGTCAGTTACAACCGGTACAAGCAGATGAGGTATACCTGCGTATTTTGAGAACTCAACCTGCTTTGGGTCTATCATCAGAAATTTAACCTCATCGGGCTTTGCTCTGTAGAGAATTGAGGTAATAATAGAATTCATACAAACGGATTTACCGGAGCCGGTAGTACCCGCAACCAGCAGATGAGGCATTTTTGCAAGGTCGCAGTAAACGCATTTTCCGGCAATATCCTTGCCGAGTCCTGCTGAAAGCTTTGATTTCTGCTCGTAAAACTCCGGAGTATCAATAAGCTCACGCATTGTAACCATATTTTTAATTACATTTGGCACTTCTATTCCGACGGCGGCTTTCCCTGGAATCGGGGCTTCAATACGGACATGGGTTGCCGCAAGATTCAGCGCAATATCGTCGGAAAGATTAGTAATTTTTGAAATACGAATACCGGCAGCCGGCTTAAGCTCATATCTGGTTACGGTAGGTCCGCAGGAAATATCAGTTATAGTGGCGTCAACATTAAAAGAATGAAGTGTTTCAATCAGCATTTGAGCGTTCTTTTTCAGCTCGCCGCTGATATCCTTAGTGGACTTTTTAACACCTTTATTAAGGAGCTCTACGCTGGGCAGCTTATAATCATTTACCGCAGACTCCATTGACTCCTTGGACACCTCAAATTTATCTGCGTGTTTTTCCGAATTCTGTGTGCTGTCAGAAGCGTCCTTGACAATTTCATCAATTGTTTTTGGCTTTTGGGAAGATTTCTTTTTTTCGTCCTCACGCATACGCCTGTTACGTTCAGTCGCCTCGTTAATCTCATCAATTATATCCTTAGGAACAGAGGTTTCCTCGCCGGGGTCAAAGACTTCTTTCTTTACCTTTTTCCTGCCCTTGCCGCTCTCTTCCTCCTGAGGCGGAGCATCGTCAAGGGGCACGTCAATGGTGTTTTTATTCATTTTTCTGCGCTCAATTTTTTCGGAAATAACGGGCGCCACTTTCTTATAAGTTTCCTTGGCAGGCTTTGCCGCGCCTGAAAAGAACTGCAAAACAGTGATACCTGTGAGCAGCATGAAATCAACAAGAAACAGCACAACGGTAATAACGATAGCCGGCGCCTTACCCATTGAAAGAAGGAGCCATCCGATTACGGCGCCGATAAATCCGCCGTTAAAGGAAGACGGAGCCACTTCATAGCTTTCCTTAATCACTGTGGCAAAATCCTCGCCTGTACTGTGCTCTAGAATATGTACAAAAGACGCGATAAGCAAAACCATAATCACAGTTTCAACAGACTTTACCGCAAGTCTTGACGGAGTAGACTTATTAAAGGAGTAAAACAGCATTACTACAATTGAAATGAGCGGAAAAACGCATGCCGCAAACATTCCGAAAATACCTACATAGACATTATGAAGCACGCTCCACACTCCGTCGCCGGTAATAACGGCAAGGCAGAAGAATATAACGGAAAAGGCAAAGACCGCAATCCCGGCGATTCTCACTGCGTCGTCCTGTCTCTGGTTAGTGACATTAGCTGACCTGGCGGCAGACGAAGCTTTATTCTGTTTTTTGCTGCGTTGATTTTTTTTGTTAGCCATACTCTACCTCATTTTAAAATTAACTGAAAAACGCCTGTCACAAGGCACACGGCGCCCAGTGCAATATCATACCACGCAAAGAAATTAAGCGCTCTGATTTTGATTATATACAGCATAATCTTTATTGCAAAGAACGTTACCGCCGCGGCAACGACAATTGCTATTAACGCACCTACAACATTGACAGTTGTTACCGCAACGCAAATTTCAATTATACCTCTGACAAGCAGAACCATAACTGACATAACCATGGAATATCTTAAAGCGTACTTATCGCTCATTCCAAGAAGAATTGCCACACAGAACACACCTGCCACAAGGGAACAGCCCCCTGTTGGAACTGCTATAAATGCCACCAAGCCTAAAATTAAGGCTTTAGCGAAATTCGGCAGCGGCTTACTGCGCTTGTCAAACATGCTTTGGGTTACCATAAGCAGTACGCCGGTAAGAGCAATAAATATACCCTCTCCCAGCAGGGATTCATTATGCGACGTGCTGTTAAAAAAGCCGTAGACGTTGCCGTACTTGCCTGCCGGAATCAAATAAAATATCATCAGAGCAAATGACAGAATAGTCATCAGCATAAAGCTTCTCTGGGACGTGGGATGCTTTAAATCAAGCCTTTTGTGAAAAAGCTCGTTCCACGCGCCGAAAAAGCTCTTTGCAAGATAAAAAAACAGCTTATAAAACACTGCTATGATTCCGATTGCGATGCCTATATGTATAACGCCCGTTAGCTGAGAACAGGCGCCTGTATATCTTTGTGAAAACGTATGAAATATTGCACTGTGACCGCTTTCAGACACCGGAAGAATCCAAGTGAGAGCCTGTCCGATAGCCTGAAAAATTGCAGTTATAATCCACATTATCCTTACCTCCGAAAAGAGAAGCGTTATCAAGAAAATAACCGGGGCGAATATAATCATACGGATTGCTTGAACGAACATAATCCTCCTGCAAAATAGGAGTATAAAATATGTCGTTCTCGCTGATTATTGAATAAATCACGCGTTTTCCTCCTCGATAGACAAATTCAGAAAATCAAGCGCGTCGCTGAGTCCTCCCATTTCGTCAATAAGACCGCAACCGACTGCACCTTCGCCGTCGAGTACGGTGCCTACGTCCATAATCAGCTCGCCTGTTTTCATCATCAGCTCACGAAAAGCACTATCCGATATTTTTGAATTATTCGCAACGAAATTAACGATCCTGTCCTGCATTTTTTCAAAATAAGAAAGTGTCTGCGGAACGCCCAGCACAAGCCCGTTCATACGCACGGGATGTACGGTCATGGTAGCGCTGGGAACAATAAAACTCTTGCGGCAGCTAACTGCCAGCGGAACACCGATAGAGTGACCGCCGCCCAGAACAAGCGACGCCGTAGGAGTTTTCATCGTAGAGAGCAACTCGGCTATTGCCAAACCTGCCTCAACGTCACCGCCCACCGTATTAAGAATGATAAGCAGACCTTCAATCTCCTTGCTTTCCTCGATTGCCACAAGCTGAGGAATCACGTGCTCATACTTTGTGGTCTTGTTCTGGCTGGGCAAAATATAGTGCCCTTCAATCTGACCTATGATTGTAAGGCAGTGAATAAAGTGCCCGTCCTTTGACACCGTTATGGAGCCTGTTTCAAAATCAGATGTACTGCTTACCTGAGGATCGTCATTTTTTTTTTCTTCGCCCTGATCCTGACTGTTATTTTTGCTGTTATTTTTAATATTACTGTTGCTTACTGACATAAAATCACCTCATAGTTATTTATGCCCTGCAAGCAACAATATAATGTATTATTTTATCACAAACCGCCGCTAAATTCAACAATACTTTATATTAAACTTAATATTAAAAAAATATAATTTATTTTATTAAAATTCTGTAACTCTCATTGACACGGAGTGCTAACTGTAATAAAATATCTTTGTTAAATTTATAAACAATCAGGAGGATTTTTTAACAATGGGACTTACATTAGCGCAAAAACTTATAAAATCCCACCTTGTTGAAGGAGAGATGAAAGTAGGCACTGAGATAGGTCTGAAAATCGACCAGACCCTTACCCAGGACGCAACCGGCACCATGGCTTATCTTGAATTTGAAGCAATGGGAGTTGACAGGGTTAAGACGGAGAAATCAGTAGCCTATATTGACCACAACACGCTTCAGACAGGCTTTGAAAATGCCGACGACCACCGCTATATCCAGACCGTTACAAAGAAGCACGGCATTTATTTCAGCCGTCCCGGCAACGGAATTTGTCACCAGGTTCACCTTGAGAGATTCGGCATTCCGGGCAAGACTCTTATCGGTTCTGACAGCCACACCCCCACAGGCGGCGGTATCTGTATGCTGGCAATGGGCTCAGGCGGTATGGATGTTGCAGTAGCCATGGGCGGCGGCACTTACTATATCCCGATGCCAAAAATGACAAGAATCAATCTCACAGGTTATCTCAAACCATGGGTATCAGCAAAAGATGTTATACTTGAAGTACTCAGAATCATGAGCGTTAAAGGCGGCGTAGGAAAAATTATCGAATACGGCGGCGAAGGCGTTAAGACTCTTTCCGTACCTGAAAGAGCTACAATCACCAACATGGGTGCAGAGCTTGGCGCCACCACGTCGATTTTCCCGTCTGACGAGATTACCCTCGCATTCCTTAAGGCTCAGGGCAGAGAGAACGACTGGACCGAGATTCTTCCGGATGAGGACGCAGTTTATGACGAGGTTATTGATATTGACCTGTGCTCGCTTACTCCTATGGCGGCTTGCCCTCATATGCCCGATAATGTAAAAACAACTGATGAAATCGGCAGAATAAAGGTTGACCAGGTAGCTATCGGCTCATGCACAAACTCATCATATGTTGACATGATGAAAGTTGCCGCCATACTCAAGGGCAAGACAATTGCTCCTTCAGTATCACTCTGCATTGCTCCGGGTTCAAAGCAGGTACTCAATATGCTTGCTCTTAACGGAGCTCTCTCAGACATGATAAGCGCCGGCGCAAGAATACTTGAATCAGCCTGCGGTCCGTGTATCGGCATGGGTCAGTCACCAAACTCAGCAGGTATTTCACTCAGAACATTTAACAGGAACTTTGAAGGACGTTCAGGAACTAAGGACGCAGGAATTTATCTTGTATCCCCCGAGGTTGCAGCAGCATCTGCGCTTACAGGTTATCTGACTGATCCCCGTGAGCTCGGCGAAGCTCCTGAGGTAGAAATGCCTGAGAAATTCATTGTAAACGATAATATGATTGAACCTCCGGCATCTGAGGAAGAGGCTAAGGACATTGAGGTTCTAAGAGGACCGAACATCAAGCCTTTCCCGAAAACATCTCCGCTTCCTGAGGAAATCACCGCTAAGGCAATACTTAAAGTCGGCGACAACATCACCACCGACCACATTATGCCAGCCGGAGCTAAAATACTCCCCTACCGCTCAAACATTCCGCATCTCTCACAGTACTGCTTTGCAGTTTGCGATGAAAGCTTCCCTGAGAGAATTAAAGCTGAGGGCAAGGGCATCATCATCGGCGGTTCAAATTACGGTCAGGGTTCATCAAGAGAACACGCAGCGCTTGTTCCGCTTTATCTTGGCGTTAAGGCTGTTATCTGCAAATCTTTCGCCAGAATTCACGTTGCAAACCTTGTAAACGCCGGTATACTTCCGTTTACTTTCGCTAACGAGGCTGACTATGACAGAATCGACCAGATGGATGAGCTGTCACTTCCGAACATCAAGGACTGCATTGAAAACAAAAAGCAGATAGTTCTTAAGAACCTTACCAAGAACGAGGAATATGAGCTTGACTCATCACATCTTTCCGACAGACAGAGAGCTATGCTCGTTTGCGGCGGACTTCTTGACTACACAAGAGAAATCAATAAATAACAACAAGGAGAAACAAAATCATGGCAGATGAAAAACAGATTCTTGACGAAGCGGTAGAAAAATTCCGCTCGCTCATGGAGGCACAGCTTGCCCGTGCAAAAAAAATAAAAGAGGACAAGGAATTTACCGATTATCAGGCGCTTGACACTATTGTTATCGGCATTTGTGGCGGCGACGGTATCGGTCCCGTTATCACAAAGGAAAGTGAAAGAGTACTTGCATTTCTTCTTAAAGACGAAGTTGAAAAAGGCAAAGTAACTTTCAAGGAGATTGACGGACTTACAATCGAGAACCGTGCTGCCTGCAACAAGGCTATTCCCGACGACGTACTTGAAGAGCTCAAATCATGCCACGTTATTCTTAAGGGCCCAACAACTACTCCAAGAGCCGGCGACCCATGGCCGAATGTTGAGTCAGCAAACGTTGCAATGAGAAAAGAGCTTGACCTCTTTGCCAACATGCGTCCTGTAAAAGTACCTGAGGAAGGTATCGACTGGACATTCTTCAGAGAGAACACTGAGGGCGGTTACGCAGTAGGCTCCCACGGTGTAAATATTACTGATGATCTTGCCGTTGACTTCACTGTAGCTACTCAGGAAGGCTGTGAAAGAATCGCCAGACTTGCTTACGAGTATGCACGCAAGAACAAAAAAGGCAAGGTATCAATCATTACCAAGGCTAATATCATAAAGACAACTGACGGAAAGTTCCTTAAAACAGCTCAGAAAATCGGCGAGGAATATCCTGAAATTGAAACTGACGACTGGTATGTTGATATTACCACGGCAAAGCTTATTGATCCAATGAGAAGAAAAGATTTTAAAGTATTTGTTCTTCCGAATCTTTACGGTGATATCATTACGGATGAGGCTGCTGAATTCCAGGGCGGCGTAGGTACTGCCGGTTCCGCCAACATCGGCAAAAAATATGCCATGTTTGAGGCTATTCACGGCTCTGCTCCCCGTATGATTAAAGAAGGCAGAGGTCAGTATGCTGATCCGTGCTCAATGCTCAGAGCTTCCGTAATGCTTCTTTCACATATCGGATACCAGAAAGAGGCTGACGCTCTTGAAGCTGCTCTTGACAAATGCATGTTTGAGGAGAAAAAGCTCACCATCACCGGCAGAGAAACAGGATGCACATGCAGTGAATTCGGTGATTACGTAATGGAAACCATCACCGAAATGACAAAATAAATTCAGCGAGGTAAAGCAAAATGTCTGTAAAGGATGATATCTCCATATCCGTTATCAAGCGCCTCCCCCGTTATTACCGCTTTTTGCAGTCCCTTAAGGAAAACGGCATAGTACGCATAAGCTCTAAGGAGCTTGCCGCCAGAATGGGACTCACTGCTTCCCAGATACGCCACGATTTCAATTGTTTCGGCGGCTTCGGACAGCAGGGTTACGGCTACAACGTGCCTGAGCTTCACAGCAAAATCGGCGAGATACTCTGCGTAAATAAAGAGATAAAGACAATTCTTATCGGAGCGGGAAATCTCGGTAAAGCTGTTACCAACAAGATATTCAACAAAAAAAGCGGTTTTAAGCTTATTGGTATTTTTGACAAGAATGAGGCGCTTTGCGGAAATATGATAAAGGGAATACCTGTAAGGCACATAAATTACATTGAGAATTTCTGCATTGACAATGAGCCAGTATGCGCCGTTACCTGCATTCCGTCAAATGATATGAGTGAAATTACCGACCTGCTTGTAAAGGTGGGTATTAAGAGCTTTTGGAATTTTTCAAACTACGACATCGCCATGGCTCATCCGCAGGTGCTCGTTGAAAATGTGCATCTTACAGACAGCCTGCTGACGCTGGGCTACCTAATTAACACATCTGACGAAACGGAGGAATAGCCCTTGCAGCTTATAAGTACCAAGGATATTGTTGACATCGTCAAATACAGTGATGATTCTGTTATTATGGTAGAAAAGATTCCGCTTTCTAACCCTGCTCAATATAAGGTGCAGTACTCAGTAGTGGATTTTAAAACAAAGAGCATTGACGTGTCTACCAAAAGCGCCTACCTGCTTAAAAAATTCGGACCGAATTTTAAGCGGATAAGCGAAATAATCCCGAACTTTGTGCAGTGCGAGGCTGCCGTTCTTTATGACAGACGTGTGCTTGTAATATATCCCAACGGCGAGGCAGGTATCTTTGACCGTGAGGGCGAGCTGGACTGGAACGGTACATTCGACTATCACGGCAGTCCTGTGAAATGTCTTTCCCTTGAGGGAAAATATTTCTGGAACATCTGCCCTGCGGAAAACTGCGTGATACGTTATTCTTGCCAGAACATGAAGGTGGACCTGAGAATCGGCGGCAAAGAATCCTCAACTTTTATCAATCCGTCATACATATGTTACGAAAACGGCGACCTTTACGTGTGCTGCGACAACAATAAAGTCAGAAAAATTGACGGCAGCAACTACACCGTTTCTGATTATCTTAACTTTACCAACACGATAAAAAGGTATTACAAATTCGGCGACTATGCTATTGCCGTAATGCCGCAAGGCACATATGTTATGGAAAATAACGAATAAAATAATCGTTGCTAAAGTATAAGGCGGCGGGCACAAAAGTGTCCGCCGCCTTTCTGCATTATATTCTACTAAATTCCGATTTCCTCTTTCATTTCCTTCAAGATATCGCAGGACTCCCTGAATTTCTGCTGTTCCTCGTCATTAAGTTTGATTTCAACAATTTCTCTCACGCCGTTGTGATTTACCACTGACGGAACGCCGGCATATATCCCCTGCTCGCCGTATTCGCCCTTAAGATATGATGACACTGTGAATATAGAATTCTCGTCAAACAGTATTGCTCTTGTCAGTCGCGCAAGCACCATACCGATTCCGTAATAGGTGGCGCGCTTTGCTTTGATTATCTCATAGGCTGACTCCCTGACGTCAACGGCAATATTATGCATATCTTCCATAAGATGCGGATACCTGTTTTCAAGGTCGGAAAGCGGATTTACAGAGATTGAAGCGTTGCTCCAGGGAACAAATTCGGAATCGCCGTGCTCCCCTATTACGTATGCGTGAACATTTCTGGGATTCACCTTAAAATAATCGCTCATCATATGGCGAAGTCGGGCTGAATCAAGAGTAGTGCCTGAGCCCAGAACTCTGTTTGCAGGAAATCCCGACAAGGTATATACCACCTGAGTCATAATATCCACAGGATTTGATGCAACCAGAAAAACGCCGTTGAATCCGCTTTTTACAACAGGTTCTACAATCGACTTGAACACCTTGTAATTTTTCATAAGAAGGTCACGCCGTGTTTCACCGTTCTCCTGGGGCGCTCCTGCACATATGACTACAAGATCTGCGTCTGCACAATCGCTGTATTCGCCTGATTTAATCTTCATTGAGCTTGGGGCAAACGGAAGCCCGTGGGACAGGTCCATCGCCTCGCCCTTTGCCCGCTCTTTATTGATATCCACAAGTACAAGCTCGTCGCAGATATTTTGATTCAAAAGCGCATAGGCATAGCTCATACCCACCATACCGACGCCGATTATAACAACCTTTTTATTATCATTAAACATAAAATCACCCGAAAGTATTATTGCCATACTTTCGGGTAAAATTCCAAATATTAATCATTTAGCTGAATATCAACATAACACACGTCACCTGTGACAGCGTTTATGCTGATATACACTGTATAAGCCTTATAATCAAGGGTAAATTCCCAGGCATAATCAGGATATGTCTCAAGAGTTATCCCGGGTTTGCCGACAATATAATACGGATGCACATAAAAAATACTGCTGACGACGCCGTTAAACGTTGGTAAATTTTCCGTTATCTGCCACGACATATTCCAGTATTGGTTGTCTGAAAGAGCACTCTTTGCAATTTCAAGGGCTTTGGTTTCATTTATCGGCGCTTTGTCAGAGTAATCAGCATATGTTGCCTCTTTCATATATTCTATAGGCGTGAGCTCGCCTGTGAGAGTATCAAGCCTCGCATAGCTGCCGTTATAAGCCAAACTATCAGACAATATAAGGGAATTTTTCTCAGCCTTTATAAGCACGTCATAATATGAACTTACATAAGAAAGACTGCTGTCGTAAATATCACCAGTTTCGTCATAGCTGATTTCTATTCTGTATAATGAAGTAACAGTATTTTCTTCAGTGCTGACAGTGTGAAAATATAAGGCATTATCCACATAACCGTCAATAGATATCTCAACGGGAGAATTATACAAGACCTTTTCGCTGTCGCCTATTTTGTAAAAAATCGTGTTTATAAACCCGTCGTTAAGCTCAGCGCAGTAAAACTGAACACCGTTTTCGCTTAAAGGCTGGCAGGATTTATCAAAAGAATAATAATCGCCGCTGCACTCAAAGGGTTCAAACTCTGACGGCATTGATTTTCCTGAGCCGGTGGTGGTTGATTCCTGCACTGCTGTGGAAGATATCTCTGTCTCAGTAGTTTGAGGCTCTTCCTGCTGTGCGGAACATCCTGCCACAATCAGACAAACGCTGATTATAAGCAAAAATATTACAGACTTTTTCATAAACATTGATATTAAATATTATTTAAAAAACAAAGGCAGTTTTTCAAGGTAAATTATATCATCTCTGTCAGCAGCGTCACCCTCAGCAAGCGGAGCACAGGATGCAACGATATTGCCGCCGAAGGCTTTTACTAGGCCCTGAACTGCGCTCAGGCTCTCGCCTGTGGATATTACGTCATCTACTATCAGCACTCTCTTGTCCTTAAGGTCGTCGCCGTCCTCGTGACCGAGATAGAGCGTCTGCACTTTCTGAGTAGTAATACTTCTTACGGTATATTCTACAGGGTTATCCATATATACTTTGACACCCTTACGGGCAACTATGTATTTTTTGCCGCTGATTCTGCTCATTTCATAGGCGAGAGGAATTGATTTAGCCTCAGGCGTAATTATATAGTCAAAATCGGGGCATTTTTCAAGTAGTGCCTTGGCACAAGCCTCGGTCAGTTCAACATCGCCAAACAGAATAAAAGCGGCGATATCAAGGCTGTCGGAAACGGAAAACATTTTAAGCTTTCTTTCAAGTCCGGCAATTTTTAATGTATAGAATTCATCACTCATATAATTTTTTCTCCAAGTTTTGTTCCGCCTACGATATGAAAATGCAGGTGCATAACAGACTGTCCGGCATCTTCTCCGCAGTTATTTATAACTCTGTATGAATCAATTCCCTGAGATTTTGCAATCTCGGGAATTTTTTCAAAAATATGAGAAACGTATTTGCTGTTTTCCTCAGTAATACCGTTTACATTCTCGATATGAAGCTTAGGAACTACCACAATATGCACCGGTGCAACGGGATTGATATCCTTAAAAGCAAGTATCATATCGTCTTCATAAACCTTTGTTGAGGGAATATTGCCCGCAACAATTTCACAAAACAAGCACATAGTCACACCTCTTTATTTAATCATAGACCTTACTGTAGCTTCAACTGCTCCAATGGCGCTGTCAAGCTTTGAAATATCCTTGGCACCTGCCATAGCGGAATCAGGACGTCCGCCGCCGCCACCGCCGGCAAGTTTGGCAATTTCACGTACGAGATCCCCTGCCTTAACGCCCTTTGCGATAGCGTTTTTACCGCAGACAGAAACAATATTTGCCTTTTCGCCGTTGATACCGGCAACAACTGCAACAACATTATCGCCCTTGTTCTTGAGGTCATCGCCCATTGAGCGAAGAGCGTCAGGAGTGGTTGAGTCAATCTTTGCAACATAAAGCTCAAGTCCGTCAATTTCAATATAATCATTGAACATCTGAGCGCTCTTAAGCTTGGTAAGCTCTGCATTAAGTTTATGGATTTCCTTATCCTTTTCCTTGAGCTCGTTTACAACGGCATTTACTCTTGCATCAAGATCACTGTCGCTGGTTTTTAAAACAGAAGCGATAAATTTAACAGTAGCCTCGTTCTGATTAAGATAAGCCATAAGATTAATACCGGTAAATGCAGTAATTCTGCGCACGCCAGCCGCAACTGAAGATTCTGACACAATCTTGAACAGACCGAGTTCTCCGCTGTTTGAAACATGAGTACCGCCGCAAAGCTCAGTTGAAAAATCTCCGGCTTTAACAACACGGACAACATCGCCGTACTTTTCGCCGAAGAGCATCATAGCTCCGAGCTTTTTAGCCTCTTCTATCGGCATTTCATTTACCGTAACAGGCTGAGCCTGCATTATAAACATATTAACAAGCATTTCAACCTTAGCGATCTCTTCCGGAGTCATAGGATTGAAGTGAGTAAAGTCAAAACGAACCTCTGTTTCGTTTACCAGCTGACCTGCCTGCTCAACGTGACTGCCGAGAACCTGTCGCAGCGCTGCCTGAAGCAGATGGGCGGCTGTATGATTTCTCATAATAGATCTGTGTCTAAATTCATTAATACTTGCGTTTACGCTGTCGCCGACGCTGACAATTCCTTTTGAAACGCTGCCGCTATGCAGATAAATTCCGTCCGCATTCTTTGATGTGTCGCCGACAAGGAATACGCTTGAGTCGCCGGATTTAATAACGCCGCTGTCACCGACCTGACCGCCTGACTCAGCGTAAAACGGAGTTTTATCAAGAACAAGCGTTCCGTTTTCGCCGGTACCGAGCATATCCACAAGCTCGCCTGAGGCATTGATTATTGCCGTAATCTTTGCGTCACACTCAAAGTCAGTATAGCCTACGAATTCTGTTTTGGCTGTGTCAATCTTAACTGAATGACCTTTCCATGCGTCTGCCCCGGCATCCTTGCGGGCAGCTCTTGCAGTAGATTTCTGATTCTCAAGCAGGGCGTTAAACTTATCCTCGTCTACGGTAATTCCCTTTTCCTCAAGAATATCCTTAGTCAAATCAAGCGGGAAGCCATAGGTGTCGTTAAGTTTGAATGCATCCTCGCCTGAAAAAACATTGCCTTCCATTTTGGTGATATATTCATCAAGAAGAGCAAGTCCTGCGTCAATAGTTTTGCCGAATGACTCCTCCTCAGCCTGAATAACCTTAGTAATAAGTTCTTCTTTATCAGCAAGCTCAGGATATGCCTTTTCGTTCTCAGAAATAACAGTCTTGCAGACTTTATAAAGGAACGGCTCATTAATACCCAGCAGTCTGCCGTGACGGCAGGCACGGCGGATAAGACGTCTCAAAACATAGCCCCTGCCGTTATTTGACGGGATAACTCCGTCGCCTATCATAAATGTAGCAGAACGCACATGGTCGGTAATTACACGAAGAGAAATATCTTTCTGCTGATCATCGTGATACTTAACACCTGCAATCTCGCTAATCTTCTTCATAATATTCTGGATGGTATCGACCTCAAAAATATTGTCAACATTCTGCATAATGCAAGCAAGTCTTTCAAGTCCCATACCTGTATCAATATTAGGATGATCAAGGGGAGTATAGTTATTATTGCCGTCGTTGTCGAACTGGGTGAACACGTTGTTCCAGAATTCGGTGAATCTGTCGCACTCACAGCCCGGACCGCAATCAGGTCTGCCGCAGCCGTATTTCTCGCCGCGGTCAAAATAAATTTCAGAGCAGGGACCGCACGGACCTGAACCATGCTCCCAGAAATTGTCCTCCTTGCCCAGTCTTACGATATGGTCGGGGGCAACTCCGTTTTGCTTTGTCCAAATTTCATATGCTTCGTCATCATTCTCATATATGGTAACATAGAGCTTGTCCACAGGCATTTCAAGAACTTTGGTGCAAAACTCCCATGCCCATGCAGTAGCCTCTTTTTTGAAATAATCGCCGAAAGAGAAATTACCCAGCATCTCAAAGAAAGTGCCGTGGCGGTCAGTCTTGCCAACGCACTCGATATCAGGCGTGCGTATACATTTCTGGCAGGTAGTCACACGCTTTCTCGGAGGGGTAACCTCACCTGTGAAATATTTTTTCATCGGAGCCATGCCTGAATTTATCAGCAAAAGGCTCTTGTCGCCGTTAGGAACAAGCGAAAAGCTGGGAAGCCTCAGGTGTCCCTTGCTTTCAAAAAATGATAAATATTTTTCACGTAAATCGTTTAATGATGTCCATTCCATAATCTATACCTCAAACCGTCGCTAAAAAAGCGGCAGAGTAATCTTGCTTTAATAAAAATTTCAAGGGCAACAATACTTTAAAATACTGTCACCCTTGTTTTTCAGAGTTTCTCAACAATTTTGGTAAGTTCCTTAACTTCCTCTGTTGTAAAGGTAAGTCCCTTGCTCATCTTTGAGTGGTCAGGCGACCAGTCTCTGACGTCGATCTTCGGCTCTCTTCCGTTCCAGGAAATCATATTTACTTCTCTGGTCCATCCTCTTGCAGTTTCAGAGATAACGCCGAGATGCTCAGTAATCTCATATTTGATTTCGGGCATTTCTACTCCTCCTTTTTAGTTTATTTGAAATAACAATTACTTATTTGTTAATTACTGCTTTTTCAAATTTTTTACAATTTCAGCAGTATCACGGGCAATTTCAAGCTCCTCGTTTGTGGCGAGTATAAATACTCTGACTTTATCTGTCGGTGAGGTAAGTTCTGCTTCAGCACCCTTCTGGGTCTTCTGGTTAACTGCCTCGTTAATATATACTCCCATATAACCGAAATAAGAGCAAACCTTGGAGCGAAGCCATACGCCGTTCTCACCGATGCCGCCTGTAAATACTATAGCGTCAACGCCGTTCATAGCGGCGATATATGAGCCGATATATTTAGCGATTTCATATGCCTGCATCTCATGGGCAAGTATTGCTCTTTCATTACCCTGAGCCTGTGCAGCAACGATATCACGGTCGTCTGAAGAAACGCCTGAAATAGCGCTTACGCCGGACTCTTTATTGAGGATTCTGTCCATTTCATCAGGTGTAAGGTCAAGCTTTTTCATAATGAAAGTAACAACAGACGGGTCAACGCCGCCGGAACGTGTACCCATCATAAAGCCGTCAAGCGGTGTAAAGCCCATTGAAGTATCAACAACCTTGCCCCTGTTGATAGCGGCTATGGAAGAGCCGTTGCCGAGGTGGCAGGTAATCAACTTAAGTTTTTTAATATCCTTGCCTATTCTTTCGGCAACACGCTGGGAAACAAATTTGTGGGAGGTGCCGTGGAAACCGTAACGGCGGACACCGTATTTCTCATAATATTCATAAGGCACTGCATACATATATGCCTTTGGCGGCATAGTGCTGTGGAATGCAGTATCGAAAACTGCTACCTGCGGCACATCGGGACCTACTACTTCGCGACAGGCAAGGTAACCCTGAAGGTTTGCCGGATTGTGCAGAGGAGCAAGAGGTGCAAGTTCCTCGATATCCTTCTCAACCTTTTTATCAATAAGTACACTGGTGGTATATCTGTCGCCGCCCTGTACTACTCTGTGACCGATGGCGTCTATCTCGCTGAAAGAGTCGATAACTTTGTACTCGCTCTCGGTAAGAATGTACTTAACCTCGTTAAACGCATCAATGTGAGTAGGAAGTTCCTTATCAAAAGTATACTTCTGACCGTCTTTTTTAATGATTACATTTTCTTCGCCGCCGTTGATTTTCATTCCGATTCTTTCAATGGCGCCGTTACAAAGCACAGATTCATCAGTCATATCGATAAGCTGATATTTGAGAGATGAGCTTCCGCAGTTGATAACAAGTATTTTCAAAATATTGCCTCCGACTATTGAAATAGTTATTTTTATTTAGTAATATAATAATAATATATAATATATAATTATGTCAAGGATTTTTGAGGAAAAATTATGATAACCGGAATAATTTGCGAATTTAATCCCTTTCACAGCGGTCACAAGTATCTTATTGACACTGTAAAGCAGAGCGCTGACGGCGTTGTATGCGTAATGAGCGGAAACTTTGTACAGCGCGGAGAATTTGCTGTATATGACAAATTTACAAGAACAAAAACTGCAATTGAAAACGGTGCGGATCTTGTTTTAGAACTTCCCTGTGTGTACTCTCTTATGTCCGCCGGAGGATTTGCGAAATATGCCGTACAGATACTTGAGGCATCTAATATCGTTGACAGGATAGCATTCGGCGCGGAATGTGACGATATAGAAAAGCTGACTGATACCGCAAAAAAAATAAAGAAATCCGACGATATAATTAAGGAAAAGCTCGCCGAGGGTTTATCATACCCTGCCGCCAGAAAAATCGCAGTCCAAAGTGATATTCTTGACACCCCAAATAATATACTTGCCCTGGAATATATAAGCAACACAAAGCTCTCCTGCCAGGCAGTTAAAAGAATAGGACTCGGGCATGACACCGACGATGAGAAATTCAGCGCCTCAGCCATAAGAAAAACGCTGAGCCCTGAAAAAATCTGCACAATGAAAAACTGCGAAGTTGCTGTTCTTGCTAAGCTTAGAACAATGAGCGCAGATGATTTTCTTATGATAGACGACGTAAGCGAAGGACTTGAAAACAGAATCGTTGACGCAGTAAGGTCCTCTCTTTCGCTGGAGGAAATCTATGACAAAATAAAGACCAAGCGTTATACTCATTCAAGGATACGCAGAATAATTCTAAGAGCTTATCTGGGAATAACGAAGGATCATTCAAAGGACGTGCCGTATATAAGAATTCTGGGCTTCAACAGTAAGGGGCAGGAGCTTGCCGCCGAAATGAAGAAAAAAGCCCTGCTGCCGATAATAACAAAGTATTCCGATATTAAGGAGTTGTCAGAGGACGCAAAAGCGCTTTTTGAACTGGAATGCAGGTGCACCGATTTATATAATTTAGGATACAAGACGCCCCTTCCCTGCGGCACCGAGCAGCGTTCCAAAATAGTAATAATATGATAAAAATTAAAGCCTTTGACATTAAGTCAATGGCTTTTTGTGTTATAGATATATTATAATAAATAAGTATAATATAGTGCTCAGAGCTTTTCACATATGCTAAGAAACTCATCCTTAGTCATTGTGGAATTGAGATAAGTCAAAAGCGATTTTGTTGAAAGAAATTCAGGAAGGTCAAGCTCTTTGAGCAATTTCTTTTTCTTCTCAGCGGCATTGGGTCTGCCTGAGATACCGGCATCATACAAATCATAAGTAGTAATCGGAATCTTGCCGCTTACCGGCTCGGACATAACTCCCACACTGTCAAACAGCTTTTTCAGCAGTTCGTCGCTCATGCCCTCTACTCCCAGCTTTCCCTCCTTGGAAGGCTGGGTCTTTCTCTTTTCAGTGCCGTATATGTCGGGAATATAAATATGCTTAACTCTGCCGTCGGGCACACCGCCTGCAATAAAATTTCTTATCTGAAAGCCGCTGTGGTCGGAATCTGTAAGGATTATGATTCCCCTTTCTTTTGCAAGCCTGCGGATAAATTTCAGTTTTTCCTTATCCTTATATATACTAAAGCCGTTTGTTTCAATAATGAGAGTGTCGAGAAAATTTGACAGCTTAAGCTTATCATATTTACCCTCAACTATTACCGCTTCACTGATTTTCAGCATAGTTTGCCTCTTTCGCTATTAAAATTAATTTTACTATCAGCTCTTCCAGCAGGATACGTTTATCGGCGGCTGTACTTTTCAGCCTGATGTCCGTATCCGCTATTTCGTCAAGAGATTTTCTAAGCTGCTTTTCGCTCAAAGCGGCACAGTCCCTGGACGCATTTCTCAGGGCAAATTCCCTGCCCTTGTAATTATAATGCTTTGACACGTCGTCATAGGAATAACCTGCTGCTTTGGCGCATTTCACACGGTACATATCAACGTACACGCCGCTGATTACGGCAAGAATAAGTATCGGGTCCTCTTTCATGGCAAAAAGAGTATCAAGTACGCTGTAGGCTTTGTCAGTATTTCCTGCCACTACTGACTTTGATATATCGTATACCCTTGCCTGGAGGCTCTTGGTTGCCATATCGTCAATTATCTGACGTGTAATCTCTAAGCCTGTGGCGAAGCCTGCCAGCTTGTCAAGCTCATTAAGAAGAGTCGTCATATCGTTTCCTGATACGCTGACAAGATACTTGGCATTATTCAGGTCAATAGAACTGCCTCTTTTTTTAGCTCCGCTCACCAGGAGTTTTGCCACATCCGTTTCACTTCTTTTTTCAAGATTGACTACTGCTCCGGCTTTATCAAAGGCGCTTATCAGCTTTTTAAACGACGCACTTTTAACGTCGGGTGACAATGAATCATAAAGCAAAATGAAAACCGTGCTTTCAGGAACGTCTGTCAAAAACTCCTCCATCAACTTTATATCCGACTTTGTCTTTTCAACAGGATAATCACGGACTATAACAAGATTATACTCGCTCATCATAGGAAGCATTTGGGCGTCCTTGAGTATATCATCCATTTCGGTATCCTTGCCGTCAAACAGATGAAGATTAAAAGATTCAAAGGCAGGGTCAATAATTTTCTTTTTAAGCTGGGAAATATAGTGCTCTTTAAGATAACCCTCCTCGCCGTATATCAGGTAAGCATTAGAAAAGCTTGCGCTCTTTATCTGCTGCCTAAGGTCTGTTTCGGTAAACTTTGCCATACTAATCCTTTCTTATCTGCATCTGTGAGACAGAATCAATTACAAAGGTAACATTCTCGTCCTCAGAGAATTTATCGTAAATATTTCTGAAAACTTTATACCCGTTTATTGTAACATAATCCTCAGTGATTTTAAAGACGTTATTATGCACTGTAACAATTATATCCACACCGCTGTAGTAAGCGCTTATATGCTCGCACAAATAAGGTATATTTCCGCCGTCGGAAACGAACTGAGCATCTGAAAAAGAATCCTCAATATCTTTTTTACATCTCAGTGATTCAAGGGCCACTGTATTGATGTCATCGGCTGAACTTGTAATGTTTTCCAAAGCGTAGCAGTCACTGCTGTCCTCAAATCCCACTATAAGAACAGCGTCTTTGTCGTATACAACGACTCCTCCGCCTGAGGTCACAGTTATATAAGCGTTCTTGCTGTAATCATAAAACGAAAATGCGCCCGAAATTAAAAACGCCGCAACGGTAAACACACTGATGATGCCAATACTGATTTTTTTATTAACAAAAAGAGATACCGCCGCAAGCAATATAATTCCAAAAATTGCGACGCCGAATACACTGTCGGATATGTTGACATAGAGAAAGCCGAATTTATCAGCAAAGAAATCGGAAATCTCAATCAGAGCACCTATCAAAAATGATGAGACGAATTTAAACACGGTGCAAATGAGCGGCACACGTGAAAACAGACAAAAAATAATTAAAGAAATAAGAGATGTTTCCATAATAGGCACGCAAATTATATTGGCAAAAAGCGACACAAGGCTTATTTTACCAAAGAACAGCCAAATCACCGGAAGCGTTGTCAGCATAACGGACACGCCTGCGAAAAGAGCGTCATAAATATAACGCAGAAGAGTCGTTTTAGGTCTCAGCTTTTTATCATACTGAGGTTTTACAACGGACAAACCAAGCACCGCCGTAACAGTAAGCGCCGCGCTGGGATCAGCCACGGAAAACGGGTTAAGACAAATCAGAAACACAGAAAAGCCCAGAGAATTAAGTGTGTCTGCCTTCGTGTTTATTAGCTTAGCAACCAGCACTACGGCAATCATAACAGCGGATCTTATTACTGATTTTGAATAGCCTGAGATGCCTGAATAAACAAAAACGGCAATCAGCGTAATAACAACGCACGGCACCCTGCCCACTTTCAACATCCTAAGAACGTAATAAAAGCAAAAGCATATCACCGTCATATTCATTCCGGAAACTGCTATCAGATGAGAAAGACCGCAAACGAGAAAATCGTCGTTTATTTCGTCGCTGAGAATACGTTTGTCGCCGGTAAGAACCGACAAAGCAAGTCCTGCTTCCTTGGCGTTGAGCTGAGATTCCAGCAAATCCTTTATTTCAAGGCGCAATTGCAAAACATGATAATTAAGCGGTTTTGAAAATTCCCCTGTTGCCTCATAGTCTAAAAGAGAAGCCCTGACGTAAATATTATTGCTGTAATCGCTGTAGGACTCAAATGCGTTGTCTGCATAGCTGTAAAAAGCCAGAAGACCGTTTACGCTTTCATAATAATCGGCGTCTAACTGAACATCGCTTCGCAGTTTGAGCTTGATATTCTGTGGTGCGCCTGCAATATCAATACTTTTTGTTTTTACGGTATACAGATAACCGTTGTCGTCCTGAGTTTCAATATCCGTTATTTCAAAAACTGCCTGAGCCGTCTTGCCATCCAGCTCCTTTTGCGGCAGGACGGACGACTGAACGCAGAAAATAAATACAAGGCAGGAAAAGAGCGCCGCACCCAAGGCAATCGGCACAACCTTTTCCCGCCTTATGTTTTTTATCAGCAGTGAAACGGCAAAAAGCACCGCAACAACTGCGAGAATATATTTGGCGGCTGAATAATCCGCCGTATTCAGCACTATGAGAGTAATTGCCATAGAAAAGCCTATAAAAGCAAATACTCTCTTCATAGTGCAAACACATCAGAGAAAGCCTGATAAAAATTACTTTGCTTTCTCAACAGGCTCCATAATAAACGAATAAGCCTGTTTTACTCCTTTTTTCATAATGTATGGCTCGCGCACGCATCCCTGTGCCGGCATATCGCCGCCCACGCCGCAGAGCATATGGTCAATATTAAGTGTGGTTATATCCTCATACGGAATATCGTTGATATGAGTAGCCTTTTCAAGCCCGTCAGTAGTATAGTGATAAGCCGAGAAATTCAGCGGGTCATTATAATACGCTGTAAATTTAAGTCCTCTGCCCTTTTTGTCAGTAATGGTCATATACCTCATATCGGTTCTGTTAGAGGATTCCTGAGGGCGCATATAGCGATAATCAAGGTCAGTAACCGTTGAGGAATAAACGTCTATCTTAGCTCCCGTCTTTCTGTCGCAGTAAGTTGCAACAGGACCTCTGCCGTACCAGGTGACATATTCCATATCCTTTGGCAAGGTCATCTGATAGCCGAATTTAAGCATATTAGATGTCGGAATGGCTGAGTGATAAACGTAAATCATACCGTTCGGATACACTTTGTATGTAGCAACGGAATTTTTAAGTCCCGGTGTACTCAAAGCGATATGAATATCTACCGTATTGTCCTCCCCCTTGCGGGCAACTGTTTTAACAGCGCTTGTGTGCTTAGTAGCTCTCTGCCACTTGTAAAGCGGGTGGAATTTTGCCCACTGAGGAGTGAAGTTAAGGAAGTCGATATCGTTATCCGTAAGCGCTCTGAAATAGTTTGGCATCATTGGCTTAAGGAGCATTTCCCTGCCGTCAACAACATAGCTGATAATCTTTCCGTCGTCGACAACGACCTTAATCTTATCATTTTCAACAGTTACTTTTTTGCCCTTAGCAGTAAATGAAAGGTCGCCTGTGATATGCGGCTTTTTAGGCTTTGGCATCTCATTTACAATAAACTGATCCCAAGCAATTTCATAATTTGATTTAAGACCGGGCGTCTTCTTCTTTGTGAAGAAAGATATAGTGAGCACTGCTTCCTTATCGGCAGGAATACTGTCCGCAGAATAAGGAATATTGATAAACGTTTCAGACAAAGGCTCACAGTCAATCTTATCAAGCTCGCCGTGCTCAATTACCTCGCCCTCGGCTTTAAGCGCCCACTTGCATTTATAAGCGGAAATATTGGTGAAAAGGAATTTGTTTTTAACTCTGAATTTACCTGCCGGAAGGTCGAAAGCCTCGGTTTTAATCTCCTGATAAACCTTCTTTACCTCGCTTATCTGAGGGTGTGGAATTCTGTCCGCGCCGATTATTCCGTTAGCACAGAGATATACGTTTGAGCCTGTCATAGCGGTAGTATTCGGAATATCTATCAGTTTCTTAGGCTCCATTTTTTCAAAGTCGGTGCCGTAAAGATAATTATCGTTGCCGTTCTCGTCCTTAACATGAAGCGCCTGGTCAACAAAATCCCATATGAAACCGCCGCACATATTGTCGTACTTTTCAAAGTCGTCCATATACTCCTGGAAATTACCCAGTGAATTTTCCATAGAATGGGCATATTCGCAGAGAATTATCGGCTTGCCCTCATACATTTCAGGAGTAATAGGTTTGCTGTCGGCGGCAAGCTGGTTAGCGATATTGTCGTAAAGGGAAATTTTTATCTCCTGCTTATTGCCGAGTTTTTCCATAACGTCTGCAAGAGGATACATTCTTGAAATAACATCGCTCTTCGTCTGGTCAAAATCGCCCTCGTAGTGGAACTGTCTTGTGTCGTCAAGCTCAAGCGCCGCTTCTTTCATACGCATAAAGTTGTCGCCGTCGCCTGCTTCATTTCCCAGGGACCACATGAAAACGCAGGGATTATTTCTGTCACGAAGCACCATACGCTGCATACGGTCAACCACAGCCTCTGTCCACATTGGATTTGAGCCTGGCACTCCCTTACGCCTTACGCCATGGGTCTCAACCTCGCACTCGTCCATTACGTAGAAGCCGTATTTATTGCACATCTCATAAAAATACGGGTCATCGGGATAATGTGAAGTACGGATGGAATTGATATTATTCTGTTTCATTATATCGAGGTCCTGGGTGTATCTCTCTTTCGGAACAGCCCAGCCGTGATCAGGGTCAAAATCGTGGCGGTTTACGCCTCTTATCATCATGGGCATACCGTTGAAATAAATTTTTTCGCCCTTGATTTCAACTTTTTTAAAGCCGACCTTGTATGTTTTTACCACTGCAAGAGCACCGTCTGTATACACGCTCATTACAAGAGTATAAAGATTAGGAGCCTCGGCAGACCACTTTTTCGGTGATTTAACAACGGTTTCAAAATGCAGCTTTTCACTGCCGCCTGAAAGGTCGATTTCCTTTTCGCCCACCGGAATTTCTCTGCCGGTATCGGATATCAGCTTCGCCTCCACACGGCAGGGACATTTTTCGCCGTCATAATTTTTAAGAAATACGTCAAGACTTACCTGAGAATCCTTGAAATCAACGTCAAAATCTGTTTTGAAATAAAAATCCCTGAGGCATACCTTTGATTCGGCATAAAGATAAACTTCACGGTAAATACCGCACAGCCACCACATATCCTGGTCCTCAAGGTATGTACCGTCACTGTAGCGATAGACCTTGGCGCAAACAAGATTTTCGCCTTTTTTCATAAACTTGGTGACGTTAAATTCGTGAGGCGTCATAGAGCCCTGAGAATATCCCACAAACTCGCCGTTGACGTACACCTCAAGAGCTGCCTTAGCGGCACCGAAGTGAAGGAAAATCTCCCTGCCGTCAAAATTCTCGTCAAGCTCAAAGGTCTTGCGGTAAAAGCCGATTTCCTGCATGCTGTGGTCAATTGAAGGAATCTTTGATTTACTTCTGCTGATTGCCTTCGGGAAAGTTGAGGCATAATAGTAAGGAATGGAATAACCCTCCGTTTGCCACACGGACGGCACCTTTATCTCGTCCCATGAGGAAGCGTCAAAATCAGTTGTTTCAAAACCGTCAGGCTGATTTTTAAGCCCTCTCTGCCAGAAAAACTGCCACATTCCGTTAAGAGACTGCTTGTACTTGCTTTCCTCCCCGGAAAGAGCCGACTCCTCATCGTCAAAAGGCAGCATCAACGCATGTCCGTCTTCTTTGTTTACCTTGATAATCGACGGATCTTCCCATCTAAATTTAGCCATAAAAAATACCCCTCATTTGTTTTATTATATTGATTATATACTATATAAGGAACAAAAGTCAATATAGACAAGCACGGGGATATTTGATATAATACAGTATTGGAAAAAGTTTCATAATACTAAAAATATTTACGGAGCGAAAAATGATAGTCAGAGTTAATAAAGATAATTTGGAAGAATATGAAAATTTCATCAAAAATCATCCCAAAGGCTTATTTCAGCATTCCTCAAAATGGGCTAAGGTGAAATCCGCCTGGAAATTTGAAGCCATTATGCTAAAGGACGACAACGGTAACATCAAGGGCTCAGCGTCTGTTTTGATACGTTCAATACCTGTTATCAAATACTCGCTGATGTACTGCTGCAGGGGCTTCGTCTGCGACGAGAACGATTTTGACACCTTTGACAAGCTATTTGACGGTATGCTTGAGCTTGGAAAAGAATACAAGGCGTACTGCATTAAAATAGACCCGGAAATCGTGATAGAAAACAAAGCGTTCAAGGAACACGTGCTAAGTAAAGGTTTTATTGAGCTTAATCCGGGATGCATGGATTTTGAAAACGTACAGCCAAGATTTGTTTACTGCTTTGACTACAACGATATGAACGAGGACGAGCTTATGCTCACCTTTAAGTCAGATTACAGAAACAGAATTCGCAAAGCTCCTAAAAAAGGCGTGGAAGTAAAAATCTGCGGCAAGGAAGCTCTGGATGATTTTGTTAGAATAATGAGCGAAACAGGCGAGCGTGATGGCTTTTCAACCAGACCAAAGGAATATTTTGAAAAAATCCTTGACTGTATGACTGACGATGCCAGGCTTTATATGGCTTATTACAACAACGAGGCTATTGCCGGAACGATTGCCATAAAATGGGGCAAAAACGTTATGAAATATCAATACGGCGCTTCATCAAACGCCCACAGGAACGTATACCCCAACTATGCTTTGCAGTGGGAGATGATGAAATGGGGCATGGAATGCGGCTGTAAGGTCTACGATTTCGGCGGCATTTCCGGCGACTGCCAGAACCCGGATAATCCGCACTACGGTCTGTGGCGTTTTAAGCACGGCTTCGGTGGATATATGAAAGAATTTGTCGGTGAATTCGACTATGTAATCAACAAGCCGATTTACAAGCTCTACAACATAGCAACAGAAATACTTCAAAAGGTAAGATCATGAGCAGATACGTTATTGACAAGAAAAAACTTGAAGAAAACATAAAAATAGTAAAAGAGAAAGCCGGAGTTCCCGTTATCGGTGTTGTTAAAGGAAACGGATACGGCTTTGGCATCAGGGAGCTTACCGAAATTCTCCGTGACAACGGCATAAGCACTTTTGCTGTAACTGAAATTGAGGATATCCCGATACTCAGGGAAATACTTGATGACGAGGATATACTAGTTATGCGCTCCACCTGTATTGAGCATGAGGCGCTTGTAATTGCAGAAAACGGCTGCACAGCCACCATAGGGTCCCTTAATGCGGCAAAGGTTATGGACAGCGTGTCTGAAAAGCTTGGTGTAAAAACCAAATGCCATCTTAAGATTGACACGGGTCTTGGAAGATACGGATTTATGCCAAGTCAGATTGAAGAAGCGCTGAAATGCTATGATTTTAAAAATCTTAATTTCACAGGCGCGTACACGCATTTTTCTTCCGCTTTTACAAATCCACAGCTTACAAAAACACAGCTTACGATATTTAAAGACGCTGTTGAGCAGCTTAAAAAAACAGGCAAAGACGTAGGAATACTTCACGCGGCAAACTCCCCTGCTCTGCTAAATGTTGACGGTGTTTCCCTTGACAGCGTAAGAATCGGCTCAGCATTTACCGGACGCGTTATAACCACCGGCAAAAATCCGCTGAACAGACTTGGAAGTCTCGAGGCTCAGGTTATTGATACAAAGATTGTGCCGAAGGGCTATTCCATTGGCTACAACGGACTATACACCACTGACAGAGAAACCAAAATCGCCATTGTGCCCATAGGACACTATGACGGATTCGGTCTGACGAAAGAAAAGGAAAGAGCTGATTTTCATTCCGTGCTGTCGCAAACTAAAAAGTTTGTAAAACAAAAGAGAATGTATGTAAAAATCAACTCAAGGATGTACAGTGTAATAGGTGAAATCGGATTATCGCACACGGCTGTTGACATAACAGACAGCGACGTAAAGGTCGGCGACACTGCCAGCGTTGACATATCGCCGCTTATGGTAAATCCAAGAATACCGAGAATTTACAAATAAAAAAACACACAGGACATAATGTTCTGTGTGTTTTTTATGTACGTTATTAAGCTTTGAATTATCCCAGCGCAACGTCAAGTATCATCATAACCACGAAACCTGCCGCAAAAGCAATGGTTCCGATATTTGAATGCTTGCCGGCGGACATTTCGGGTATCATTTCCTCAACTACAACGTATACCATTGCACCGGCGGCAAAACTGAGAAGATACGGCATTAACGGTACGAAAAGACTTGCCGCAAACATAGTAAGCAGTGCGCCGACAGGCTCGGCAACGCCGGAAAGCACGCCGTAAAAGAAAGACTTTGGCTTGCTGACACCCTCTGCTTTAAGGGGCAGGGATATAATTGCTCCCTCGGGGAAATTCTGAATAGCGATACCAAGGGAAAGCGCCAGCGCACTCGCTGATGTTATATCAGTATCACCGTAAAGAAATCCCGCATAGACAAATCCTGTAACCATACCTTCGGGAATATTGTGCAGCGTTACTGTCAAAACAAGCATCAGCGTGCGTGATAGAGTGCGTTTAGGTCCCTCCGACTCAGACGAACTGAGATGCAAATGAGGTATTATTTTATCAAGCAAGAGCAGGAACAAAATGCCTATGATAAATCCAACGGCAGCCGGCACAAAGGAAAGTTTACCCATTGATTTTGACTGCTCCAGGGAGGGCAGCAAAAGGCTCCAGATTGACGCCGCAGCCATTACACCTCCGGCGAAACCAGTAAGCATTCTGCGGACGCTGTCGTTAAGATTTTTACGCATAAAAAATACGCAGGCGGAACCAAGCACTGTTCCGAGAAAAGGAATTAATATTCCCCTCAACGCTTCCGTCATCGCCATATATAATTCACCAACTTCCTGAATTTTATAAATTAAGCACCGTTTTATCAGCCTGTCAGTAATTGAGCCTGCGTTTAAGCTTCTTTACAGACAAGCAGGCGGCGTCTTTCAGCAATTTAACATATCTGTCCATATTGTACTGGGAATGCTCTGTTTCCTTGCTCCAAAGATGAATAGTCCAGCTATCCTCTCCGAAATATGTCACAACGAGCACACCTACGACAGCCATTTTAATTTTTGAAAGAACGTCATAATCATTAACCGCACCAAGAAAATACCTGAAAATGAAATACGACGCTATGTTCTCATTAAAAATCTCATTGCTAACAGATTTGATGTGAGCATTATTCACTTTTTCTGTCCATTGAGTATTAATAAGTTCAGGGTTGCGAAAAACATCAAAGAAATCCGTTTCATCGCTCCCCTCCTCGTAATCATCAAGCTCCTTTTGAAGCTGAACTCCATAATCCAGCAATTCAGTCAGGCGTTCATTAACAGGCTTTGTTCTGTCCTGAACCAGCGAAAACGCTTTTTTTCTGGCGTTTACGAGAAAGTAATATGTTTCTGCGTCAATCTCATTTAACTGCGGCGGCAGATCGTTGACCTCGCTTACAAAGGACATAGATTGTTTGAGGTAAAACATAATATCGGCGGCGACAGGACATGAAAAAGAAAGTCCCATCTCCCTTGTGCCGCCGAAATCATTAATGAATCTCGGGAACATCCTGCATGTATACGGTGTATGCTCGCCGCCAATTGCAATGTGCATATCGCAAAGATTTTCATTATTAAGAAACGGACAGCGTTTTTTATCGGCAAGTCTGAAAATCGTATTGCCGAATTCGTCCCTGTCAAGAACACTGTCGATTTTATTTTTGATATCTCCGGTTAGGTTTTTGTAATATTCAAGCGACTCTCTGTCGGCGTCGACTTCCCAACCCTGACAGCAGGAGTCCGGGCAGTCACCGGCGATACATTTGAAGTCCTTATAAAAGGACGGAGTTTTTAAAATCATTATGCCACCTTAATCATTTTCAAAGAGCGGAGTGGAAAAATACCTTTCAGCCGTATCGGGCAAAACTGTTACAACTGTTTTTCCCTTGCCGAGCTTTTTGGCGAGTTTCTTAGCGGCGGCAACATTTGTTCCGCTGCTGATACCGCACATAATGCCCTCAAGTCTGGCAAGGTCTTTTGATGTGTTGATAGCCTCGTCATCTGTAATGATACATATATCCTCATATATCTTCTGGTTAAGGATATCAGGAATAACACCGTCGCCTATTCCCATTTGATTATGAGTACCTACTGTGCCGCCGGCAAGGATTGCCGCATTTTTCGGCTCAACTGCCCAGATAGTGATATCCGGATTCTGAGCCTTAAGCACTTCGCCGATGCCAGTAATTGTTCCGCCGGTTCCTATTCCGGAGCAAAAGCCGTGAATAGGTCCTGCCACCTGCTCGAGTATCTCAAGTCCGGTATGATGGCGGTGTACCATAGGATTTGCCGGATTTTCAAACTGCTGGGGAATATACACATTGGGATTCTCCTCACGCATTCTGAGGGCGGTATTAAGGCACTCTTCAATACAGTCGCCGATATTGCCGGCGTCGTGGATAAGAATAACCTTTGCACCGTAATGCTCCACAAGCATTTTACGCTCACGGCTTACGGAATCGGGCATAATTATTATTGTCTTGTATCCCCTGACAGCTCCCACCAAGGCAAGACCTATGCCCTGATTGCCGCTTGTGGGTTCAACAATTATGGTGTCTTTGTTTATAAGTCCTTTAGCTTCGGCGTCACAAATCATATTATAAGCCGTTCTTGTTTTTATAGAGCCGCCGACATTAAGTCCCTCAAATTTTACGAGTATCTCAGCGGAATCTTCGTCGGTCATTTTATTAAGTCTTATCATAGGCGTATGGCCTATAGCTTCAAGAACATTGTTATATACCATAAAATAAATCCTCTCTTAATACATCTAATATATTTTACACACTTAGTAAAAAAAAGGCAATATAAAAATTGTTTAATTGCATAAAAATCTCTTATATGATAATATGAAATTAAATCAGGAAGGAGTGAGCATATGCTGAAAAAATACAAAACGGATATTATTATATTCTATGTAGCTGCTTTGGCGGCGCTCTTAGCGGCCTTGTTCTGTGACCTTGAGCTTGACAAACTTTTAAACAATCCTGAAGATATTTTTTCAATATGGTTTCAAAACACCGGCGAGATTCCGTCAAGGCTGATTTGTCCGATTGCAGGCACTGTTCTTTTTTATACATACAAGACGAAACTGGAACAGGCGGCGGGCTTAATTATTTGTCTGGGCGGTTCGGCTTATTTTGGTTACTATATCGGCAAATACTTTTTTATTGAGGAAAACAGAATGCTTTTCAGCATTATCTACGGCTTGGGATTCGGAATAGTCTGCCTTATTTTAGGGCAGTTGATAAACGTACCGGATAAATACCGTGAGCTTATCCGAAAAGCGGCTATCTTGGGTATCATTGTAATGTTTTTGCAGCTTGCCGTCGTTGAGGGATTAAAATACCTTTGGGGAAGAGTAAGATTCAGAGACCTGATTGCCGCAGGAAGCTACGACGCTTTCACACCCTGGTACAAAATCAATGGCATAAACGGCAACAAATCATTCCCCAGCGGTCACACAGCCGGCGCTGGAATGAGCTACCTTATAATGCTTCTTCCGTACATTTCAGACAAATGGAAAAACCGTACGCAAATCTGTTTTTGGACAGCATTTATTTACACATCTGTTGTGGCGTTCACAAGACTGGTTATGGGAGCCCATTACCTCAGCGATGTTACCGCAGGCGGTATAATCAGCTTTACGATAGTGATTACTTCAATTAAAATATTTGAAAAATACTGTGCTGACAAAAAGATATAAAGAACTTTAACACACATAAAATGAGACCCCGATTACGGAGTCTCATTTTTTATATCAAATATATCAAACTTTATTTTTAACGTCTTCAAACTCCTGCTGGATTTCCTTTGACGGAGGAGGTGTAAGAAGTGATACAACTACAATGAATATGCAGGAAACGATAAATGCCGGAAGAAGCTCGTAAATATCCCATACGCCGCCTAACGGACGGATAAGCAGTTTCCAGATAAACACCATACATCCGCCGCTTACCATGCCGGCAATAGCGCCTGCACGGTTTATTCTCTTCCAGAACAGGCACATCAGCATAAGCGGTCCGAAGGTTGCGCCGAATCCTGCCCATGCAAAGCTTACTATTGTGAATATTACGCTGTCCTCATCAAGTGCTATTACTATAGCAACGAGTGTTATTACCAGCAGTGTAATACGTGAGATATTGAGAACCTGCTTGTCGCTTGCCTTGCGGTGTAAAAGTCCCTGATAAATATTTTTGGAGAAAGCGGAAGCCGCAATCAAGAGATAAGAGTCAGACGAACTGATGGTGGCGGCAAGAATACCGGCCATAACCAATCCAGCAACAAGCGGAGGAAGAAGATTTGTTGAAAGGAGAATAAATACATTCTCAGCTTCAGAAGCAGTGGTAAGAGCCGTAGGATAAAGCGAACGTCCGATTACACCTATAAACACAGCAACTGCGAGAGATATAAGAACCCAAACTGTTGCGATACGGCGTGAGCTGGTAAGCTCCTTTTCAGAACGTATAGCCATAAATCTCAGAAGAACCTGAGGTACGCCGAAATAACCGAGTCCCCAAGCAAGTGTGGAAATAATGTTAAGGAAGCCGTAGCTGCCTGCTTCTCCAAACTGAGGAACGCCGTTTACTGCCTGCTGAACTCCGTCAACAGTTTCAGGAGTTGCAATACCGAAAAATTCAAGGAATCCGGGAATAGACTGCGCGTTTTCAACAACCGCATCTATGCCGCCTGCAGAAACCGTACCGGTAACCACAATAACCACAAGGGCGCAGATCATTACAATCGCCTGCATAAAGTCAGACGCGCTTTCCGCAAGAAAGCCGCCGATTATTGTGTACACAAGTACGAACACCGCACCAACTATCATCATGGGAACATAATCAAGACCGAACAGTGTTGAAAACAGCTTGCCGCATGTAACAAGGCAACTTGCAGCATACACGGTGAAAAATATAAGAATAAACAGTGCGGCAATAGTCATTACCACCTTGCTCTTCTCATGGAATCTGTTGGAAAAGAATTCTGGCAGTGTAATGGCATTTGCCTTTTCACTGTAGCGGCGCAGTCTTTTTGATGTGATAAGCCAGTTAATATATGTACCGGCGGCAAGACCGATAGCGGTCCAGGTGGCGTCGGCAATTCCGCACCAATACGCAACGCCCGGAAGGCCCATAAGCAGCCAGCCCGACATATCCGACGCCTCGGCGCTCATAGCGGTAACCCAGGGACCGAGAGTACGTCCTCCGAGAAAATAGTTATCGGAATTCTTGTTCGCCTTTTTAGCAAAAGCGACACCGATTGCGATAACGGCTACCATATAAATGATCATCGTTGTCATTATCTGAACAGTATCTTTCATAAGCTCCTCCGATTCATAAAAATATATTACCATTATAATTTACTTTATTTAACAAGTCAAGGTAAAGAAAGACTCAGAGTATTATACCCTGAGTCCAATCAGAAACATTAAATATTTGAGCAATATTATAACCGTTTAAATTATCCAATTTATAATCGCATAATTGCAACCAGCATGTTAAAAGTAAGTAATTAAAACATAATTACTCGTTCCATATGTAGATTAGCAAATAGAATAATACTACTCATGTTTTAATTCGATAGTATTTTGTGTTATTGTGCATTTAAAGAAACACTTACCATAGTAATCGAAATCAGTAATATATTCTTCACTCTTAAGCTTATTACCTATTGCTTTTCTTTGCTCTCTCAGTTCGTTAGGAAATTCAATAGTAACTTCTCGGCTTAAGGTTCTTTTATACTCATCCATTATCAACTTAAGTATTTTATCAAAACTGTTCATATTATTTCACTCCATATTTAAATTCAATCATCTTTTTCCACATATTTCTCTATATTATATTACGATAAACTATCTTTCAATAACTTAATTTCGAAATATCTATGGATCGAAATTGATCTTGAAACTTAGTTTGACACCACCCTATTAATACATTAGCACTATCATCTTCTTGAATACCAACACTTGAATAATAGTAATAATGGGTTTCTCGTGCCATTCCTCCAAATCCATTTTCAGCAGAAAAATCAACAGCAAATACATATTGTGAGTAACTCCAACTATCTTCTAAAAATGCATCAAAATCACTAGATTCACCAAATTCTCTAATGCTATCATTAATCTCATAACACAAAATATCATTAACGATTAAACTATTTGGATTTTTAAGCGTATCTTTAATAGCGCCAATCAATATTTCCGCTGCAATTTCATAATCCGAAAAAGTCTCTTCAGTTGTTTGAGAATAAGTGCTTTCCGTACTTTCATTACTTGATACAAACGAACAAGCAGAAAACAATGCTGTCAGCATTACAATAACACAAAATATTGCCAATAATTTTTTCATATTTCTCCTTCATATTTCTTTTAAAATAATTTTCTTCCAAAACTTCTGCAAACTTTAAGAAATTTAGTACAATAAATCTAAATACTATTTGCTTACATCACTTAACATGACAGTTTATAGTGATACTAATTTTATTTAACTCCCCCTCTAAATAAAAAAATGCGCAGCCGAAGCCGCGCATAAAAAACGCATAGCTCCAACTGTCGCCAAACAAAACCGACATGACATTATAAAAGCATGCGGAAACAGAGTATGCATTTTTATCAAAAACATAAAAATACACACTTTTACAATGTCAAAATATTCGGTTTTGTTTGGCAATTTACAGTATATCATCAATAGTTTGTTTCGTCAACAAGAAAATATTTAATATAACAAAACGACGTTCCAGAATAAGAACCGCCGTTTTACTCTTTTCGGATAATAAAAAAACAGCCTAACTCCAAATGGAATTAAGCTGTTTTTGGTGCGAGACGGGACTTTCGTCAAAACAAATTCCGTAATCGAAAATACTTGCGCGCAAGTATTTAAAGATCACTGCATTGGTTTTTCCTCTCCCCAAAAAGTCTTTCGACTTTTTTGGGCCCCCGATAAAGACGGATTCAAGCGAACATGTCATTCACATAAAAAACGGTATGTATCCAAATGGATACATACCGTTTTTGGTGCGAGAGACGGGACTTGAACCCGTACGAGTCGCCCCACACGCCCCTCAAACGTGCGCGTCTGCCGATTCCGCCACTCTCGCGTCAACGTAAAGAATTATAACAAAGCAAACGCCATTTGTCAACACTTTTTTAAAATTAGTTTAAAAAAGTTTTGGAATATAGTCGGGACTGTCAATTATAACCGACGGAGACGCTGAAAACAAACACTCAAAACTACGAAATCCCCAGGAACAACCGACACTTTCTATACCAGCATTTTTGGCGGTGTAGATATCCACGTCACTGTCACCGAAGAAAATAGCGTCGTCAGCCGATACACCAAGGCTTTCAAGAGCTGTTCGGGGCATATAGGGATCGGGCTTTTTCGGTTTATCCTCAGTAGCTCCTACAACAACGTCAAAATAATCCTTGCCGAAAAGCGTTTCAACCATTTTAACAGCGGATTCATGCGGCTTATTGGTAACTACGCCAAGCTTAACACCCATTTCTTTTATTTTGTCAAGGGCGTCTTTGATTCCGTCGTACACAAAAGCGTTATCAAGAAGTATCTCGTTGTACTTTTTACGGAACAAATCAAGAGCTTTATTAAGCTCCTGCTCGCTGAGCTTATGCTCAAAGGCTCTGTCAAGAAGCTTTTTGGCTCCGTTTCCCACAAAGGAAATATAATCCTCTTTTGTCCATTTAGGGCTGATTGAGTATGACTCAAGCACGTAATCCGTTGCTCTGCCGAGGTCATCGACAGAATTTACCAGTGTGCCGTCCAGATCAAACAATGCTGCTTTAATCATATAAATCACTCAGATCCTGTTCTTTTTTCTTTTTTGAATTTGAAATAAGTTTTGCAATTATAACTACTACAGCTGCTGCGCCGATTACTGCGCATTCAATATAAATTTTCCTGTTTTGCTCCTGGCTGTCAGCCGACAGCTTACCGCTTTTCACCTGAGTCCAGAGATTATTCTCAAGCTCAATGATATTTTGCGGCAGGTTTTTAAAAGACTGCGATTTAACATCATCCGTGTTGTAGATTACTTCGCTGCCGTAAAGAGAACTGTCCTCATTATTTTCAACAGTTATATTAGGTGAGCGGTAGTAGATATACTCAGAATTTTCATATGCCACCTGAGGCTCGTGCATAAAATTGATGAACGCTTCCCCGCCCTTTTTATTCTGAGCACATGTGGGTATGCAAAAAGCGTCGTAAAAGAAATTCACGCCTTCCTTTGGGAAGCAGTATCCGAGATCAGGATTATTTTCAGCCATAAGCAGATAGTCGCCGGCATAATAAACTGCAAAAGCATATTCTCCGCTTTCCATAAGATTGAACACCTCGTCCATTACATAAACAGGATTCGTGTTATCCTTTTGCTGGGCAAGAAGCTGGGCGCAATCCACCCAATCCTGCTCCGAAGTGGTATTAAAATCCTGTCCAAGCATCGCCTGGGCGATGGCAAAGGCGTCTCTTGAATTGTTAAACATCAGCACCTTGTCCTTATACTGTTCGTCCCAAAGAACGCTCCAGCTGTCAGGCTCTTCGTCAACAAGCGTTTTGTTGTAAATCAGAATTGTTGTGCCGATATTGTAGCAGACGGTGTAAAGCTGGTCAGGGTCATAATAAAGATGCTGATACTCCTCTGCTATATATTTCATATTCGGGATATTATCATAATCAAGCGGCAGAAGCATATCCTCATCAATAAGCCTGTCGATCATATAATCGCTGGGTACTATTACATCATATGATACGCCGCCGCCGGCAAGTTTTGAGTACATATTTTCATTAGACTCAAAATTAGTATAGTTGACCTTGGCACCGGTAAGTCTTTCAAACTCGCTTACAACGTCCATTGTGCCTTCGCTTCCGTCAGAAATATACTCGCCCCAGTTATAGACATTCACCGTAGTTCCCTGCAAACCCAGGGAACTGTAATACTCTATCTGTTCATCGGTAAAATATTCGTCCTGGGCATATGAAGTAAGCGGAAAAGCGCAGATACACAATATAGCGCTCAGAGCAACCGAGATAAGTTTTTTCATTTTGCCTCACGCTTACCCTTTCTCGCTGCTTTGTTCTGAGCAATATTCATCAAAATAAGAAGCACCAGAATAACCACGAACATAAGAGTTGAAAGCGCAAACATATCTGGCTTAACTCTTTTTTTGGTCATGGAGAAAATATAAATAGGAAGAGTCTGAAAACTCGGTCCGTTTGTAAAATAGCTAATAATGAAATCATCAAGAGAAAGCGTAAAGCTCATTACAAAACCGGTTATAATGCCCGTTACTATCTCCGGCATAACCACCTTGAAAAATGCCTTTGCAGGCTTGCATCCAAGGTCAAGAGCCGCTTCGTACACATGCATATCAAACTGCTTTAATTTTGGCATTACGTTAAGAATAACATACGGCAGTGCAAATGTAACATGGGCTATAAGAAGAGTCCAAAATCCCAGCACGTCACTTTTATTAACAAGTGTACCGGCGAATACAAAAAGAAGCATCATGGCAATACCGGTAACGATTTCAGGATTCATCATCGGTATGTTAGTCGCCGTCATCATAGCTCTTTTATAAAGTCGGTTTTTTGAGTTAAAAAGCCCTATGGAGGCAAGCAGTCCGATAACGGACGCCGCCACGGCTGTGGCAAGCGCAAGAATAACTGTATTCTTAAGCGAATTCATTGCGGCAGCGTCGCTGAACATTTCCCTGTACCAGTGAAGGGAAAGTCCGCTGAATGTATACGTACTCGCCGTTGAATTAAAAGAAAACAACATCATAACAGCGATGGGCGCATACAAAAATATAAAGATAAGGGCAATATAGATGCCTGAAACTACGGAAGTTTTTTTCTTCATATTACAACACCTCCGTCATTATTATCATCAGCGCCGAAATAGTTCATAACGCCAAGACAAATTAGAATCAGTATCATCAAAACAAAGGAAAGCGCCGCACCGAGATTATAGTTGTTGGCGCTCTGAAACTGGGTTTCAATAACGTCGCCGATAAGAACAATCTGACCGCCGCCCAATTTCTGAGTAATATAGAAAGTGGAAACACAGGGCACGAACACCATAGTGATTCCGCTGAGAACTCCCGGCTTTGAAAGCGGCAGAACAACCCTGCGCATTACCTGAAATTTATTTGAGCCAAGATCTTCCGCTGCCTCAATAAGTGAATTATCCATTTTGGACATTACGGAATATATGGGCAGTATCATATACGGCAGGAAGTTATAAACCATGCCGAGTATTACTGCGCCGCCGGTATTGATAAGGCCCAGAGGCTCAAAACCGAGCTTTGTCAATATTGTATTGATGATGCCCGTATCACCGAGTATCGTCATCCAGCTATAGGTTCTTATAAGGAAATTCATCCACATGGGAAGCATAACAAGAAGAACCATCATACGCTGTCTGCTGACGCTGAATTTTGAAAAAATATACGCAAAGGGATACCCCAGCACAAGGCAGATAACAGTTGCCGCCAAGCCGTAAAGCACTGACAAAAGTATCGTCGGGATATAGGACGGTATCTGGGACACGCTGCTAAGGGAAAAGGCGCCTGTTCTGTCAGTGAACGCATAGTAAGCGACCATTATGAGCGGAACTATTATGAAAAGCAGCGCCCAGACAAGATACGGCTTGTCCAAAAGCTTATTTCTATTCATCCTCGCCGTCCTCCCAGTTATAAGAAGCGTCGGAGATGTGGTCCATTTCGTCGGAGAATGATGAGTAGTCGCCGAACTCGCCGCTGTACTCACTTCTGTTCATTATGTGAATTGCGTCGGGCTCGATATACATTCCTATTTCTTCGCCGACCTTATGATTCTCCTCAGTGGTCTGAATCATCCAGATAAATCCGCCGACGTCAACAAGAATTTCAAAATGAACGCCTTTGAATGTAACGCTGGTAATCTTGCCGGTAAGAGAAGCTTTTGCTCCCGGCTCAACAATTTTTATATCCTCCGGGCGAACAACCGCCTCTACAAAGGTATTTTCACCAAAGCCCGAATCAAGGCACTCAAAGGTTACGCCGCCGAAGGACACAACATAGTCCCTGAGCATAACGGCGTCTACTATATTTGATTCGCCGATGAAGTCCGCTACAAACGCATTGACAGGCTCGTTATAAATATCCTCCGGCGTACCTATCTGCTGAATCTTACCCTTATCCATAACCACAACTGTATCAGACATCGACAGTGCCTCTTCCTGGTCGTGGGTAACGTAGATAAAGGTGATTCCAAGCCTTTTCTGGATAGCTTTAAGCTCTTTTTGCATATCCTTTCTGAGTTTCAGGTCAAGAGCTCCCAAAGGCTCGTCAAGCAAAAGAACGTGGGGATTATTAGCAAGAGCACGGGCAATAGCCACACGCTGCTGCTGACCGCCGGAAAGCGAGTCGATACTGCGCTTTTCAAATCCCTTAAGATTTACAAGCTCCAGCATTTGAGCCACCGTTTTTCTGATTTCCTCGGTGGACTTTTTCTGTAACTGCGGACCAAAGGCGATATTTTCATAAACATTTAAATGAGAAAAAAGAGCATAACGCTGAAAAATGGTGTTCACCTTTCTTTTGTGAGGTGGAACGCCGTTTATCTTCTTTCCTTCAAAAATTATGTCACCTTCGTCAGGGTCGATAAATCCTGCAATACAACGCAGAGTGGTTGTTTTTCCGCAGCCTGAAGGACCGAGCAGTGTTATAAACTCTTTTTTGTTTATATAAAGATTTAGTTTGTCAAGAACGACATTATCGCCGTATTTTACAGTAATGTTTCTGAGATCTATTAACTTTTCCAATATACACATCCTCATTCCAGCCGTAATGCCGGCTTACACGATTTAACAAACAGCATAACTGTATGTCATAGTTCTAAATATATATAATAAAAGGTGAAAAGTCAATATATTTTTTTAATAATTTCCTCACCTTTTTCGGCTTTTTCAATGGTGTCCTTTACCTGTTCAAAATCGCACACCATTGATTTGGGTTTCATATAGCAATTATCCATACCAAACGGAACAAAATAGTAATTTTTATAGTTAAGAAGAGTGCCGATATTTTTAGCTGCGGCTCCCAGAGCGTCGTTGGTTGAAATACCTATAACAACAGGTCTTGAGTTTCTCAAATGACTTTTTGCCGCCATGGTAACAGAAGTGTCTGTGATACCGTTTGCAAGCTTTGCAAGCGTGTTGCCGGTGCACGGAACAATTGCAAGCACGTCGAACATTTTTTTGGGACCTATCGGCTCCGCCTGTTCTATAGTATGGATTATGCTGTTGCCTGTTATCTCAATAAGTTTATTCTGAAAATCAACGGCGTCACCGAATCTGGTATCCGTTGAATATGCGTTTTCACTCATTATCGGCGTAACGTTATGGCCGGATTTAACAAGATCTTCCAAAGTTTTGACGGATTTTTCAAAAGTGCAGAAAGAACCCGTCAGACAATAACCTATATTCAAGAAAAATCCTCCTTAATAATTTGATGTATAGTTTTGCCTATAAGGTATCCTGCCGACTTTTCGCTGTAGCGTGACGGAAGTTTTCTTCCGTCAATGAGTTTTACGCCCTTTGATTTTGCATAGAGCGTATCAACTCCGCCCGGAAATGAAGCCAGGTCAATAAGCGTAGCGTTGCTGTCAAGCGCATCAAGCTCCGCCTTTGTAAAAACTATATGGGGAACGGTATTAAACACAATATCATAATTGTTTTTTATCGAAAGTTCGTCAAAAGTTATGTGTCTTGCTCCGTTATAAACGCTCAGCGCTGTGCTCTCCTTACTGCGAGAGCATATCGTAACATCAGCACCCAGCGCCGCCAGCGCTCTGTGGAGAGCCTGACCTATCCTGCCGTAGCCTGTGATAAGGACCTTGGAATTATAGATTGACATATTTGAATTTTCCTTATAAAGCGCAATTGCTCCCTCGCTGGTAAGAAATGCGTTTTCAAGTAAAAAAGATTTTATCTTGTTATAATCAAATCCCCTGTGGTTTCCCATGCCGTAGAACACAGCTTTACCCTCCAGACCGTCGAACATATAATCCTTTGCAGGTATCGGAAGAATAACAAAATCTGCCTGCGATAAATCGTCGGCATAAGTATATCCCTTATCCTTGAGATACTCGGCAGCGTAGCTGAGTCTTTCGTCAGTAAGATAAGGAATATTAAATGTATTTAATTTCATTGATAGCACCTCAGTTTCAGCAGAAAAATAACTTCTACGTATTTTGTAAACTGTCCCTACATACTATGAATGAAAAAAATATTAGTTAATGTTAAGTTGCTGTTTATTTTCAGCCGAAAAAGTAGTATAATATATAAAATAAGTTTTACGGAGGCTTCTCTGATGAATATAGATGATATTTTAAAAAAAGTAAAAAGAGTACATTTTATCGGAATCGGCGGTTCAGGCATGTGCCCGCTGGCGGAAATTCTTATTTCCCTGGGTTACGACGTTTCAGGCTCTGACAACAACGACACCGAGACCTTCAGAAAAATTGAAAAAGAAGGCGCAAAGGTATATCTCGGACAGGTTCGTGAAAATCTTACGGATGACATTGAGCTTGTTATATATACAAACGCTATTTTAAAAGGCAACGAGGAACTTGAATATGCCAAGGAGCATTTCCCCTGCTTTGAAAGGGCGGAGCTTTTGGGCGCTATGAGCAGAATTTTCTCAAACTGCATAGGTGTATGCGGCACCCACGGAAAGACTACAACCACCTCCATGATTACTCAGATACTTATGGAGGCGGGACTTGATCCCAGTGCCGTAATAGGCGGCAAACTGCCGCTCATTGACGCTTACGGAAGATATGGTCACAGCCAGAATTTTGTGTGTGAAAGCTGCGAATTCAACAACACATTTTTAAAGATGAATCCCGATATTGCAGTTATTCTCAATATTGACGAGGATCATCTTGACTTTTTCAAAAACCTTGATAATATTAAAAAATCTTTCAGAGAGTTTGCTGAAAAGACAACGAAAACAATCATTTTTAACGGTGACGACGAAAATACTGTTGACGCCATAAGCGGTATTGAGGGTAAAAAGTTAATAAGCATCGGTAAAAGCGACAAGAACGAGTGGACAGCGAAAAACATCAATGTTCCGGGCGGTTTCAGGTCTTATTATGACGCCTATCACAACGGAGAATTTGTTGCGTCAGTAACGCTTTCCGTACCCGGAGAGCACAACATTCTTAACTCTCTGTGTGCCTTTGTGGCGGCATACGAAAGCGGAGCTGACGTTGAAAGCATTTGCAAAGGGCTTTACGATTTCGGCGGAGCGTCACGCCGTTTTGAACTTTTGGGCGAATATAACGGAATAACATTTGCCGACGACTATGCCCACCATCCCACCGAGCTCAGGGTAACTCTTGAAGCCGCTATGAAAATGGGATACAATCACGTTTGGGCAGTTCACCAGCCCTTCACCTTTTCAAGAACGGCTACACTTCTCGACGATTTTGCCGAAGTATTGCAAATTCCCGACAAATGCGTTGTTTCTGCAATTATGGGCAGCAGGGAGATAAACACAATCGGCATAAAGGCAAAGGATTTGGCGGACAAGATTCCCGGCTGTGTTCAGCTTGACACATTTGAAGAAATCAGCGATTACGTGCTTGCAAACGCTCAGCCTGGCGACCTTGTAATAACGCTTGGCTGCGGCGACATATATAAAGCCGCCAGAATGATGATTGCTAAACTCAAGCAAAAACAGTCATAATTTAATTTATATAAATCAAAAGTCACGGAAAAATCCGTGACTTTTATTTTTAGCAATATTATATTGTATTTACTTAAAATACTTTTTTATTCGGCTTTCAAGCTTTTCGATATAAATTGCGGTGAGTTTTGAAAGTATTATATCATATAATACAAACAATACGTTCATCAGCGCCACAAATAATAATATGAGCCATCTGCCCTCTCCCTCTTCAAGAAAAGGAATACCAAACACATAAACAAGTATTAACTGAACAAGAAAGACAAGCACGTTGAAAAGCAAAAGCTTTACTACCCACTGAACCGCTTTCATTTTGATTCGGTTAACGGAGCTTTGGATAATCGGATAAAACCCGAAAAACATTATGTACATCAGCACACACTCACGGTCAGCCACCAGAAGAAACGACAGCACCGAGGTGCTGACATAGGTAGTCCATGCCGCCGAAGCGCCGAAGGAACTTTTAAGCATTATCATAAACATTCCTGCCAGCATAGGCATTGCATAGGCCAAAAAGAACGACGCTCCGCCGAAAAAAAGCAGAACAACACAAAGCGCCGTTGATATGCCGCACACTGCAAGACGTGTTGCATTTTTCATTTTTTCACCTGCATTTCTTTATAGTAAAGCATATCATCAATCTTAATTTATGTAAATAGTATGAATAATGAGTTAATTATTTGTTCATTTTTATATATTTCCCTTTACTTTTTATGAAAAAAATATATAATTTATATATACGTTTATATCTCAAGAAAGAGGTGTACATACTTGAAAAAAATTTTAGTATTAATGTTAGCTCTTGCAGTTATCGTATCAGGTGTTTTCGCTGCTTGTTCCAACAAAAACGGCGAAGAGGATTATTCTGAGTCAGGGCTGGAGGACAGCAACAACGAGTTCGGATTTGAATCCCAGGAAGTAACTGACGAAAACGGCGAAACTGTTACCGACGAAAACGGAAACCCCGTAACTACTCAGGTTGCAGTCGTATACGAAACTGATAAAAACGGCAACACCTATGCAATTCCCCTTGACGCTGACGGTAACCCTCAGGAAGACAAAAAATTCCTTGTTAGCAGCGGCTCTTCAGGCAACAGCAACAATAATAAAGATGATTCAGACGAAGACGAATCAGGAAACAATACCACCACTACAGCTCCTAAAGCCACCGGAACCACCAAGAAAGATGTTCCTTATACAGAATCTCCTGGCACAACAGAATTTGAGGGAGATGATACAGTTCCGAAAACTTCGGATACAGGCAAGCAGGTAAACTTCTCTGTTAACGACCAGAATATTATTAAATCAATGCTTGAGGTTCCGTACCTCTACCTTGCAAATTACGAAAACTCTGACGGCGTACCCATGGAAATTGCTGTTCACACTGCTGTTTGGATGGCTGAGCGTGACGGAAGTTCAAGAAATGTTTATCCGGCAAGCCCGGTGGTTCTTAATCTTTTCAAATACTACGGACAAACCGTTATTAATTTCAAAGACAATTGTAACACATCAGCTAATAAAGCCGATGCTCCTATCGAATATAAAAAGAGCAACGACACTTTTGTAATTTCAAATTACACTCCGAAGGTTCAGTCAGTTACCATTAAAAAGATTGAGGATCTTGGTAATAACAATTACTACAAGGTTACCGCAAGCGTAACAGGCTGTAACAAAAAACAGGTAATTGCAATTATCCAGAAAAACCGTCTTGATTCATCACTCGGATTTTCCATCAAGGCACTTAAATGGTCATAAATTTATAAGAATACAAAAAATAGGAGCGGATATCCGCTCCTATTTTTTGTTATTTTTTCTTTCTTTTTCTTATGGTTTTAACTGTAAATGCTACTGCGGCACTTATAAGACTCACAGCAGCAGCTCCACCCGCAAGCACCGGCAGAAATACAGTTTTATACTCATAGTAGCCGTGATTTGCTTTATAAATGTTTTTGACCTTATAATCCAGCAGATCCTCAAACAAAAGTATCTGTGAATCAAAATCTGTAAGGTCTGATTCATCAAGAGTGATGGTACGCACACCGTGATGGTTCCCGTAACTATAAAATCCGACTCCTGGTGCGGCAACTAATTTGATGCCTTTATATTCACCGGCAAAATCGTTGACGTGGTCGTGACCGAAAAATGCGCCTATTATGTCCCCCTGCTCTACCCAGCTGTCAAACTGACCGTGGTTGACATCAGGAGGGCACGGTCCCTCGTTAAGAGAACCCTGATAAATATAATCAGGATTTATGACATAATACTTGTCGCTTCTTATACCGTTTCCACGAACGGAACCGGCGGTTGATTTAGGCACTTCGGTAAACATTTCGTAAACCTCAGGCACGGCTATATGCTGAAAAAGCAGTGACGGCATTGGCTTGCCGCCGTTTTTTTCTTTAAGAATATCGGAGGTTTGGCGATACCATTTTGTCTGGTCCTCGTGGACATAGCCGTAACCGCCCCCCTCTTCCTCGGGAGTATAAGGATTAGAGTCAAGAAACCACAGGTTGAATATATCTTTCTCGCCGCTGCTGTCTTTTACAAGCAGGTTATAATTACCGACGCCTGTCATTTCCTCTCCTTCAACGGCAAGGCAGGTCTTATACTTTTGGAAACAGGATAAAATAAACTCCTTAGCCTCCTCCTCGCTCATTGCGTTTTTTTCGTCGCAAAGTCCCTCGTGGTCATGATTGCCGAAAACCAGGGCAAAGGGTATTCCCCTGCTGTCTATCGTCTGAGCCACGGCGTCGACAGCTTTTTCAGTGGCGGCTTTATCAACATTTTTCCACCAGCCGGCAATATTGTCACCCGTCAGAGCAATAAAATCAGGCTGAGTTGCGTCAATCGCCGCATTGATTAAATCAGTGGTTTCCTTTTGAGGTGTGTCGGTATCCTGAATATCGGACAGCACAAGTATTTTAAATTTGCCGTTTTTAAACTGAAGCGGAGCACCGGAATAAGACGAATAATCATCGACTTTTGCTATGTACTGACCTGTCGGAGTCAGAGCCATTGAAGCCGCAACAAAAAGTGACAGAAATTTAGCTGCTTTTTTTAGCATATTTATACCTCCCAAAAACATCAAAAATCAACGGATGAATTAAAAGCTGTTTTTCTGTATTTCATCATAAAGTCATTTATTTTATTGATATAAAGTTCTGGCGCTGTATAACAGCTTCTTGCATGAACGGCTCCGCTTACGGAAAGAATGTCCTTTGGCGCCGAACAGCTGTCATATAAAATCTTCTGCATATAGTACGGCACAAAATCATCATCTTCGCCGTGAATAAACAGCGTAGGCACTGAAGATTTCTTTACGCAGTCAAGAGGCGAAGCATCCTTAAAGGAATAATGGGCAAATAGCCTGCAATATAAATCGCATATATAAAGTAGCGGAAAAGCAGGCAGATGAAAGGAAGTTTTAAGCTGATAAGAAAATTCATCCCATGCGCTGGTATAAGAACAGTCAGCTATAATGCCCCTGACATTCGTATCTTTTACTTTATTGCTCATCATCAGTACCGTGGCGGCGCCCATAGAAACACCCAGAAGAAAAACATCATAGTTTTTAAACTTATTTTGGGTATATTCAAGCCACCTCATGCCGTCCTCAGACTCATGCGTACCGTAGCCCATATACTTTCCGTCGCTGATGCCACAGCCACGATGCTCAGGCAAAACAAGCGTATAACCAAGTTTATAAAGATGTGGTATCATAAAGCAAAATTCACCCATGGCGCTGCTTCTGGCGCCGTGACAGGCGATAACAACGCAGCCGTTGGGATTATCGGGTCGCAGGATATGTCCTTTAATACGCTCTGAATTATCCGCTTTTAGCGTTACATGCTCGAAAGGCAGGGATTTTAATTTTTCTTCAGCAACTGCTGCATCCGCATCATAGGAATCAGGCATTTCGTTACCCGCCATAAAACTCTCAACAGTACGAACAACAAAAGCCGGAAGTGAAACCGGCTTTGTACAAATAAGATAACTGAATATAAAGCCACATATCAATAATGTAATCAATATCAAAACCGCTATAACAACTATAACGGTTATCAATGCCGTTTTCAAATAACTCCTCCTGTCTTGTTAAAGAGACCGCAGATTTGTCACGGTAGTTACATGTTTATGCGAACGATTCAGCGTTTGTATTCAATAAAAAATTAATAAAGCTTTTCTCCGTTTTCGATAGCCATTATCTGATTAACACGAGTAAGGTGTCTGCCGCCTTCAAACTCAGTATTCAAAAAGACCTCCACCAGCTCGCAGGCAAGTCCTGCACCGACTACACGGTCCCCCAGGCAGAGCACATTAGCGTCGTTATGAGCACGCGTATACTTTGCGCTGAAATAATCTGAGCAGCAGCAAGCACGTATACCCCTGACTTTATTTGCCGCCATGGATATTCCTACTCCTGTTCCGCAGCAGAGAATCGCTCTGTCACACTCGCCTGAAACCACTTTGTCGCACGCTTTCTGAGCAGAAATCGCATAATCAAATCTCTCTGGCGAATAGCAGCCAACGTCGGTATATTCGATATTTTTTTCATCAAGATACTTCTTAATCTCCTCTTTAAGAGGGAAACCTGCATGGTCACTACCCAAAGCAATCATATTCTTTCTCACTTTCATTTATTCTTTTTTAGCTTAAGCTCACGCTCAGCCTGACTCATCCTAAGATAAACAGGCATAAGTGCGGCAGCTGAAATTCTCTCTTTATTAAGCGCCGCCTTTGCCACTCCGATACCGTTTTGATATCTAACATCCTCGTCAGCAAGAGTTACGTTATCAATTCCGATATTGTTATAGCAAAGCTCTGCGCCGTCGCCGGCAATTATAACGTTACTGTACTGTTTAAGCTCCTGCCTGAGCACATCTATGGAAACAGATCTGTCATCGCACAGTCTTGTTATCACACCGTCTTGTGCACGGAAAAGTGCGTTATAAAACTGCATTCGCCTTGCGTCCATTACTGCGCATATAACAGCATTTTTATCCGTAAAATTATAGGCAATCGCCTCCAGCGTGGATACGCTGATACAGGGAATTTCATTTTCAAACGCAAGACCTTTTACCGTAGCCACTCCGATTCTGACGCCTGTAAAAGAACCGGGACCTGCCGTAACCGCAATGGCATCAAGCTCGCTGAAACTTCTGCCCTGCATTACCCTTTTTATCATGGGCAAAAGCGTCTCGCTGTGGGTAAGTCCTGCGTTGATAAATTCATTTTTTATCACAATGTCACCGTCCGTCAAAGCGGCGGAAGCCGTAACTGCGGACGAATCAACAGACAAAATCATTCTTCAACCTCTGATTTAAGATAAATTTTAAATAACCTTGAGTTTTCGTCTTTCTTTGATATTTCAACAATTAGTGAATCCTCCGGGAGAGCACCGTAAACATTCTCGCTCCACTCCACAGCCATATACGCTCCGGTGTCGAGAAAATCAAAAAATCCCGTTGAGTAAAGGTCGTCCCATCCGTCAACACGGTACATATCAAAGTGGTAAAGAGTGTTTTCACTGCCGATATAAGTGTTACAGATAGCAAAGGTGGGTGATGACACGTCAGCGTCAATGCCAAGTCCTTTTGCCAAACCTGTAGTAAACGCCGTTTTACCCATACCAAGGCCGCCTATGAAGGCAACTACGCTGCCCTTTTTCAGCTTTTTAGCTACGCTTTCGCCCAGTGCGACTGTTTCTTCATAGCTGTTTGTTACATACTCTTTCATCAGAAAAGTCCTACGGTATTGCCGTTTTCGTCTATGTCGATGCTGTATGCCGCCGGATTCTTTGAAAGCCCCGGCATGGTCATTATGGAGCCGGTCTGGCACACAACAAATCCTGCTCCGTTAGAAAGAGTGGCTGAGGAAACGGTGATTCTGAAATGCTCAGGTCTTCCCAGGGCTTTCGGATCATCAGAAAGGCTGTACTGAGTCTTAGCCATACACACAGGCATGTTGTCAGCTCCAAGGGCAATAAACTCATCAAGGCTCTTTTTCGCCTCTTTTGTATAGTCAACTCCGTCGGCGCCGTATATTTCCCTGGCAATAGTCTCTATCTTCTGATAAAGGGGCATATCAGTGTCGTAAAGATAGTGGAAATTGTTTTCCTTCTCACAGGCATCGGCAACTTTCTGAGCAAGCTCCTTTGAACCCTCGCCGCCTTCAGCAAAACATTTTGTAACGGCGAAATCAGCTCCCCTGCTCTCACAAAAGCTTTTTACAAATTCGATTTCTCTGTCAGTATCGGCATAAAAATGATTTATTGCCACAACCACCGGCACGCCGAACTTCTTAAGATTATCAATATGCGCTGCGAGGTTTGCGCTGCCCTTTTCCAGCGCCTGCATATTCTCCTGAGTGAGCATGCTCTTATCAACGCCGCCGTTATATTTCATTGAGCGGACTGTGGAAACAAGAACTATGCATGACGGCTTGATGCCGGCAAAGCGGCACTTTATATCAAGGAATTTCTCAGCGCCGAGGTCAGAGCCGAAACCTGCCTCAGTAATACAGTAATCGCCGAGTTTAAGAGCCGCCTTAGTGGCTCTTATGGAATTACAGCCGTGAGCGATATTGGCAAAGGGACCGCCGTGCATAATAACCGGGGTGTTTTCCAGAGTCTGAACGAGATTGGGCTTTATAGCGTCCTTAAGCAAAACAGTCATAGCGCCGTCTGCCTTGATATCACGGCAATAAACAGGTTTGCCGTCATAGGTATAGGCAACAAGAATATCTCCAAGCCTCTTTTTAAGGTCGAACAGATCCTCAGCAAGGCAGAGTATTGCCATTACCTCTGAAGCAACTGTAATAATAAAATGGTCCTCACGAGGTATTCCGTTAAGCTTGCCGCCCAGTGAGCAAACAATATTTCTCAGGGCACGGTCGTTCATATCAAGACAGCGCTTTATCATTACACGGCGCTGATCGATACCCAGTACATTACCCTGCTGGATATGATTGTCAAGAATAGCGCACATAAGGTTGTTTGCGCTGGTGATTGCGTGCATATCCCCTGTGAAATGAAGATTGATATCCTCCATTGGTACAACCTGGGAATATCCGCCTCCTGCTGCGCCGCCTTTTATGCCGAATACGGGACCGAGGGACGGCTCACGAAGGGCAATAACAGCGTTCTTGCCGATCTTTGCCATACCCTGACCGAGTCCGATAGATACTGTGGTTTTACCCTCACCGGCTGGGGTGGGATTTACTGCGGTAACAAGCACAAGCTTGCCGTTCTTCTTGTCAGACAATTTGTTAAGAGCATTGTCGGAAATTTTAGCTTTATAGTGACCGTAAGGCTCGATATCGTTTTCATCAATGCCGAGTTTTTCAGCAATTTCTGTAATTTTTTTCATCTTAGCCTGCTGGGCTATTTCAATATCAGTAAGCATAAAAGCGCTCCCTTCTTTAGTCAATCTATTATATCATAAGAAAAAATGTATTCCAAGTATTAAATTTAACAAAGTTGACATAATTTTGCTCTTGACTTGAAAAAGCAACTATATTTTAATATAATATATGTAACTTACAACGCAAAGGAGGGCAGTGCCGCAGACATAATGAAAATCAAACAAAACAAAATAGGCTTTTTCGGCGGACTTGATTTTGTAACACTGATTACTGCCCTGATTTCATCAGCATACGGGCTTGCGCTGGTATACAGCGCTACATACTCAAGCCTCACTGACGGACAAGTGATATCAGGCGGCGTCAGGTCAATGCTCGTTTCCGTATTTGGCGGAATCGTACTTGCGCTTGTTCTGTGCAATATCGACTATGAAATCATTTCAAAGCTATGGCCGATCATTGCAGGCGGCTGTATACTCCTAATGCTCGTTACGCTGGTATTCGGTCAGGCTGCCAATCCTGACAGACCAGACGCAAGATCATGGCTTGATTTCGGAGTATTCACATTCCAGTCGTCCGAGCTTCTTAAGGTGGGATTCATCATCTCTTTCTCATATCATCTTGATATGGTTAAGGACAAGATTAACAGGCTCAAGACAATTGTTCCCCTTGTTATTCACGGAATGATACCCATTGCGCTGGTAATCGCCACCGGCGACGCCGGTTCCGCTCTTGTTTTCCTTTTGATGTTTATCGGGATGCTTTTTTTCGCTAAGGTAAACATCGGCTACTTTGTTGCCGGCATATGCACGCTGATTGTCGGATTTGCCGCAGCGTGGAAGCTCAACATTATCAACGGTCTTCAGAGGGAGAGAATAACGGCTCTTTTTTATCCGGAGCTTTATGAGGACACGTTATATCAGCAAACCAACGGTAAAATCGCTATAGGCAGCGGCGGATGGTTCGGCGAGGGATTCTTAAACGGAAGCATGACCCAAAGCGGCGCCGTTCCTGTTAACGACAACGACATGATTCTGTCAGTTGCCGGCGAGGAATTCGGATACATCGGCACAATTGCTGTTATTATCCTGCTGCTCATACTTACCATGAGGGTCTTTTTTACCGGACTTAAAGCAAGGGATAACGTAGGTTACCTAATGTGCAGCGGAATAACGGTAATGCTTTTTGCTCAAATATTTATTAATATCGGCATGGAGCTTTCCCTGCTTCCCACAATCGGCATAACTCTTCCGCTTTTCTCAGCCGGCGGGTCATCGTCAATATGCATATATCTTGCTCTTGGTATTGAAATGAGCGTATACCGATATTCAAAATCCCAAAGCAAGGCGCTGTTTTATACATCTTAATAAAACGCAAAACAGGACTGTGTTTAACAGTCCTGTTTTTTACGTATATAGAGTATTACACTTAATTAAATCAAGCTCCGCGGAAGTCGCTGCATCTTTCAAGAAGCTCATACCAGCGGCGGTCAACCTCTTTTTGGAAAGCTTCAATCATCCATTCGTTGCCCGGCTTGAACATATGCTTAAATCTGCCCTGTTTAACAAGCCATTCCTCAATAGGCACATAATTTCTCGGCTCATAGTTGAGTATCCACTTGCCGTCCACTACTTCAAACAGAGGCCAGTAACGGGTTTCAACCGCCAGCTTGCATATCTCCATTATATCATAAGTAGGATATCTCCATCCTCTGGGGCACGGCGCCATTATGTTAAGAAATGCTGCGCCCTTTGTATAGATTGCTTTTTCTGACTTTCTGTAAAGGTCACGGAAATTCTGCACAAATGTTGTCTGAGCAACATACGGCACCTGATGCTCGGCAATAATTGCCGCCAGATCTTTTCTGTACTGCGGCTTGCCGGTTGACTGTCTGCCCACAGGAGTAGTGGTTGTATCGGCAAACATGGGAGTTGCTGAAGAACGCTGGATACCTGTATTCATATAAGCTCCGTTATCGTAGCAAACATATACCATATCGTGTCCGCGCTCCATAGCGCCGCTGAGGGACTGAAAGCCGATATCGTAAGTACCGCCATCGCCGCCGAAGGTGATAAATTTGAACGTATCGTCGAGCTTGCCTTTTCTTTTGAGAACGTTATACGCTCCCTCAACGCCTGACATTGTTGCACCGGCATTTTCAAAAGCGTTATGGATATAGCTGTCCTTATACGCTGTATAAGGATACATAAATGTAGAAACCTCAAGGCATCCCGTTGCATTGCCGATTACTGCTTTATCACCTGGTTTAAGCGCCTTAAGCACATTTCTTACTGCAATGGTTCCGCCGCAGCCTGCGCACATTCTGTGGCCGCCTGCAAGACGATCTTCTCTGCTTGCGTACTCTTTAAAATTATACATAATCGTCCTCCTTACTCTCTGACGCCCATATAGCGGTACGGATTTTCCACCTTACCGTCCTGCGCAATTTTCTCAAGTTCTTTATAAACGCCAACCATATCTGACACCTTAACATCACGTCCGCCGAGTCCGTAAACATAGTTTACAGTAAGGACATCTGATTTCGCTCTGTAAAGTGCAGTTGTGACTTCTGAGCCGATTGGTCCGCAGTTATCGTTATATGATTCGGTTCTGTCCATAAGCGCAACGGCTTTTACACCGCTGAGCGCCTTAACAATCTCATCAGCCGGGAACGGGCGGAAAAGTCTTATTTTAATAAGACCTGCTTTGATGCCCTGTTCTCTGAGAGAATCAACAGCGTCCTTAGTAGTGCCGGCTGCGGAACCTATGATAACAACGGCATATTCAGCGTCGTCCATTCTGTATTCTTCAAAGAGTCCGTATTTTCTGCCGGTAAGCTTCGCATACTCCTCAGCCACATCAAGAGTTACCTGCTTGGCATTCTTTAAAGCCTCTGCCTGGGCTCTCTTTGCTTCAAAATAATAATTTGTAACGCTGTAGGGACCTACTGCCATGGGGCAATCGGGATTAAGAAGTGAATTTTCCGGGCAATACTCGCCTACAAAATTCTTTACCTCATCGTCCTCGTTAAGAACTATATTCTCCACAGCATGTGAAGTTATAAAACCGTCCTGACAAACCATTACCGGAAGCATAACATCCTTGTGCTCGGCAATACGATAAGCCATACAAAGGTTGTCATAGACCTCCTGATTGTTCTCGGCATAAATCTGAATCCAGCCCGAATCCCTTGCTCCCATAGAATCGCTGTGGTCGCAGTTGATATTGATAGGACCGGAGAGCGCTCTGTTTACTAAAGTCAAAACGCAGGGAAGTCTGTTTGACGCAGCAAGGTAAAGTTCCTCCCACATCAGCGCCATACCTGCCGAAGAGGTGGCAGTTACGCTTCTTGCGCCTGCTGATTCAGCGCCGATTACTGCTGACATTGCCGAATGCTCCGACTCAACAGGAATAAACTCGCTGTCAACCTGACCGTTTGCCACCAGCTTGGAAAAATACTGGGGAATCTCTGTGGACGGAGTGATAGGAAATGCCGCCATAACGTCCGGATTAATCTGTCTTAAAGCCTCGGCAACAGCCTCGTTGCCGCTTAATCTGTCTTTTCTTGCCATAAGATTACTTTACCCCCTCCATAGTTATTGCGCCTACGTGGCACGCTTTTACGCAAATGCCGCAGCCTTTGCAGTGATTGTAGTCAAATTCTCCTCTTTTGCCGTCAACTACGGGAATACAACTGTCCGGGCAAACAGGAACGCACATAAGACAATGGATGCACTTTTCCTCGTCAATCTGCGGCTTGATTGATGACCACTCGCCGGTGTTAAAGGATTCTGAGGTCTTTTCGCCGTAAATCTGCATTCCGAGTGTAAGGTCCTGCCACGAACAATCAAGATGAAGTTTATTAATATCTGATTTCATTTTCAAGCCTCCTGCTGCACTTCTTCATAAGCCATTTTAAGGGCGTTCATATTACCCTCAATTACCTCCGGCTTGGAAGAAAATTTATGATTAAAAGAATTTTGCATCTCGTTAAAGAAAGTTTCCTTATCCATAACGCCCGACACCTTGACTATTGCCGCCAACATGGGCGTATTGGGGAAATATTTTCCAAGGCATGCCTTAGATATCCTTCTGGCGTCAATTGTATAAACCTTTCCCTTATAACCAGGGATTTTGCTCCTTATAAATTCAGGAGATTTATGAGTATTTACAACTATTGCCCCCGTGTCCTTAAGACCTTCGGTAACATTGACAACGTCCAGCAGTCCGCTGTCAACCACAACAACATAATCCGGCTCGTAAATATTTGAATGAACCCTAATCTCTTTTTTGCTTATTCGGTTATAAGCGGTAATAGGCGCACCCATACGTTCCGGACCGTATTCAGGAAATCCCTGAACATAGCAGCCCGTCTTAAACGCAGCATCAGCAAGAAGCAGAGCGGCTGTCTTAGCGCCCTGTCCTCCGCGTCCGTGCCAGCGAATTTCTGTTAAATCTGACATCTTAATCCCTCTTTCTCATAATTTATATAACAAAAAAGTCTCCTTGCCAAAAGGCAAAGAGACGATATTATAACCGCGGTACCACTCTTATTCGTAAAACGCACTTTATGTACTGACATACACTATCCCGATACCGGAGGAGACCGTCTGCGCTTACTTTAGTTCGGCGCAGCCACTCAGAGAGGATATTTTGTTTAAAGCAATACCGGCTCGCATCAACCGCCGGCTCTCTGAAAAAGCTGAATAAACAAAACCTGTTCTCATCAACGTGTTAATATTATGTAGGTTATTATATTACTTTTGGTTAAAAAAGTCAATTATTTTGTTTAAATACCTTAGAAAACATCATTGCTTATAAGCAGTCTTAAAATTATCACAGCGGCGCTTGCAGTAATTGCTGCCGCTTTAATTATTTTATTTCTGCGTTTAATTTTTCCCGAGGACTCTATCTGAGCCTGTTCATTGATTATTTCCGCCAACTCGTCATATTTGCCGCTGCCGCCGTTTGATTCGCCGTCAATGTCGTAAAGATTATAAAGAAAAGTAAGTGTTTTAAGCGTATAATTCTTTGATTTAAGATAATCGCAAAGCGCTCTGAGAAACCGCCTGTCATCCTTATATTTTTTAAAATCCTCGCTGTCTTTAATCTCATTTACCGCATACGAGATCTTCAAAATATTCTTCTGTGAAAAAGCCATATCAATCATTTTCAAAAGGCGGTCGATTCCTACGATATATTCGCTGTTCTGCTTTTTGACTTCTGCGTCAATCTTATCAAAAATTTCGTCGGGCGACGATTCAAAATCAGGTGCGGTCTTAGCTGAACTTTGATTTGCCGAATCGACAGGAATTTCAAAGTCACTTTCGGTGGGAATATTGCTTTTAGGTTTTGTTGGCGCCTTGCTTTGCGGTGGAACGGAGGAGGTATTACCTCTCTTTCTTGCCAAAGAAACCGCTTCTTTATACGAAGAGTGAAGCTGACGAAATTTTTCCGGCTGTTCCTCGGGATGATACTCCTTTGACTTTAGAGCATAGGCGCTTTTAATTGCCCTAATATCATCCGTAGGCTCAATCCCCAAAAGATTCCAGTCAATCATAATCTTCCTCCTCAATTCCGTAAAACGGGTCGTTATCCGTATAATCTATAATATCAAGAAACTTTGAAAAATTCACAGAGGCTTCTCTGATTTTTCTTAAATTCTGTGACTCCACAACTGAATTAAAATATTGCAGTCTGCTTCGTATCAGCGCTCTTGTATCCGCTTTTGACTCCTCAAAAAGCCGTTGAGCTCTGGCGTTCAGATATTTTACCTCATCGTTATTTCTGGGGTGAATTTTCAGTTTTTCCAGCTCTGCAAGCTTTTTTCTGATTTCTTCATCTGACAGAGTATTATTGCTGATAATCGTTTTGCTCTTGGTTTTGTTCGTACCTATACGAGTAACGTCCACCTGCAAGATGCCGTTTATATCATATGTAAGCCTGACAGTTACTCCCTCCCTGCCTGCCGGTGCAGGCGGAACGCTTACGCTGATTTCGCCGAGTTTAAGATTGCTGTCAAAATAATATTTTTCACCCTGTGCGATACTTATGGTAATCTTTTTCTGTTTATCTACAGAGGTGCAAAAATCGTGCTCGACGCTTGCCGGAAGAGTTGTGTTGCGTTCAATAAGCGGGAAAAACAACGGTCTGTACGGATCTTCATCGTTATAATTATCAATTCCGAGAGTGAACGGACAAATATCCGTTAAAACCACGTCCTTGATATCGGCGTTTCTGCTTTTTACTCCCGTTACCACTCCTACGCCCAAAGCGACGGCTGTATCGGGTGAAACAGAGCATTTTATCTCACGTTTGAAGAGAGCTTCAAGGTATTTCTGCACAAGGGGCATACGTGATGAGCCGCCTACGAGAATTACGTCAGAAATATCTTTCACCGTCATTTCAGCATCGTTGAGTGCCTTTACAATCGGCGCCTTTATTCTGTCAAAAATCAGGGCAGCAGCTTTTAAAAGGGTATTATTATCAAACACAAGGGAGTAATCCCTGCCGTCTATACTTGCCATCATACCCACTCTGCTGTTAGATGACAGTGAAATTTTGCACTGCTCTGACTGCTTGAGTATAATTGCCCTTTGCTCCGGCTCAAGCATTTCAAAATCCAAGCCGTTTTGAGTACAGAAAAATTTTGCTATTGCAAGATTAAAATCATCGCCGCCAAGATGATTGTCACCTGCTACTGCAATAATTTCAATTACCGAATCAAATATATCCACAACAGAAACATCAAGGGTTCCGCCGCCGAAATCAAACACAAGATACGTATCACTGCTGTCATCGCTCATTCTGTAGGCAAGAGCGGCGGCGCTGGGCTCGTTGACTATTCGTTCCACTTTAAGCCCTGCCAGCTCCCCTGCAAGCTTTACGGCGCTCCTGCCGTTATCATTAAAGTAAGCAGGCACGCTGATGATTGCTTCTTCAACCGTTTCACCGAGAAAAGTTTCTGCGTCCTGTTTAAGCTGACGAAGAATAAATGAGGATAACTCAGCGGCGCTGAATTCCCTGCCGTCAATCTTTATTTTCTTTCCCGTGCCCATGAAGCATTTAAATGACGCCGCTGTTTTATTCGGGTGGGATATAAGGCGTTCCTTTGCAATCTTGCCTATAAGAAGTTCGCCGTCGTCGTCAAAGCCCACTGCCGACGGGGTGAGATACTCATTAAACGAATTGGGAATAAGAACGCTTTTTCCGTCTTTCCATACTGTGGCAAGACTATTAGTTGTTCCAAGATCAATCCCTATAACTGCCATAAATTTCTCCTGTAAAATCACACGTTAATTTTAGATAATACCTCGCCCACTTTGCCGTGAATAACAAGGTCGGCGGAATTATCCATAGGGGTTTCTGCCATATTTATAAGAACAAAATGTTTTCCGTTAAAGTATCTTATAAATCCTGCCGCCGGATAAACGGTAAGGCTTGTGCCGGCAACAATAAGACAATCCGCATTGGAAATTGCGTTGACGGCACCCTTTATGGTGTCGCTGTCAAGCGCCTCCTCGTAAAGAACCACATCGGGTTTTATAACAGACGAACACTCGTCGCATAGCGGTATGCCATCAGAATTTAAAATATATTCAAACGAAAACGACTTGCCGCAGCCTGTGCAGTAATTTCTCAAAGTGGAGCCGTGAAGCTCGTAGACATTATTACTGCCTGCCGCCTGGTGAAGTCCGTCAATATTCTGGGTGATAACAGCTTTTAGCTTGCCGGCTTTTTCAAGCTGTGCCAGCTTATAATGAGCGGCGTTTGGCTTGGCATTCGGACAAAGCATTTTATCACGGTAGAATTTATAAAACTCCGCCGTATTATTCACAAAAAATGTATGGGAAAGTATCTCCTCAGGAGGATAATCATATTTCTGATTATAGAGTCCGTCCACTGAGCGAAAATCAGGTATTCCGCTTTCGGTGGATACACCCGCCCCACCGAAAAATACTATATCATTACTGGCGTCAATTATTTCCTGAAGCGTCATACAATCACCTGCCAAGTTAAAATATATTGCCAAACTGCTTTTATATTTTGATTATAACATTTTACAGCGCTCTTCACAATAAGGGTATAAAAAAATCCCGTTCAACCGAACGGGATTTTTAAATGCATAACGTATATTATTTATTAATACATTCCGCCAGCCTGTGATGCTGCCAAAGCCGCTGCCTGAGCCGCATCTGCCTGTGGGTCTTTGATATCTGTTACAAGAGATTCAGTGGTAAGTACCATTGATGCAACTGAAGCGGCGTTCTGAAGAGCAGAACGTGTAACCTTTGCCGGGTCAACGATACCCTCTTCAATCATATCGCAATACTCGTTTGTAACGAAATTGAGACCATAGCCGACTTTATCTGAATTCTTGATCTTGTCAACAATTACAGAACCTTCCTCACCTGCATTAAGAGCAATCTGGCGTACAGGCTCCTCAAGTGCCTTAAGAACAATTGCAACACCTGTCTTGAAATCAGAATCTTCTGTGTCAAGGAGTTTTTCAACGACAGGAATAGCATTGATAAGAGCAACGCCGCCGCCTGCAACGATACCCTCTTCAACAGCTGCCTTAGTAGCAGCAAGAGCGTCCTCGATACGAAGCTTCTTCTCTTTCATTTCAGTCTCAGTAGCTGCACCGACCTTGATAACTGCAACACCGCCTGCAAGCTTAGCAAGTCTTTCCTGAAGCTTCTCACGGTCAAAGTCAGAAGTGCTGTTTTCAATAGCTGTCTTTATCTGACCTACTCTGTTCTTAATTTCTTCTGAATCGCCTGCGCCGTCAACAATAATGGTGTTCTCCTTTGTTACCTTTACCTGGCGTGCTTTACCGAGCATTTCCATTGTAGCATCCTTAAGCTCAAGACCGATATCAGATGTAATAACCTGACCGCCTGTAAGGATAGCGATATCCTGAAGCATTTCCTTTCTTCTGTCGCCGAAGCCGGGAGCCTTTACGCATACGCAGGTAAATGTGCCGCGCAGTTTGTTAAGAAGGATAGTCTGGAGAGCTTCGCCCTCTACATCCTCAGCTACGATAACAAGTTTCTGACCTGATTTGAGAACTGACTCAAGAAGAGGAAGAATATCCTGAACAGAAGAAATCTTCTTGTCTGTAATAAGAATCATAGCGTCGTCGATAACAGCTTCCATCTTGTCGGTATCTGTTACCATGTAAGGTGAAATATAACCGCGGTCAAACTGCATGCCCTCTACTACCTCGCATACTGTCTCGGCAGTCTTTGACTCCTCGATAGTGATAACACCGTCGGAGGAAACCTTTTCCATAGCGTCGGCAATAAGTGAGCCGATTGTCTCGTCTCCTGCTGAAACGGTGGCAACTCTGGCAATATCGGCAGAGCCCTTTACCTGGCGTGAATTTGATTTAACAGCTTCAACTGTTGCATCAACAGCGGCTTTTATGCCGTTTTTAACAGCCATTGGGTTTGCGCCAGCGGCAACGTTCTTCATACCCTCTCTTACAAGAGCCTGAGCAAGAAGAGTTGCTGTTGTGGTACCGTCGCCGGCATCGTCATTTGTTTTTGAAGAAACTTCCTTTACAAGCTGAGCGCCCATGTTCTCGAATGAGTTTTCAAGTTCAATTTCTTTAGCGATAGTAACGCCGTCGTTTGTGATAAGCGGAGCGCCGTATTTCTTGTCAAGAACAACGTTTCTGCCCTTAGGGCCGAGAGTGATTTTTACTGTATTGGCAAGCTTATCAATACCTGCCTGAAGAGCCTTGCGGGCGTCCTCACCGAAAATAATATCTTTAGCCATAAATATCAACCTTCCTTTCGATTACTCAACAACTGCGAGTATATCCTTTACAGATGTGATGGTATACTCCTCGCCGTCAAGCTTTACCTCAGTACCTGAATATTTGCTGATGATTACCTTGTCGCCTGCCTTGACGGTCATGGGATTTTCCTCAGTACCGGGACCAACTGCAACAACCTCGCTCATTTCAGGCTTTTCCTGTGCGGACGCTGCGAGAATAAGTCCGCTCTTTGTTGTCTCCTCAGCCTCGAGAGATTTAAGTAAAACTCTGTCAGCAAGTGGTTTAATAGTCATAAATGTCACCTCTGAAATAATTTACATCGTAAAGTTAGCACTCTGTTGTCCTGAGTGCTAACACTTATTATTGTAGCAATATTTTTCCATTTGTCAAGAGTATTAACAAAATATTTAAAAAATATAGCTCCCTGATACTATATGTATTATCAGAGAGCCTTATTTCATAAATCTGTATCCGTTATGTACATTAATGTGAGTCAGTCATTTTCCACAAGGCACACCGCATGGGCGGCAATACCCTGCTTTGCTCCTGTAAAGCCGAGTCCCTCCTCAGTGGTTGCTTTGACAGAAACAAAATCCTCACCGATATTGCAGGCAAGAGCAATATTCTTTCTCATTTCCGTAATATACGGAGCCATTTTCGGCACTTGGGCAAGAATCGTTGAATCAATATTGACTATTCTGTAGCCCTTTTCTTCAACCCTGCGTACAACCTCTTTAAGAAGTTCAAGACTGTCGGCGTCCTTCCACTTGTCGTCAGTATCGGGAAAAAGATGGCCGATATCCCCCATTGCACAAGCACCCAGAAGTGCATCAGAAACAGCATGAAGCAGTACGTCGGCGTCGCTGTGTCCCAAAAGTCCCAGCGGCGACGGTATCTCAACACCGCCGATAATGCATTTTCTGCCTTCTACAAGTTTATGGACATCGTATCCGTGGCCTATTCTCATGATTCTTCACCTCTGAATCTCAAAATTCCCTGAGCCGCAGGCAAATCCTCCGGCGTGGTAATTTTTATGTTGGAGTATTCGCCCAAAACGACGTATACTTCCTTGCCGTAATTTTCCATAAGGCGGCAGTCATCTGTATAATCGGCACCCTGTTTAACAGCGTAATCAAGAGCTTTTTTATACACCGAAAAATCAAACACCTGGGGAGTGCGTATTGATATCAGCGACGACCTGTCAGGGGTATCTACAATCTTCATATTGCTGTCAACGACTTTTATAGTATCCTTGACGGCAACGCCCACTGCTGCCGCTCCTTTATCATGGGCGGCGGCTATGGTATCGGTTATCTCTTTTTGAGTAATAAGCGGTCTTGCGCCGTCGTGAATAATAATCAGATCGCACTCGCTGTTTTCTATCGTTTCCACAGCATTGCGCACGCTCTGCTGTCTTGTGTCGCCGCCGAAACAATATGACAGCTCATAATCCGAAAGCACCTTTTCAAAATCGTCGAGGTCCTTTTCACGGCATACAACAATTATTTCGTCAACAAATTCATTTTCACTAAAAGCCGCCACTGTTCTTTCTATAACGGTCCTGCCGTCAATTTCCATTAACAGCTTGCTTTTTTCGCTTTTCATTCTGGTACCGTTTCCCGCGCCGAGAATTACTGCAATATTACTCATCTTTCAGGCTCTCCGTTTCCTCAAGAGTTGGCGTTGCAAACTCCGTTTTGTACGTATCGTAGATAACGTAGCCAGGCTTTGCGCCGTTTGGTTTTTTTATATTTTTGATAAGCGTATAGTCCACCGCAACATTTGACGATTCCCTCGCCTTGCTGTAATATGCCGCAATAACCGCACAGTCGTGGATAGCCTCGTCGGTGATTTCAACGCCGGAGGTTTCGCAGATAACATGGCTTCCGGCGGCGTCTTGAACGTGAAACCAGGTGTCATAATTTTTAGCGGTTTTAAGCGTCAGCTTATCGTTCATAATATTATTTCTGCCCACCAGGACCGTAAAGCCGTCCCTGGTTCTAAACCGCATTGGTTTGAGCGCTTTGGCGGCTCGCTTTTTGTCCTGATGAACCTTGATATACCCCTGCTGGGAAAGCTCATTTTTTATCTCTGTTATCTCGCTGTCGGTCTCTGCTCTTGACAGGGCATCCAGCACGGTTTCAAAATACCTCGCCTCGGCATTGGCATAGGAGATAAAATCGGAAAGCTTATTTTCAGCTACCTGCTTTTTTCTGTACTCTTTATAATATTTCTGAGCGTTTTGGGATGGTGTAAGAGTAACATCGGCAGGTATACGAACCGTTTTATTGCCGTCGTAAAAATTTTCAAGGTCATAGAAAGGAGCGCCTTTTTCAAGCCGGTAGTGATTAGCGTTAATAAGGTCACCGAATATTCTGTACGTTTCCTTGTCACGGCAATCCTCAAGTTCCTTAACTCTGGCGGCGGCTTTCCTGACAGCTCTTTCCTGAAGAGTAGTCACTTTCTTAAAAAGGTCTGCGCTTCTCGCTTTAATTCGCATAAGGCGCACACGCTCGTAATAAAAGAAATCAAGCAGTTGTGAAAAGCTTTCATAATGCTTTATTGTGGCAAGACTGCCGTACTGTTTGATATCCATAAAGGCAAAATCCTTGGGCGTATCAGTAATAACCGCAGTCGGCATTGGATTAAGGGCGTTTTGCCTAAACTCGTCAATGGTGAGCCCGTTTTCAAGCTCCCTGCAAATAATCGGCGACACGCCTTTAATCGTGTTCATACTTGCCTTATAAATTCCCTTGTTACTGCTGCTGATTTTATCTTTAATTTCCTGAATATCACAGGTAAAAATATTCAGCTTATCTTGCTTTGGGGGTGAAACGTAGCTTACCCCCGGCAAAACTGAGCGGATATGAGATTTGCTCTCGTCAACACGCTTTACGGAGTCAATTATCTTGCCGCTTGAATCAAGGAAGATTATATTGGAATACTTTCCCATAATTTCAGCAACAAGGCAGTAGGAGGTTTTATCCCCCAGCTCGTCAGTACCGGAGAAATTGATTTTTATAACTCTTTCCAAATCTTCCTGCTCGATACCTGTTATCCACGCTCCCGTAAGCCTTTTTCTCAAAAGGAGGCAAAACATCGGGGGCTTTGCGGGATTTTCCGGCGGAAAGTCGGTAAAATGCATGCGCGCCGAATCGGCGTTGCAGGAAATCAGCAGTCTGCGGCTTCCCTGTCTTGACCTGAGTGTAAGAACAATCTCGTCACGTGACGGCTGATGAATCTTATCAACACGGCTGTCCACAGCAAATTCAGATATTTCATTTTTTAAGTGGTATAAAAATATTCCGTCCAGCGCCATAATCAGATATCCATAACTACATTTTCAACAGGCGCAGCTACGAAGCTCACGTCTGCAAATTCTTTTTCAAGTCTTTCTTTAAGTTTCAGAAACGGCATATTTTCCGTTTCAAAGTGGCCTGCCGATATGCAGGCAAGACCTGCCTCACTCAGGTCAAGCATTTCGTGATATTTTAAATCTCCGGTCAAAAAGCAGTCAGCCTTGCCCATAACGTCCCACATAAACTCCGAGCAGGCTCCGCCGCCGACGCAAACTCTTTTTATAAGTTTCTCGGTGTCGGTATACCTGAGCCCTTTAGTGCCGAGTGTATCCTCCACATACTGAGCAAAGTCGTCAATGCTCATCTCCTGCTTCAAATCGCCCGTTACAAGAAAACCGTCCTGAGATGAAACGGTATTTTCAAGTCCCAGAAGCGAGGCTAAAGTATCGTTAATACCGCCCTGCGCCTTATCATAGCAGGTGTGGGCGCTGATAACGCAAACGTCATTTTTTATAAGCTCGTAAACGGCTGAGCCTTTTAATATCTGCTTAACGCCTTTGAAAACAAGCGGGTGGTGGGTTAAAAGCAGGTCGGCATTTATGCCTGAGGCGAATTTTGCCGTTTCCTTTGTGCCGTCAAGGCTGAGAACAACCGTTTTCACCTCTTTATTAAGGTCGCCGATAATCAAGCCTGAGTTGTCCCACTCCTCCTGTGTATCAAAAGGAGCAATGGTATTTATGTAATCGTATATATTTTTTACTGTTGTCATATTTTTTCCTCCACGGCTTTTATGACCTCTGAATAGTCAGTGCCGCCGCGTGATTTATTTTTAAGATAGTTTAACAGATGCACAAAATACTCTCTGTTTGAAAAGTCGCTTATATTTCCCAGAAAATAATCAGCGTCTGTTCTCTTCTCAAACTTTGCGGCATACTGTGCGTCAAACACGCTGTAGTAATGTCTGCCGTCCCTGACAATAAAATCATTGAGTATCTCATAGCCGTTATCGTAAAGAAATTTTCTCGCAAGTTCAGGGTGAGTCATAGGATTTAAAATAATATGCTTATCCTTAAGGCAGGAACAGCGTGAAAGTATTTTTGCAATCAGCTCGCCCCCCATTCCGGCAATAATAACCGTGTCGTACTCATCAGGCGACAAGCTGTCAAGTCCGTCCGACAGGCGAACGCTGATGTGCTCGCCGAGTCCCTCCTGCTCAATCAGCGCCTTGCAGGAGGATAAAGGTCCCTCATTAACATCAGATGCCACTGCGCCCTTAATTATCCCCGCTTTATAAAGATATACGGGGATATAGCCGTGGTCTGTGCCGATATCGGCAACAACACAACCGGGTTTTACAAGGGAAGCAACGGCATCTAATCTTTTGGAAAGTCCAACCATTATTCTGCAAGCAGTGCGTTAATCTTTTTTACAAGCTCGTCGGCATCTGTTCCGTGAACCATGCAAGCCTGCTCAACACTTTCGCCGCGGGATGCAGGGCAGCCAAGGCAGTGCATTCCGATTTCCAAAAACAGAGGAGCCGCATCGGGGCAAGCGTCAAGAATATCGCCTATAATTGTATCTTTAGTAACTTCAGTCATTTTTGACATCTCCTTTTTATATTTTCATTATATTTATAGCACAAATAATATACGATTGCAAGCCGCACAAAGATATGTTATAATCTTAACTTGAAAGTCGGTGATAAAATGGATAAGGAATTTAATCCTGCTCTTCAGTTTGACGCTTTTACTGCCGGAATAGAAGAAGGCGGTCTGCGTTCAAGCTCTTCAATAACAATTATCGTATGTTATATTCTTGCCAATTGCCAGAAAAAAATTACGGCGCAGAACATTATTGACGCACTTGTTTCTGGCAAAATTGCCAATTATTTTGAAGTGTCAAACGCTATATCAAAAATGGTAAAAAAAGGTCATATTATCGAAAACAGCGACGGCACTCTGTCCATAACGGACAACTGCCGGTTCCTTGTGGATATAGTTGAAAATGATTTGCCGCTGACTATACGAGAAAAAAGTATCGAGATGGTCAGCAAGCTGGCAGAGGTTGAAATCAACAAAAAGGAAAACAAGGTAAGCATTGAAAAGACTGAAAGCGGATACAAAATAACGCTGCACGTAAGCGATGTTGACAGCGACTTTATGGTGCTGACGCTCAACGTGCCCACAGAGGCTCAGGCAGTTGTTATAAAAGAAAAATTCCAGCAAAAGCCCACTGAGGTTTACAGGAATTTAATGAATTCAATATTCGGCTGAAAAAATCACGGATTCATTTACGAATCCGTGATTTTTATTTTTTCATTAAACTAAGCCAATAAATTCAATGTCATATATATAAACTTTTATATAAACTTTGCGCTCATTAAATTTTTGCGTTCTTATGAACTCCTGTTATGGAATACTCCACCCATTCGGCAATATTTTCAGCGTGGTCCGCAATTCGTTCCAAATATTTAGCGACCATAAGCAGGTCAATGCAAAGCTCTGCGTCGGTATCGTCCTTTGATATTATTGAAATCAGTTCGGACTTGACCTTATCAAAAAGCTCGTCCACCACGTTGTCCATTTCAAAAACAGACGCCGCGTCGTTCATATCGCCGCTGATAAATGAATCTATGCTGGTATTTACCATACAGATAACTACACGGCTCATCTCCTTAAGATGAAGCTTATGCTCAAGATTACAGTGCCTGATATATTCCGTAAGCTCCGTAATATCCGAAGCCTGGTCGCCTATTCTTTCAAGATCCGATATCATTTTAAGAGCGGCTGAAATCCGCCTCAAATCCCCTGCTACAGGCTGCTGACGTAAAAGCAGTCTGAGGCACATGCTTTCTATCTCCGCCTCAAGATTATCAATTTCCCTGTCAGTTTCATTAACCGACTGCACCATATCCCTGTATCGCTCCTCGTCCTTTTCGTCAACAAAAAGCGCTTCCACCGAACACTCTATCACCTGCTCACAAAGCTTGCACATGCTGTTAAGGCTGTTATCAAGTTTTTCAAGCTGATGCTCATATTTATTTCTCATTATCCAAACCTGCCTGTTATATAGTCCTCCGTGCGCTTATCCTGAGGCACGGAAAATAATTTTTCTGTATCATCAAACTCTATCACTTCACCCAGCAGGAAAAACGCCGTTTTGTCTGAAATTCTTGCCGCCTGCTGCATAGAGTGAGTAACTATAATAATCGTGTATTCCTTTTTAAGCTCTGTTACAAGGTCCTCGATTTTAGATGTGGAAATGGGGTCAAGCGCCGACGTGGGCTCGTCCATAAGAATCACTTCAGGACACACAGCCAGCGCTCTTGCTATGCAGAGCCTTTGCTGCTGACCGCCGGAAAGAGCCAGGGCGCTTTTTTTCAGCTTGTCCTTAACCTCATCCCAAAGCGCCGCCTGTTTAAGAGATTTTTCAACGATTGCGTCGAGCTCCTTTCTCTTTCTGATACCGTGAGTTCTGGGGCCGTAAGCAATATTGTCATAAATACTCATGGGAAAGGGATTCGGCTTTTGAAAAACCATACCCACCTTTTTTCTCAAGATATTCACGTCGATATTTTTATAAATATCGACTCCGTCAAAAAAAATTTTTCCGCTGACTTTGCATCCGTCCACAAGGTCGTTCATTCTATTGAGCGTTTTGAGAACAGTTGATTTTCCGCAGCCTGAGGGTCCGATAAAGGCGGTTATCTTTTTTTCGGGGATAGACAGGTTAATTCCTTTTATAGCTTTAAAATCACCGTAATATAATTCAAGATTTTCTATTTCAAATTTGTTCATATGTCACCTGTTATTTTGCAATTTTCTTTGCCAGCATAGTTGATATACCGTTTATAATGAGAACGACCAGTAAAAGCACCACCGCCGTGGCATACGCTTCTTCGGTATGGAGTCCCTCATTCAGCAGACAGTAAAGGTGTACCGACAATGTTCTGGATGATGATGTCAGTTTTTCAGCCGCATCGGGAACTGTGCCGGCAGTGTAGATAAGCGCCGCCGTTTCTCCGACTATCCTTCCTGTGGACAGTATTATGCCGGAAAGTATGCCAGGTACTGCCGACGGAAGCACTATTTTAAAAACTGTTTGAAGTTTACCTGCTCCGAGTCCGTAAGAGCCCTCTCTGTAAGAGGCGTCAACCGCCATTATTGACTCCTCGGTGGTTCTTATAATAACCGGTAGCACCATAATGGCAAGAGTAAGCACACCGGCTATCAGCGAGTAGCCCCATGCCCTTGCGATTACAAACGCCAGAAAACCGAAAAGTCCGTAAACAATTGACGGTATACCTGCCAGCGTTTCATTGGTTATCCTGATTATTTTCACAAACACACTGCCGCTTTTTGCGTACTCCACCAAAAACACGGCGGAAAAAACGCCCACCGGAACAGCTATCAAAAGCGTCAGGAAAGTCAGATATAATGTATTTATAATTGACGGCAACATTGACAGATTGTCGGTGTTATATTCCGGCGAAAACATCTCCCATTTCAGATTAGGGATACCGTTAATCAGAATATATGCGATGATAAACAATACGGCGCCTATCGTGACTGCCGCACTCAGCAGTATCAGTATTAAAGTAACCAGAGAACCGGGATGCTTTACATATTCTGTGAATTTTTTCAAGCGTCAGTCCCCCTTTTTTCTTGTTGCGGCAGTAAAGCACAGGTTGATTATCAGTATAAAAACAAACAGCACCGCCGCCGTAGCAATCAGAGCTTCCCTGTGCAGACCCGAGGCGTATCCCATTTCAAGCACTATATTACCCGTAAGTGTTCTTACACCAGAGGTTATAGATTCCGGCAATATAGGCTGATTACCGGCAATCATAACCACCGCCATAGTTTCGCCCACGGCTCTGCCTATACCAAGTATAACTCCGCTGAGTATTCCCGAACCGGCGGCAGGCATTACAGCAGTAAAGACGGCTCGCTCCTTTGTTGCACCAAGAGCCAGCGCCCCGTCAAAATACTGAGTATTGACAGACCTGAGTGACGTTTCCGAAGTATTGACGATGGTCGGCAGAATCATTATTCCCAGCAAAATAGAAGCGGTAAGTATTCCCTTTCCGCTGGTTTCTGTAAGTTCCTGAATAATCGGCACAATAACGACCAGACAGAAAAATCCGTAAACTATCGACGGCACAGAGGCAAGCAGATTTACCATGGGCTTTATTATTTTATAAAGCGGAGCAGGACAATAATAAGTCATGAACACTGCTGTAAAAATTCCTATAGGCACGCCGACTATTATTGCTCCCGCCGTAACATATATACTGCCGACAATCATGGGGAAAATCCCGTAAATATCCTGCTTAGGCTTCCACTCTCTGCCGAACAGGAAATCGCCCAGTCCTATCTCGGAAACGGCAGGAAAAGCGTTTGAGAATATGAAAACGCATATCATTACCACCGCCAGCACAGACACGCAGGCGCACAGAAAAAACACTGTGCGCATTGCATTTTCCTTAAATTTGTTTAATTTCATTTACTCTACTTCTTCCCACTTGACTGTATCGCCGGCAAAAATCGACCTGATTTGCTCAGTGCTGAAATTATCAACGCTGTTTTCCTTATTTACTATTACGGCAATTCCGTCAATGGCTATTGTCATATCCGTGAGCACCTCAAGCTCATCCTCTTCAAGTTCTCTTGATGACATGGCAATATCAACTGCTCCCTGAACGGCGGATTCAATGCCGGCAGACGAACCTGATTCCTGTATTTCAACTTTTGCTGAAGGGTTGAGCTGCTTATATTTATCTGCAAGAACGTTCATAACAGGAGCCACAGAGGTTGAACCTGCTATAGTAACTGTTCCACTGATATCCGACGGTGTATAGTGTTCCTGAGTTTCCGTGGAAATATAGCCTTCTTCTTCAATAATTGCCTCGCCCTCGGCGCTGACAACAAACGCCAAAAAGTCACGGGCTATTTCTGACAGTGAATCGTCAATATAAGCTACCTTAAAAGGTCTTTGAAGTTTATAACTGCCGTCTTTTACCGTTTCGGCAGAGGCAGGAACGCCGTCAACACTGACAGCCTTCACCTCGTCTGAAAGCGAGCCCAAGGACACGTAGCCTATCGCCCTTTTGTTACCGCTTACGGTGGACATCATAACTGATGTTGAATTGGTTATTTCCGCAGTTTGAGTGGTGGCGTCATTGCCCTGCTCGTCAACAACTCCGATAAGCTCGGTAAACGCGTCACGGGTTCCCGAACCGTCCTCACGTGAAATAACGGTTATACTGCCGCTAACCGCCTGATTTGACGACGAATCATCCTGATTGTTGCTGCTTGTACAGCCGTAAAAACCTGTAGCGACAACGCAGGCTGAAAGTATTATAGCAACAACTGATTTTTTAACATTCTTTTTAATCATATTTTCACCTCAATAATTATTTGTACCTCACGTACATTTATGATGATAATACACGGATGTTAAAATTAGATTTTAACCAAGTAGTTTTTCAGTAAAAATTATGTTAAACAAAATCAAGTATATATCCGATATATATATTATTACCGCTAATAAACTATAAAAACAAAAAATCCAAGCTGCATAAACAGCTTGGATTTTAATAAATATTAAGTTATGCAAAACAATTATTCAGCAGTTTCCTCTGAATCGGTTTCGTCAGCCTCATCCTCAGCGGCATCAGCTAAAACGCTGATAGTATCCTCCGGCTTTTCGATGAGCTCTTTCATAGAAAGTGAAACTCTCTTTCTGTCAAAATCAACTTCAATGATCTTAACATCAACCTCATCGCCAACTGCAAGAACATCAGCAGGAGTCTTTACTCTCTCCCATGAGATCTGGCTGATGTGGATGAGTCCGTCAATACCGGGGATAATGTTGGCAAAAGCACCGAAAGAAGCAATGCTTACGATCTTAGCCTTGCATACAGTACCAACAGGATAATCACGCTTAAGGATTTCCCATGGGTTGTCCTCAATCTTCTTGAAGCCGAGGGAGATTTTCTTATTCTCCTGGTCAAGCTTCTTGATTGTAACCTCAACAACATCGCCTACCTTAACGATTTCTGACGGATGCTTAATTCTGTTCCATGAAAGCTCGCTGATATGAATCATGCCGTCCATACCGCCGATATCAACAAACGCGCCGTAGCTTGTAAGTGACTTAACGGTACCGGTGAGCTTCTGTCCCTCTTCGAGAGTAGCCCACAGAGCCTCCTGTTTTGCTTTCTTTTCCTCATTTAAAACGACTTTGATTGAACCAACTGCGCGTCTGCGTCCCGGATTGATGTCAATAACTTTGAAACGCACTGTTGTACCCTTGAGAATATCAAGTTCCTGATTGCGAGGAACACCCGTAAGAGATGCAGGAATGAATACGCGGCTTCCCTTGGATACAACGATAACGCCACCCTTAACAACAGAAATGACGGTACCTTCCAATACTTCATCGGACTCCTTGGCAGCTACTATATTCTCCCAGCCCTTAAACTGGTCAACAAGCTTTTTGGAAAGCTTGAGCACTCCTTCGCTGTCATCAGTTTTCATGATAACAAGGTCAAGTACATCACCGATTTTAACGGCGTCCTCAGGATTGTCAATCGGCTCTGAGGAGAGGTCGGCAAGAGCGATTACACCGGTCTGCTTTCTGCCGTCAACATCAACGAATACCTCTGTGGGAGTGATGTTTACAACAGTACCTCTTACTACCTTGCTGTTTTCGTCTTCTCTGAATGATTCTTCAAGCATTTCTTCGAAGGTTGCCTCACCATCAGCAGATGCTTTGACAGCAGCCTTATCGGCCTTATCAGCGGTATCTGCTGTCTCCACAACTTCTTCAGTTACGGCTGAAGTTGTTTCAACTTCCTTTTCAATATTTTCTTCGGACATGGTTTTTAGTACCTCCTTAATAATAACCGACGGCGTTGACGCCCCGGCTGTAACACCAATTACTTTATAAGGTGAAAGGTCAATGTCCCTGAGCTCCTCAGCCGTTTCAATGAGGAAAGTATCTGAGTTTGCACTGCACACGTCTCTCAGCTTACAAGTATTTGATGAATGTCTGCCACCTATGACTATCATAGCGTCCGCCTCCCGGGAAAGAGACGAAGCTTCCTGCTGTCTGTCAGCGGTAGCATTACATATTGTACTATAAATTCTGCAATTTGTATATAGTTTTTTTAATATTTTCTCGCATTTTTTCCATTCTTTTAATGAAAATGTTGTCTGTGCCACGCATATGAGTGATTGTTTTTCACTAAGTTTGTGCTCATTTAAGATTTTTTCCATTTTTTCGGCAGTGTTGAAAACATAGCTTTCGCCCCTGCAGTAAGAGCGAATACCCATAACCTCGGGATGTTTTTCATCCCCGGCAATTAGGGTAACTGTGTCATCATCCTGCTGAGATACGATTTTATGAATCTTAAGCACAAAGGGGCATGTTGCGTTAATGTACTTAACACCGTCTTTATCTGCGGCGTCGATTATATTCTTTTCCACTCCGTGGGTTCTTATAACAACGGTATATCCGTCGGGGCAGTCGCTGATATTGTCGATAATCTTAACGCCCTTGGACTCAAGGTCCGCCACAAGCTGACTGTTATGGATTATCGGGCCGAGAGTGCACACCTTTTCGCCCTTTTCCACCAGCTCATAGACAAGATTTACCGCTCTGTCAACGCCGAAGCAGAATCCGGCTGTTTTAGCAAGTTTAATCAATTATTTTTCAGCCTCCCAAAGCTCGGTGATTTTATCCATTACCATGTTTGCGGCATTTTTAATATCGTGGGGTCCCACTTCTTCCTTATTGAGTCCCATTTCGGAATTTGTGATAATCTTGCCGTAGGACACCGTTACCTTCTTACCTGCTTTAATTTTGCCGTCGCAGCAAATAGCAACCGGCAAAACGTCGCAGCCTGTCGCCTTGGCTATAACGGCAACGCCTGCCTTGGCTCTCTGAGGCACGCCGTTTTTGTCCTTAATGCGCTTGCCTTCTGGGCAGATTGCCATTACGTGACCTTCCTCAATTATCTTGATGCCGTAGTCAATGGCGCTGGTATCGCCCTTTCCCCTTTTTACAGGGAAGCCGTACATATGGGTAATAAACCACGCAGACACGGGATTTTTAAAAAGCTCTGCCTTTGCCATAAAGTGAAGAGCCGGAACTTTTTTAGGACACGCTACAAAAACAGGGTCAAGCGCACAGGTATGATTTATGGCAACTATGTAATCGGTGCGATCTGAGGGGATATTTTCAAGCCCCTTAAACTCAGTCTTATACACCAGTTTAACAAGCGGTCTGAACACCGCCTTGATAAAATCATATGTTTTGTAGTGCTTTACTTTTGAATAATCAAACTCTTTCACTTAAATATTCTCCTTAATAATATTGATTATCATTTCAACTGATTCCTCAAGGATCATCCCTGTTGTATCAGCCATTATAGATTCGTCCGTAGGTTTCAGCGGTGCAATCTCACGGTGGGAATCCTGATAATCACGCTGATTAACATCCGCAAGTACATCCTCGTATGTTACGTTCTCACCTTTTTCAACAAGCTCCTTGTATCTTCTTTGGGCTCTGCATTCTGCCGTGGCAGTAAGAAAGATTTTTGGCTTAGCGTTAGGAAGAACAGCCGTGGCAATATCTCTGCCGTCCATAATTACGTTATTATTCTTAGCAATATCTCTCTGAAGGTCAAGCAGGAATTCCCTGACCTGCGGAATTGCAGAGACCTTAGACGCGCCCATGGAAATTTCGGGAGTACGTATAAGAGAGGAAACATCCTCGCCGTTAAGGTAAACGCACTGCGTGCCGTCATCGTCAAATCCAAGCTTCACTTTGATATCGCCGAGCATTTCAACTATTTTATCGGTATCGTCGAGAACACCGTTTCTCACAGCGCTCAGAGCAACTGTTCTGTAAAGCGCTCCTGTATCAACATAAATATACCCCAGCTTTGCGGCGGCGCCCTTGGCTATTGTTGATTTGCCTGCGCCTGCCGGTCCGTCTATCGCAACATTAATCATGCAAAAATCTCCTTTAAGAATAAATCAATTCATATTTTCAGCACACAAAACAGCAGTTGAAAAAGCTATTTGCAGGTTAAAGCCTCCTGTGTACGCATCTACATCAATAATTTCCCCGGCAAAATAAAGATTATCAATTATCTTTGATTTCATAGTTTTCGGGTCAATTTCGCTGACGCTTACGCCGCCTGAAGTAACCACTGCCTCCTCAATAGGTCTGAAATCGCTGATATTTACGGTAAAATTCTTTATCAGCCTTAAAAGTGAAAGCCGCTGCTGTTTAGTTATCTGATTAACTTTAATCGACGGCTGAATACCGCTAAGTAAAACTATAACAGGAATAAGCTTTTTAGGCAACAGCTTATTTAACGAATTTATAAAATCTTTATTTGAAAACTGAGAAAAATCCCTCTGAAGGCGCTTGTCAAGGACATTCTCGTCAAGCGCAGGTTTAAGGTCTATTGTAAACTTATAACTGCTTTTGCCCATATTTTTTATATGGCTTGAGGCGGAAAGCACCACGGGACCGCTTATGCCGTAATGGGTAAATATCATTTCTCCGAAATCGGAATAAATCTTTTTGCCGTTTTCAAGCAGTGTTACGGCGACATTTTTAAGGGAAAGCCCCTGCAATTTAGGTATAAAATTATCAGAACACACCAGCGGCACCAGACTCGGTTTAAGCGCTGTGACCGTATGCCCGACAGACCTTGCCATAGCGTATCCGTCGCCGTCTGAACCTGTCAGCGGATAACTTTTGCCCCCGGTACAAAGGGCGACAAAATCGCAGGGAATTTTCGTCTTATCATCAAGCACTACGGAGATGATTCTGTTTTCGTTGAGCTCAAAGTTTTTGGCTTTTGCGTGAATAATCTTTGCTCCGCTCTTTTTGCAGTAGCTCACAAGCGCGTCAACTATATCCACAGACTTGTCGCTTTGCGGAAACACTCGGTTTCCCCTCTCTATTTTCAGCGGAACTCCAAGCTCCTCAAAAAGCGCCATAGTGTCATACGGCATAAAATTTGAAAAAGCGGAATACAAAAACCTCGGATTCGTGGGGACATTTTCTATAAGCTCGCTAAGCTCAAACGAGGCATTCGTTACATTGCATCTGCCCTTGCCGGTAATCATAAGCTTTCTGCCCGGTCTGTCCATCTTTTCAATTACCGTAACGTCATTACCCTTAAGAGCGCTTTTAGCAGCGCACATCAGACCTGCCGCACCGGCGCCGATAACAACTACCTTCGCCATTGTACTCCCCTTTCTTCATAAAGTTGTGATATATAAATAAGATATAAGATTATATTAAGTTAAGCGATAATTATGCCAAGTCAGAATATTCCTCCAGCTGTGAGGATACATCTTCCCACTGTTCATAGAGCATATCCCTGCTTTTAGTAAGCTCATTAAGCTCCTCGGTAAGTTCAAGAAGTTTTTCATACGGTGCTCCCGACAGCTCTTCCTCAACAGCGGAAATTTTATTTTCTGTTTCCTCTATCTCAGCTTCGGTTTTGGTGAGTTTGGTTTTCAGCTTTCTGAAATTACTCTGTCTCTCTTTTTTCAGCTTATAATCGTTCACCGCCGGTTTTTCTTTGGCTGCTTTTTGCTCTTCACGCACATATCTTTTTTCTGCATAGTCGTCGTAATTACCCAAAAAATTATTACAGCCGCAGGGTGTAAGCTCAACTATCCTTGTGGCAAGCTTATTTATAAAATATCTGTCGTGGGATACAATGAGCATTGTGCCCTGATAGTCAAGCAGCGTATTTTCAAGCTCCTCACGGGAAAAGGCATCCAAATGGTTTGTAGGCTCATCAAGCAGCAGGAAATTAAATCCGCCCAGCATCAGCTTTAAAAGCGCAACTCTTGCTCGTTCGCCGCCTGAGCAAACCTCAAGTTTCCTGTACACCTCGTCGCCTTTAAACAAAAATGCTGCAAGGGCGTTTCTCACCTTGGTTTCGGTCATATAGGGGAAATTAGTCCACACCTCGTCTATAACTGTTTTTGAAAGGTCAAGATTTGACTGAACCTGGTCAAAATAGCCTGTCATAAGTGACGCTCCGAACCTGAATGTGCCGTCGTCACGTGAAAGCTCGCCCATAAGTATTTTAAGCAGAGTAGTTTTGCCGCAGCCGTTGTCCCCCAGTAAAAAGACACGTTCGCCGCGTTTTACGTTAAACGATACGTCTTCAAACACGGCTTTTCCGTTAAAGCTTTTTTTAAGGTCGACGACATCCAGCACGTCCTCACCCGAAACACACTTGGGGGTAAAATCAAATCTTATGCGCTGTACCTTACTTTCAGGAACAACAAGCTGCGCCCTGATACGCTCTACCACCTTTTCCTTACTTTCGGCAGTTTTTATATTCTTCTCCCTGTTCCACTGGCGCTGTTGGGCAATGATACCCTCAAGGCGCTCTATCTCCTTCATATCATTGTTGTACTTGTCCTCAATCGCCTTTTGGCGTGCCTCTTTCTTTTTCAGAAAAGTTGAGTAATTGCCGGTATAAGAGAGTATTTTTTTATTTTCAAGCTCAATGGTTTTATCGGTTATTCTGTCAAGAAAATATCTGTCGTGGCTTATAACCAGGCATGCGCCGCTAAAATTCCTGAGGAAATCCTCAAGCCACTGTATTGCGCTTATATCAAGGTGGTTTGTAGGCTCGTCCAGCAACAGAAAATCAGCGTCCGACAAAAGAAGCTTTGCAAGTATCAGCTTTGAGCGCTGACCACCCGAGAGTTTTGAGGTAGGTTTGTCAAATTCCGCCTCCGTAAATCCCAGTCCGGTAAGCGCTGATCTTGTCATAGATTTATACGTAAGTCCGCCGCGGCGGTTAAATTCCTCAGTAAGAAAATCCTGCTTTTCTATCAGCTCCTGTGAGGCAGATTCACCAAGAGCCGCAGTCACGCTCTCCAGCTCACGTTCCATGGCTATAAGGTCGTCAAAGACTGACACAAGCTCATTCCAAACGGTTTTGTCCTGAGAGCATGTATGCTGTTCCATATAGCCTATTTTTACATTTTTTGAAATAAAACAGTTTCCGCTGTCAGGCAAATACTCGCCTGTTATTATTTTAAAAAGGGACGTTTTTCCGGCACCGTTGACACCCACAAAGCCTACTTTCTCCTTGTCCTTTATATCAAAAGATATGTTGGAAAAAAGCGTATTTTCTCCGAAAGACAATGTTAAATTTTGCACATCAAGCACATTCATAACAAAAACTCCATAAAAGGATACGATAATATTCTGTAATATTTTACACTATTTTTAATTGAAAGTATAGTACAAATTTGTTATTATATTAATTAAATAAATTATGTCTGACGAAAGGCTGAAAAAATATGGATATACTTAAATTAAAACCGGTACTCAAGGATTACATATGGGGCGGCGAAAGGCTCAGGACTGATTTCGGTTTCCAGAGCGAGCTTGACAAAATCGCCGAGGGCTGGATGCTTTCCTGCCACAAAGACGGCAAAAGCACCGTTGACGGAGGAGAATTTAACGGTCAGGAGCTGGGTAATATTATCGAAAAATTCGGCAAGGAAAAAGTTGTCGGCACCCGCAGTCTTGACTTCCCCTATTTCCCGGTGCTTATAAAACTCATTGACGCAAAGGACAATTTGTCAATTCAGGTTCATCCCGACAACGATTATGCACAGAGGGTTGAGGGAGAGTTCGGTAAGACAGAAATCTGGTACGTACTCGACGCAACTCCTGACGCCAGCCTTATTTACGGCTTTAAAAATGAAATCACATCGGAAGAATTTAAAAAAGCAATTGAGGACAACACCCTGCTTGACGTGCTCAACAGTGTAAAGGTCAAAAAAGGCGACTTATTCTTCATAGAAGCAGGTACGGTGCATGCTATCGGTAAAGGCACTCTGATTGCCGAGATTCAGCAGAATTCAAACTCAACTTACCGTGTTTACGATTACGGAAGACTCGGAGCCGACGGAAAACCGAGAGAGCTTCACGTAAAAAAAGCAGTTGACGTATCCGTAACAAAACCGCCTAAATACGGCTGCAAGCCCATGGGCGAGCCGCAGGATAAGGGAGGATATATCAGCACTTTGCTGACAAAGTGCGATCTTTTTACGGTATGGCATTACGACATCAGCACTTCTGCCGAATTTGAAGCAGATGAAAAAAGCTTTAACCATGTACTTGTTATAAACGGCAGCGGCAGCATTAACGGCACTAACATGAAAAAGGGCGACAGCTTCTTTGTGCCTGCCGGCTACGGAAAATACAGGATTGAGGGCAAATGTGAAGTCCTGATTACAAAAATTTAATAAAAATTTTTCATTTTGGAATAAAAAGTCACAGACAGCGCAATACTATCTGTGACTTTAATTTTTGGAGTGATAAAAATGAAAATAGTCAATAACATAGCGCTGATACTCTCAATAATCGGCGGCATTAACTGGGGACTTATCGGTCTGTTTAAATTTGATCTGGTGGCATGGATTTGCGGCGGTCAGGACGCAGTTTTCGCCAGAATCATATACAGCCTTGTAGGTCTTGCGGCAATCTGGTGCATCAGTCTTCTCTTCACAGGAAGAACAGCAGAGGAATAAAAGTAAACTGAAACGGGCAGAGTATTTACTCTGCCCGTTTCAGTTTATCTTTTTTTATTTATAATTTTTCATGATGCTCATATCGTTTTACGCAATATGTCTTTCGATTTCATTTCTTATTTTTGAAAGTATCCTTTTTTCAAGCCGGCTGATATATGACTGGGATATTCCCATGGAATCGGCAAGCTGTTTTTGAGTATGGCTCTTTCCGCCGTCAAGACCAAAACGCATCATCATCATCTTTTTTTCTTTTTCCGGCAGAGTATCCACTATGTTTCGCAAAAATCGCTTTTCGTCGTCATACTCTATATTCTCATAAACGTCATCGGGCTCGGTTCCCAGCACGTCCCTGAGAGTAAGCTCGTTGCCGTCCCAGTCCACAGACAGCGGCTCATCAAAGGACATCTCCACGCGGGTGTTATTCACCTTTCTGAGATGCATGAGAATCTCGTTTTCAATACAGCGTGAAGCATACGTGGCAAGCTTAATCTGCTTTTCGGGATTAAATGTTCTTACCGCTTTCATAAGACCTATTGTGCCTATAGACACAAGGTCTTCGGTGGATGTGGTCTTTGACTCGAATTTTTTTGCGATATAGACCACAAGACGCAAGTTATGAGTTACCAGCAGGTCCCTGTTTTCGTCATTTCCGTGACGAAGTTCATCCATTATTTGAGCTTCTTTTTCCTTGGACAGCGGAGGCGGAAGCGTTTCCGGTCCGTTTATGTAATAGCATTTCTGCTTTTTAAACAGTCTTAAAATAAATTCTTTTAGCTTCTTAAACATAATTCACCTCAGATATTAATTATTTCCGGATTTAAAATTGCGGAAAAATCCTTCGAATCCACTGACGACGCCGCTATGTATACCTTATCTGTTTCCACCGACTTTTTGCCGGAGGATATTATCACTTTATCCGGTCTGAAAGCCTTGAGCGTTCCCTCACCTCCTACTGAGTTAAACGGTATGACACGTTCGGCGTCAAAGGATATTCTGCTGCTGTCAGCAACTATTACGGGATAGTCGGAAAAAGGTTCCTTGAGTTTGTTGCCTGTATCTGCAAATGCGTACATATGTATCTCCTGCCCGTTTTTGAAAACCGTCAGAGAATATATTTCGTTTTTGCCGGTGGTACGGTTATATATTTTTACCGCCGCAAGAGCGATAAGATACGCCGCAAGGGCGCTGAGCAAAAGAGTGCCGGCAGGAATATCAAAATAAACGACGTCGTTTTTTATTGCCACTCCGTCAGGTTTGAACACAAGCCATGCGGCAAGAATCACACCCAGGAGCATCATATTTGACAGGTAAAATACCATTAGATTTTTCAGAAAAACAAGCACCCGTTTAAACCCGAAAACACAAAGGACTATGACTGCGGAAATAAAAATCTTGCCTGCCGCCGTTATAAGAAAATGAAGTTCGTCAAGAAGTATGACCAGCGAATACACTCCGCCGATAAAGGCACCAATAAGCAGGCGGAGAGTTTTTGTATTTTCCTTGACGATCAGCCTTGTAAGAAGCAGGAGCAGATATGTAATAAAAAAATTAACTACAAAAAGCACGTCAACATAAACAATCAAAAATACCCCTCCCGCTGATAACATTATAACCAGCGAAAGGGGTTTAATTTGTCACAATTAATCTTCAATTTCAATTGTTTCAATAACAACATCGTTAACGGGCTTGTCGGACATGCCGGTCTTGACACCGGCGATATTTTCGAGCACGTCCTCGCCGTCGGTTATCATACCGAATACGGTGTGATGGAAATCAAGCCACGGAGTGCCGCCCACTTCTTTATATTTGTCAATGACCTCCTGGGGGAAGCCGTTGTCCTTAAGCCCTTCCATCTGGGACAAAAGTGACTCGGGAACATCCTTTGCCTGGACAATGAAGAACTGAGAGCCGTTGGTATTAGGTCCGCTGTTAGCCATAGAAAGCGCGCCGTAATAGTTACGTGCGTCAAGGGAAAACTCGTCCTCAAAGGCTTTGCCCCAAATTGACTCTCCGCCGCATCCGGTGCCTGTCGGGTCGCCGCCCTGAATCATAAAGTCCTTTATGATACGGTGAAAAATAAGTCCATCATAATATCCGTTTTTTGCGTGAGTCGAAAAATTCTCAACTGCTTTGGGCGCCGCCGTTTCGTTAAGCTCAAACGTCATATCGCCCATATTTGTTTTGATAACTGCTTTCATTATAATTTAACCCTTTCATTAATTTTTCTTAATGTTGCCATATCTATCTTAGTAACCTTTCGGTCATAGGTCATAAGACCGTTAAGCTCATCCTCCACGTCGGTAAGCTGAGTATAAACCGCCGCGCAAAGTCCGTCTTTTATCTGAGGGATTATTGTCTTTTCATAGAGCCTTTTATATGCCTCTGTAAGTGACTTGGTGCTTTTGTATATCTTATACCCGAACATTTTATTGTTAAATGTATGATCCGGGGTTTTAAGGCTGAAGCCTCCGAATTCTGATAGAACGTACGGCTTGTCGCCTTTTTTAACCTTAATCGGTGTAAAATAAATATGCTTTGATATCACGTCGCTGGAACCCAAGTCGTGCCAGCCCGAGGTGGTGTCAACAACTCTTGTGGAGTCAAGATCCTTTATGTATTTATACACTTTAGCGCTGTCAAACTGTCCCCAGCCCTCGTTAAACGGAACCCACATTGCTATGCAGGGACAATTGTATAGGAGATTAACCGTTTCCCTCAGCTCGTTATAATACATATCTCTTCCCTCTTTTTCAGTCCTGTGGAAGAGTCTGTAGTTGCGGTCATCAAGATTAATTCCCACAAACGGTATAACCGAAACCTCAGGTCCGTAAGTGCCGCCGCCGTTTACCATATCCTGCCACACCAGAATACCGTGAACATCGCAGTAATGATACCACAAAAGCGGCTCTATTTTAATATGCTTTCTTAACATATTAAACCCTGCCGTTTTGGCAAATATTACGTCGTTTTCCATCGCCTCATTGTCCGGCGGAGTAAGATAACCGTCGGAATAATAGCCCTGGTCAAGCAGTCCGTTATGGAAATACGGTTTATTATTAAGGAACAGTCTTTTAACTCCGTTTGCGTCGGTACCTACAGAAAATTTACGCATGCCGAAATACGACTTTATAACCTCGCCGCAGGCTCTGAAATCCACATGGTATAAAAACGGAGATTCAGGACTCCACTCGTGGAAATTCGGTATTTTAACAACATGCTCCTTGGTGTTTGCCACCTCACGCTTGCCGTCATAGATAATTACTCTGACGTCATCAGTTCCGAAATACTCGAATTTAACGAGTCCGTTGTCATAGTCAGGCGTTATTTTTACACTTTCAAGGTATTTAACAGGCGTGGACTCAAGCCACACCGACTGCCAAATTCCGCTCTGAGGAGAATACCATATTCCGCCGCGCTTTATCTTCTGCTTGCCGCGTGAATAAGATTTGGTATCGGTATAATCCTTAACGCATACCACCAGCGAATTTTCGCACCCCTCATCAGCAAGATGCTCTGTAAGCTCCAGCTTAAAGGGAGTATATCCGCCTGTGTGGCTGCCCACGAGGTTGCCGTTAAGGTAAACCTCCGCCACCTGGTCAACAGCGCCGAAATTAACAAACACCCTGCCTTTATTAAATTCCTCTGGCAGGACAAAGCTCTTTTGATAAAACAGGTAATCCTGCGGCGTTATCATCCGGCACACACCGGAAAGCTCCGTTTCGGGAGAAAAAGGAACAATGATTCTGCCGGGAAAACCGGTTGCGGGTATGCTCGAAGATTTTGTAATGGCATAATTCCACTCCCCGTTAAGGCTTATGTAACTGTCCCTTACAAACTGCGGTCTCGGATACTCCGGCAGCGGATTGTTTCTGTCGATGCTTTTGCTCCATTTAGTAGATAACATTTTTACCCCTCAATTATTTTGCCGTTTTTGATACGAATATTTTTATTGCATATTTCAATTGCCGCCTTTTTGTGCGACACAATTATACAGGTCATGTTCTCAAGCTGTCTGAGATTTGTCAAAAACTGTTTTTCAGTCTTTTCGTCAAGTGCCGATGTTGCCTCGTCAAGAAGGAGAATCGGCGCTTTTGAAAGCAGGCTTCTGGCGATCGCCAGGCGCTGTATCTGCCCCTCTGACAGTCCGAGTCCTTTCTCTCCGATAACGGTTTCCAGCCCACGAGGAAGCTCATCGATAAACTGCTTGGCACAGCTTACCTCAACCGCCTGAGCTATTTCATCTTCCGTCACGTCATCGTTGATAAAGGTCAGATTTTCACGTATGGTTCCGGAAACTACCATATTACCCTGTGGCACGTAGGAAAACAGCCGTCTGGTATTCTTATCAACGGCAATTTCGCCATCAGTTGTTTTAAGGGTAATACAGCCGTTCTGGGCGTTAAACACGCCGAGAAGGAGCTTTAAGAGTGTACTCTTGCCGATTCCCGATATACCTGTTATTGCGACAAAATCGCCTTTTTTAACCGTCAGCGAGGTATTGTCGAAAATAACATCCCTGTCGTACTTGAAGCTGATATTTTTAAATGAGATTTCACGAAGTTCCTTATATGTTTTATCAACGTCTATGGGACATTCGTTTATATGATTTTCTTCCTTAATGGAATCAATTTCCATAAGCCTTTCGGCAGAAGCTATCATTGAAAAATACTGGGGCATTATTCCCGAAAGGGATGCAAAGGGCGACTGCACCTGATTGACAAGCTGAATCATAGCAGTAACGTCGCCGTAGGTCATGCCCCCGGTAAGAATCCTCCAAGCGCCGAACGCCACGGCGAAAACCGTGCCGACGCTGAATACGGTATTAAGCCCTGTATTTGCGTAAATACTGAAATTTCTTCTTTTTATTTTGGCGATAAAATTGTCTTCCTGAAGTTTATCAGTCTGCTCCTGAATTTTATCCTCCACGGAAAACGCCTTTACCACCAGAAGGTTTGACACTGTTTCCTGAATAAAAGATCTGGTTTTGCCCTCGGTTTCCTGAACTTTTTTGTGCAGAGCCTTAAGCTGTTTTCTAAAAAGCTGAGTAACAGCGAAAACAATGCAGCCGCCTATAAGAAATACAAGTGCAAATATCTTGTCCAGTACAATAAGATAGATAAGCGAACTTACAAGCTTAGTTACGAAAAAGATACCCTGCGGCAAAATCTTGGTAAATCCATCGGTAACGATATTCACATCATTGAACATTCTGTTTTGAAGTTCGCCGGTGTGATACGAAGTTACGGTGGAATAATCCTTTTTCATTATCACGTCAAGCAAATGGTGCTTAAGCACTATATCGAGCCTGCCCTTGCATCTTTCCGAAACGCAGCTCCTGATAATGCTCAGGGACATCTGCAGTATTACAACGCCGAGAAGTGCGAGAGCAAATTTTATGATATAGCCAGTATCTTTCATAACGGTGGCGCCGTCAATAACATTTTTTGAGAAATTAGCAAAAAACACCGACGTCACACCGTGAATAATATTTACGGCAATAAGAAAAGCAAGGGTTGGTATCTGGCTTTTACATATCTTTAATATCCATTTGATAACCGCTTTGTCCGATTTACTGATTCTGTTTGATTTGCTTTCCAAACTGATTTTCTCCTAAATGGTATTGCTTTATTGCGGACTAACACTCGCCGCTGTTATTTTCGCCGTCCTTTTTGGCGAACAGGTGGCGTTTTAAATAGCTGTATCCCCTTGTAAACAGCAGCAGTACCGGTCTGACCGGCAGAAGCGCAACCCATATTTTTGAATAAATTTTATAAGGCACGCTGGATGTCAAGTCAACATACCTCCTGCCTTTTTTATAAAAGCCAACAAGCACGCCGCATATCATATCATCGGTAACATACTCTTTTTTCAAAAGATTGTCGCCGACAATAACATAATGGTCATCGCACACCTTGACTACACGGTGCATTATGTATTTGCCGTTTTCCGTAACGTAGACAGGCACATCGTATTTCTTAAGCCTGCCCTTGTTCTTAACAACTATAATATTATCCTGCTGCTGATGGATGAGCGGTTCCATTGACCTGCCCCATGTCAGCCCCGTATACTTTCCGGTGGTGTCAAGTATTTCCTTTATCGACTTAAAATCGCTCATATGAATCTCCGGCGAAACTTTTAGTTTAGTATATTTAATTATAACAGAACGCCGCATTTTATGCAATATTTATGATAAACAAGCGTAATGCCCTATCACATTTGACAAAATCATTTAAATATGATAATATAATATGCAATAGAAAGCGTGCATCATGTCGGACTGTTGCGGTCCGGCTATTTTTTTTGCTTTGCAAAAGGAGTTGCTAATATGGATTACGATTTGATTATTGTAGGGTCAGGACCGGCAGGTATCTTTACTGCTTTAGAACTTATCAAGCATTCAACAAAGAAAAAGATGCTTCTGATTGAAAAAGGAAAGCCGGTTGAAAAAAGGCATTGTCCAAAGGATAAAACAGGAAAATGCGTAAACTGCAAGCCAAGCTGTGCCATAACTACAGGATTTTCAGGCGCAGGCGCTTTTTCTGACGGCAAGCTTAGCTTAAGCTATGAGGTTGGCGGTGATCTTCCAGATCTTATCGGCAGCGACCTTGCTCAGGAGCTTATTGACTATACGGACAGAATATATCTTGAATTCGGCGCTGACACCAAAGTTGAGGGTGTATATACAGGCGAAGCGATAAAGGAAATAAGGAAGAATGCCATTAAGGCGGGACTTAAGCTTGTTGACTGCCCGATACGTCATCTCGGCACCGAAAAAGCACAGGAGCTTTACTACAGGATTCAGACATTCTTAGCTGAAAACGGCGTGGACATGATGTTTTCAACCGAGTGCAAAAATATAATTCTTGACGGCAAAGTATGCAAGGGAGTAATAATTGACGACCACGGCACCGATAAGAACATCACCAGCAACGAGGTTGTTATCGCCACAGGAAGAAGAGGTGCCGACTGGCTTGAAAAGCTGTGCACAGAGCATAATATTGCCCATAATCCTGGAACCGTTGACATCGGCGTGCGTGTTGAGTGCAGAAACGAGGTTATGGAAAAGGTCAACGAAACGCTTTACGAGTCAAAGCTCATAGGTTATCCAAAGCCTTGGAAAAACAAGGTTCGCACCTTCTGCCAGAATCCCGGCGGCTTTGTAGCCCAGGAGAATTATGACAATGACCTTGCAGTAGTAAACGGTCACAGCTATAAGGACAAGAAAAGCGAGAACACAAATCTCGCAATTCTTGTAAGCCACAACTTTACAGAGCCGTTCAACCAGCCTATCGAATACGCCCAGAAAGTTGGAGAACTGACCAACATGCTGGGTGACGGACGCATACTTGTTCAGCGTTTCGGCGATATCCTTGACGGAAAAAGGACATGGCAGCACGAGCTTTCAAAAAGCAATGTTAAGCCGACTCTCAAGGACGCAGTTGCAGGCGACATTACTGCGGCAATGCCCTACAGAGCCATGACAAACATTATTGAATTTATCAAGATGCTGGATATTGTTGTGCCGGGATTTGCCTCCACGGAAACGCTGCTGTACAGTCCCGAGCTTAAATTCTACAGCAACAAAGTCAGAATGGACCGCGACCTTAACACCAACATCAAAGGACTTCACTGTCTGGGCGACAGCTCCGGCTGGACCAGAGGGCTTATGATGGCAAGCGTCATGGGCGTCCTTATGGGACGCAAGCTTGCGGAATATGAATAACAACAAAACCTCCGGCTGAATGGCTCAGCCGGAGGTTTTTATATATAATCATGAGGCGTATTCGTAATGCATATCCTCATAGTCGTCATCACTGCAGATTGAAAAATGAAAGTTGACATTCGTGTTTTCTGAAAGCTTTGAAACAATTTCAATAAAATCATTGATATCCGTATTTCCGGGGATAATATCGCGCGTTGAATCGATAAACACATCTGTCAGATCATAATCCCCGGCGCAAAGGCCAATCAGAAAACCATAAAAAACAATACTGCTGTTCAGATTATAATCCCCCACGTCAATAAAGCGGATATTTGACGGCAAAAGCAAAGACAGCTTTTTCCCTTTATCAATACAAACAACATTGCCCTTACTTTTTTTAGCGGTATCCACCACTTTTTCAACAAGCTGCTTTGTTTTCCCTGTTCCGCTGCTCCCGACTATAAGATTTACCATATTCTATCACCTTTGTCTGAAAATTTTTGTAAACTTTGTTTACAATGCAATCATAATTGGTAAAAATAAACTGCCGATAAAGGATTTGATAATAGAAAGCAAATAAAAAGAAAACAAATTTTTAACAGCATACTTAAACAGTAGAAAAATGGAAATTATTGTTGTAATCTGTCTAACTCCCTTTCCATCCATCTGACATACAAATTATAATCCGTCATCTTTATGTCAGCAAGAATACTGCAGTACGCTTCATTGAAAAGACCATAAAAGGCGCATTTGGCGTCAACCATTTCTGATACAGGATATTTTGATTTATAGGTTTCATACAGATTAAACCGATCTCCAGTAAAATTTCGCAACTGGAACAAATCAAACTCCCTGTCTGCCCATTTGCTTTCCAGCGGGTCAATGACCGCAGTTACATTCAATTTATTATCACACATTATGTTTACCACGTTCAAATCGCCGTGTACCAGCGAGGGCTTTGTCACAGGCTCCTGAAAAATCCATTCAAATTTATTCCAAGCACTTTCCATCAACTCGACTGTTTTTTGAGAAAACAGTTTGTCAGATTGTTTGGCTGTATTCAATATTTCGGCAGCAAAAGGTTTATAATAATCAAACCAGTTGTCATACACTGCATGTCCTGTTAAACCGAATTTATCGTTCGTCCTGTCATGCCACGCACCCATAGCATCGGTAATACAGTTAGCAAAATTCTGTTTTCTGGCTCTTGACACAAAAGATAATTTGACCGGCGAAAATGAGGAAAGAACATCTTTGCCCTGCATATATTCCATGCATATAAAATCCATTGGTATACTGTCCGTTTCGTCAAAGGTAAAATAAACCCGCGGCACAGGCACAGGGCAGTTTTCCCTTAGGAGAGATAAATCCCTTGCCTCAGCTTTATGCATACCGGATGTTAGACACGCTTTGATAACAAGTTTGTAGGGTGCTTTATTGATTTGCGCAAAATACACATATCCGAAATATCCGCCGCCAATATATTTTATATTTTTAATTTCACACTGATAATAATTAGTTATAACCGAATCTGCATATTTAAGCACGGATTCTCGACTAACTTTTTTTATGACTCTTTTATTCATGTCAATTTCCACCCGACCGCTATCTGCTGATAAATCTGTAAATTTTATACAGCACTTTACCCAGATAGTTTTCCATAAGTTTATAGTATTCCGTCTGCAATACGCCGTTTCCCTGGGCGCTGAAGCACATCATATCATACACGACGTCGCCTTCCTTGATCTGATAATCCAGAGTAAAAAATCCGTTTTTCTCATAAAAGGCTCTTCTTTTAAGGCGCTGTTCATAATTCGGACTGTTTTCACTGACCTCCTCAATATTGAGAACGATTCTGTATCTGCCGAACTTTTCCTCAACAGCCTTTAAAACCCTGCTGCCGTATCCCTGTCCCCTGCATTCAGGAGCGATAGCTAAATAAAAGACAAATAGAATATCATGATAAATCACACAATACAGCAAGCCCACAAATTGATTGTCATCATATATTCCGAAAAAGTCGGCGCCTTTCTTTTTCGCCTTACGCTTCAGGATAAAATAAGGCATCCGCTCAGCAGCCGGAAAAGCGTTAATATATAATTCTTTAATGGATTCTTCAACTTTACTATCCTTATATATATTTCTGAATTCAAGCATATTCATCACCGATTCAAATATATCATAACAAAGGCTTGTTTGCAACTCATATTAAATCGTTAAAAAGAATAATATTTTTTAGGTGATGAAAATGTTCAGTGCTTTATTATCCGCTATCAGCGCACACTTAATTTATTTTATTCTGCACATTCAAAATTCCTCCAGCTTTCCCAAACCGCTGTCGCCCAAAGAGGAGGCAGAAATGCTAAAAAGAATGGAACAAGGTGACAAAAACGCCCGGGGAATACTGATTGAGAGAAATCTTAGACTTGTAAGCCACATTGTAAAAAAATACTATTCGAAAACAAATGATACTGACGACCTTATCAGCATCGGCACCATAGGTCTTATAAAAGGCATAGATACGTTTAACGCAAATAAAGGCACAAAGCTTGCAACATATGCCTCAAAATGTATAGAAAATGAAATACTTATGCATTTTCGAACCAGCAGAAAACAGGCAAACGACGTATACTTAAATGACACACTTGAGGTTGACAAGGACGGAAATCCACTCACCATTGAGGACACTGTAAGCAGTCCGGAGGATATGGCGGAAAATCTTGAGGTAAAGATGAACTGGGAAAAGGTATCCAAGATAATTGAAAAAATGGATGACGAAAGAGAAAAGGAGATAATTATACTCAGATACGGACTTAATAACAAAAAGCCCCTGACTCAACGTGAGGTTGCTCAGAGGCTGGATATAAGCCGAAGCTATGTATCAAGAATTGAAAAAAAGGTAATAAAGGATATCAGAAACAAAATAGATAATGATGATAAAGAATAGCTATTTGCTTCTTTTAAAAATATTTCCGCCGCTGCAGTCAATAGCTACTGTCAGAGGAAAATGGTCAAAAGTGAGTCTTTTTACCGACTCGCATCCGAGGTCCTCAAAAGCAATAACCTCGCAGGAGGTAATACACTTTGAAGCAAGCGCACCTGCCCCGCCTATAGCGCACAGGTAAACCGCCTTATTTCTGACGATAGCGTCACAGACAGCCTGATTACGCTCACCCTTGCCAACCATGGCTACCAGTCCCCTGTCGAGAAAGTCCGGAGCGTACACGTCCATTCTGCCTGAGGTTGTAGGTCCACAGGAGCCGACAGCTAAGTTTTCAGGCGCCGGAGTAGGTCCGGCATAATATATAACTGCATCCTTTAAATCATAGGGAATCGGTTCGTTTTTCTCTATCAGCTCGGCGATACGCTTATGAGCGGCGTCACGTGAGGTGTAAACCGTGCCGGACAGTACTACTCTGTCCCCTGCTTTCAACACAGGAGCATATTCCCTGAGCTGTTCAGTATTAATATTATATTCCATTATTTACCCAGTTCTTTTTTCAGCGCTCTGTTTTCTTCTTTAAGCGCCTTATTTTCTTCCTCCAGCGTTTCAAGCATCGAGATATTTTGCTTAAGCTCACGGCTGATTGATTTAAGCTGGAAATCAAGATTTGCATTGACTATCTCAAGTCTCTGACATTCAAAATTAACGTCCTCAAGGGCTGCCATAAGACGAGATATTTCATTTACTAATTCTTGAAGATCATTTTTATCCGCCAAGTGACTCACCCTTTCAAATAGTAACTAATCAAATAAAAACACAAAAGAGGTTGCTTTCACAACCTCTTTTATTTTATATTCAAGGTTGATAATAACAAGATATTACTGTCATCAGTATTCTCATTATCAGCTGGAAATGTCAATGTCCTTTTCAAAATAACGTGAACCGAACCAGTTTTCCTCGATGGTGTATTCATCCTCAAGAGCTTCAACCGCTGATGCGCTATCCTCTGAAATGAGTGCCTGCTCAGCGTTGTACTCCCATACCTTCTGGTCGTTTTCACCGGCAAAGTACATAATATGATAACCGTATTCTGATCTTACAATAGCGGTATCGCCTGTTTTTCTGGCGTCATCAAAGCACCATGTCGAGAATGAATTTACCATCTGTCCAGTTACTACATTCTCATAGAGTCCGCCGTTTTCAGCAGAACCGGTATCAGTTGAATTTTCGGAAGCGAGGGTTGCGAATCCGTCCTCTGTTCCGTCCCAACCGTTAAGAATTTCCCTTGCCTCATCATATGCGGCGGTCCACTGAGCATCGGTTGCTGTGGAAGCGTCAGCGCCTTCCTCGTCAGTTTCAGGAGCGATAAGGATGTGACGAACGTTAACGGTATTTCTGTCTGAAAGTGAAGCAGGAGCAAGCACGTAAACAACAGATGTGCTGTACTGATAGATGTCGCCTGCCTGCCTGTCAGAACTGAAGAGCCAATCAAGACCTGAATAAGTCAGTTCTTCGTCATCGGAATGCTCTTCTCCGTCCTCATGCTCGTGATCATCGGCAGTTGCTATTGCATAGCCTCTTGACTGAAGAGATGATTTTGTCATACCAAGTTCTGTAGAAAAGCCGTCTTCAGCATAAACTTTCTTATCAAAATCACTTGTTGCGTATTCTACACAAAGGTCGGCAAAATTGGAACCGTCAGCCTTAAGGTTGTCGGCAAATGCCTTTGCGTCGTCTTCGCTGGCACATTCAAAGATTTTAATATCAACTGTCTTGAGGTCATCAAGATGCTCGTCTTTATATGCGTTGATATCGTCCTCAGTATATGTTGTAACGTCTGTACCGGAAGAAAGAGTGCTCTGGTAATTCTGGGCGATATACTGACGTGTTGTTTCTGTTCTGAAAACAGATTCGGTTACGCCCTTGCCCATTGCTCTAACAAGATAACCGCTGAGAGTATAGCCGTTTTCATTAGCTGTTTCTCTGTATGAATCGAGCGCTTCATCAATCTCAGCCTGCTGATCCTCGGTAATCTCAGGATCTTCACCGCCGTTATCCTCAACAGCAGCAAGATAATAAGTATATGTCTGCTCAATTGAATCAACAACAAGGTCGTGCATATGCTCGTCCCAGCCCATAGTCTCGTTTGTTTCGCTGTCAGTATATGTCTGCTGAGAAAGCTTCTTATTAAAATCAACGTCAAGTCCGATATCTTCAAGTTCGATACCGTACTCCTCGTACTGACTCTGCTGTGACATTAATGAGTTATATGTTGTTGCAAAATAGAAGTTATAGGTGCTTACCTTGATCTTAGCGGTATTCTCGCCGTTTGATACGGTAAGGCCTGTAAAGTACTGGGCAGGTATACTGAGAGAAGCAATAAAGCCCTTTCTTACTGCACCGGTAGCAACATATGTAACAAGCAGAGCAACGACTACAACAATGCAGACAACAGTTCTGATTATATTCGCCGTTCTCTTAGGAAGCTTGCCCGCAGGTGTGCTTCCTACGGCAGAGTACTTGTCTGAGAGCTTTTTGATTTTTGCGTCAATCTGCTTAATCTTATTCTCGTCGGTCTCTTTCTCTTTTGATTCCTTAAGCGCGTCTATTTCTTCTTTAATTGCTGCGCGCTTCTTTTCATTTTTTTCTTTTGCCTTGGATTTTTTCTTTGCCAGCTTTTCGGCTTTTTTTGCCTGCTTATCCTTTTCGGTATTCAGGCTGCCTCCGGTGAGCAAATCCTCGTCCAATTGTTTTTTTGCCATCTTTTTTCATCCTTTTACAGAGTTAGTATTTATTTAACAGTATTTTACACTATTACAGCCGATAATACAAGTATTAATTTTATGCTGTATCAGTTAGCTGAAGCGGTATCTGACGATGAAGTGTCAGATGAGTTGCCGGCTCGCTTTTCATTAAGGAACTTTTCGTTTGCCTTGTCAACTACGGAATCGTGAATTTCGATATCGGCGTTTTCAGCTATTTCGTCAAACTTTGCATTTCTGATATCTGTAATTATCTGTGATTCGTAGCTCGGGCAGTCATCAATAAAGAACATAATATGATATCCGTAATCCGACTTAACAATTCCGGTATCGCCGTACTTTCGTGAATCATCTGTTGCCCATTCTTCAAACTCGGTGACCATTTCTCCGAGTCCTACGCCCTCATAAAGTCCGCCGAACGCATCGCTGGAGCCTGCTGTTGTGGAAGCTGTATCCTCGCTGTTAGCCTCGGCAAGAAGCGCAAACGAATATTCCGTCTTGTCGCCGCTGTTAAACTCATCAAGGATTGACTGAGCCTTTTCCTCTGCTGCAGCCCACTGCTCGTCGGTGTACTCCGTTTCACCTGTTGTGGAATCTGTCTGGCTTTCGTCAGCCTCAGGCATAATCAGTATGTGTCTTACTGAATAGGTTTCGTCCTCAATTCTTGTAGGCTGTTCAGTCTTAAGAATAATATAGGCATAGCCTGTTTCTTCATTGATATAATATTTTACCTGTCCCGTGGGCTCATTTTCATCAAAGAGCCAGTCGTTTATATCGTCGCCGAAAGGCTTATCCGTGCCGTAAATCGTGCCGTCAACGTTTGCCTCATAAGTGGCAAGCGCCTGTTCCTTTGCCTCTTCCTCGGTAATGGAAGAATCAGACTCCATATAAGACTGAGCGTCCTGCTCAATATAATCAGCATATGCAGTTGGCACGAGGTCAATTATAGACTGCCTGTCAGTTATCTTTGACATATAATTCTGAATAAGTTTCTCGGACTCTGCCTTTGTTTCTTCTGAGGTTGTGTCATATGTCGTGGCGAGATAACTGAAGTTTATCTGGTAGTAATCATTTTGATGTTCCTCGTAGTAAGCATCAATTTCCTTGTCGTCAGGTCTGTTTTCAGCGGCGTATTTGCCCTTATAGTTAACGGACATATAAAACTGCTCCATATAAAGCTCTACAGTCTCCTCGGTGCAGTAATCACCGAAAACATCAGAAATATAGTCATCAAGGCTTACTCCTTCATCGGAGGCAGTGGTTTTAAAGCTGTCTATCTGCTCATTGATGGACTGCTGCTGAGCCTCTGTCAGTGTTATACCGCTGTCAACCGCCTTATTGTAAAAAGCGTTATAGAGCTTAATCTGATTCATGGTTTCCTGCTCAAAGTAGTCAAGCCAGGTAATCTTGTTGCCGTCCTCGTCAGTGGTATACTGCTTTGAGTAATCCTCCGTTGTGTCGAGGTCGTAATAGCCGTAATTTGCGTACTGTTCATACTGGCTTACAACACTTGAAAAATAAAGATTATACATTCCAAGGCTAACCTTGTTACCGTCGACAACCGCGGCAACGGATGCAGGATTCATCAAGTTTCCCTCTTTGCCGTTGGGCACTGTATAATAGCGCACGCCTAACACTGACAGCACGATGATAACTACTGCCACAAAAACAGCAAGAGGTATGAACGTGAGCGGTTCTCTCTTAATTACAATATTATCGGAATCATTGCTGTAGACATATTTTTCAGGTACTTTATTATTTTGAGCGCTGTTTTTTTGGATATCATAAGCGCTTTCATCAATGCCTTCAAACATGTCGTTATTAAGAGTAGGGGCTTCAGCGTCAAACTTCCAGTTATCGTTGGTTTCATACTTTACGCCGTCTTTTTCCTCAAGTGAAGTTTCATTTTCCTGAGGCTGCTGAGCTTCTGCGGTTTCATTTTTGTTTTCAGCCGCAAGCTCCTCATTGAGCTTGTTTTCTTTTTCGTCCATACTGCCACTCCTAAAACAAAAGTAAATACTAATAAATTATACAATAATACTTTAGCTAATGCAACAGGATAATTATTTCAACTGTAAAAAAAGTGTAAACTCAGTGTAAAAATCTTTTAATTTATCGCAGCTAATTTATACCACTTGAAAAATACACCGTTATGTAGTATTATGTTGATACTGTTAATAAATTTTTTACAAAATATGTAAATTTATTTTTATTTTAAAAATGAGTGATGTTTATGAATGAAAAGGCATTACGGCTTAAAGAACGTTATCGCTCAAATCCCGGCTGGTACTGGCTTTTGGCGTCTATATTCTTTTTTCCGATCCTGCCTGAATATGTAAGCCCGTTTATATTGTTTGCCGGCTTTATTGTATTTAAGCTTCAATGGAGCAGAGAAGGCAAAAAGGCAAAAGTGGGTACACTTGGCAAAATAATGATGGGGTTCATGGGTCTTGCACTTGTCAGCGTTTTGTGGTCTGACACAAAGTTCTCATCTTTCGCCACCGCTATGCTGTGGTGGGGAATGTTTCTTATTGAGGTAATGATTTATAATCTTGCCACAACAAGAAAAAAAATTGACAAAATACTGTCCGCTATGGTCGTATCCGGCAGTCTGAACGGTATTGTGGGAGCTGTGCAGATAGTAACTTACACCCTTTACAGATTTGACAAGATACCGAAAAGTATGGTGTTTGTTACTCCGTTTTACAGAGATTTAGACAAGGCTGTTTACGAGATGCTGCCCTTTGACATCAGCACATCAATGTGGACTTCACGTGCCAGCGGATTTTTCTCAAATCCAAATCTTCTGGCGACATATATGGTTATCGTTTTCCCGATATCAATTTATCTTTTCCTAAACGCAAAAGGAAAGCGTGCAAAAGCGTTTTATTTTATGACGAACGTGCTTATCAGTGTGGGCATAAGCTCAACGATGACGAGAGCCGGCTGTTTTATTGCAATTTTCGGCTGGATATTTATGTTCATCTTCCTGGCAAAAAAATACGCAAAGCCGATGTTCCAGATACTGATTCCTACCCTGTGCGTTATCATACCGTCGATTCTTACCAGATACGGAATTATCTTTAAAACCGTAGGTAAAGTCAGCGGAGGCGGCAGCGGCGGCAGTGAAGCAAAAAAATCTTCGGCAGCTCATTTTCAGATATGGGAAAGCCTGATCGATTACCTTACAAACAATATCAGGGAGTTTTTTATCGGTCACGGCTTCGGCATTGAAAAGACAGGTGAGGTACTTCTAAACGAGTACGGGCTTGACAAACCCCACGCTCACAATTTTATTCTTGAGACCTGGATGGAACTGGGAATTATAGGAGTTGTGCTTTTATTTGTGGTATTCTTCTGCACCTTCGGAAAGATGCTTGAGATAAACGCAAATAACGGCAAAAAATTTACTCTTGTGTTCTGCGTGCTCACATCAATGGCGACTTATCTTATCTTCGGGCTTACCGACTATATTTTCAACTCCCCGAAGCAGATAATACTGCTGTTTATACTTCTGGGCATTGCTCAGGCAATAAGCTACTGCTATGAAAAAACGCTTATATCTGATTCCCATTCTCTAAAAGAAGTTGCTGTTCAGGATCTAAAAAACACAATTCACCAATAGCTGTGACGTAAACGTAAAACACATATAACATTAAATATTGACATTAGATTATTTTTAAAGCTGATTTTGCTATGCAAGATCAGCTTTTATTTATGCCATGAAATGTGAAGTATACACAAATAAAAAAACACCTCCTATAGCGGCAAGCTGTCGCCGTGGGAGGTGTTACTTAGATATATCAAAACTAAAATCAATCTTTTTGCAGAAGAATACGGTCATTATCAAATTCCTTGTTTTCTTTTTCCTTATAAAGAGCAACAAGGTCTGAAACGGTCATATTCTTTCTTTTCTCATCGTCGAGGTCAATAATTATCTCACCGTTTTCCATCATAATAGTTCTTGTGCCGGTGGTGAGCGCCTGGGACATATTATGGGTAATCATCATTGTTGTGATTTGGTTTTCTTTGACGATGCTGTTAGTTATGCCCATTACCTTATCAGCCGTAACAGGGTCAAGAGCCGCTGTATGCTCGTCAAGAAGGAGCAGTTTTGGAGTTACTATAGTACACATCAAAAGTGTAACCACCTGACGCTGACCGCCTGAAAGAAGCCCTATTTTCGTCTTCATACGGTCCTCAAGTCCCATATCAAATTTTGACACGGCTTCCTGAAACATTTCACGCTTTTTCCTGCCAACTGCCTGGGAAAAGAAGCCTGAACCTGCACGTGAATACGCCAGGGCAAGATTTTCTTCAATGGTCATATTGGGCGCTGTTCCCTTCATCGGGTCCTGGAACACTCTGCCAACCATCTTGGCACGCTTATGCTCCGGCATGAAGGAAATATCGCTGCCGTCAAGAGTTATTGTGCCCGTATCCTGCATATAGGTTCCGCAAATCATATTGAAAAGCGTGGATTTTCCGGCGCCGTTGGAACCGACAATTGTTACAAACTCCCCTTTTTTCAGTGAGAGATTAATGTTTTTCAGAGCTGCATGCTCATTAACGGTGCCCTTGGCAAAGGTTTTTGAAATATCTTTAAGCTCAAGCATTTCTCCTTGCCTCCTTTTTTATCTTCCCGTTTTCAATCTGCTTTTTAATTTCGGGAATAATCAGGGTTGCCGCAACTATAATAGCACAGGTAAGCTTCATCAAATTTTCGCTGTTCTTGCCAAACAGAGATACGTCGATAACAAACGCTACGATTATCTTATACACAACCGAGCCGACAACGGCGCTGATAAATCCCAGCGCAACGCTGCGCTTGCCGAAAATAGCTTCGCCTATGATAACTGCGGCAAGACCGTAAATAAGCATACCGTTTGAAAAGCTTTGGTCTGAAAGTCCGAGATAGTGGGATACCAGCGCACCTGAAAGAGCAATAAGTCCGTTAGCAAGCGCAAGGCCGAAAATCAGGGAGAAATCCACATTAACAGATGACGCCTTGACCATATCCGGATTGTCACCCGTTGCCCTTATACAAAGACCCAGGTGCGTTCTGAAAAATACTATCACGATAACAGTTACCGCTATGCACACAACGGCACCGATAACGAGTCCTACAATCTTCTTATCCATACCGGAAACTCCGATAAGGTCAAAGAATTTTGTAAACACGGAATTGTCGTTAAAGTTGAGGTTTGACGAGCCTCTCACTATCAGATTGATGGAATAAAGACCGCTCATGGTAATTATTCCTGCCAAAACAGGATGCACCTTCATTTTTGTCTGAAGGAGTCCCGTTACAATGCCGGCAAGTACACCGGCTAAAAATGCCGCCGCAAAGCTTAAAAAGCTAAAGCCCTGCGCCGCAACAATGGCGGCAACCGCAGAACCGAAACCAAACGAGCCTTCGCTGGTAAGGTCGGGTATATTAAGGATTCGCAGTGAAATATATATTCCAAGAGCAAGCAATCCGTAAAGAAAGCCCTCTTCAATAGCTGTAATATAGACTTGCATAAAAATTTCCCGTTAAATAAATTCTTTCGTATTTTGTAATATTATTCTACAACCTGAACCTCATATCCGATAACGTCTGAGGAAGGTGTTTCGATATTTAATGACGCGGCAATACTGCTGTTAAATGTGCAGTAATCAATGCCGACTACCTCGGCAGGAATATCGGTAATAGCTGTTCCGTTAAGATATTCAAGGCATTTGTCCGCAGTTTTTGCGCCTATGCCCTTGTCGTCAATGGCAAGAGTGGCAAGGCAGCCGCTGCTGACAGTTGTGGCTGATGAGCAGTAAGTGGGAATTCCTGCTTCCTCACAAACCTGGCTGAGAGCCTGCACGCCGTCCTGAACTATAGCGTCATTGGGTACAAAGATAACATCGCAGCCGTTTGAAATCAGTGTTTCCGCCGCACTCTTTACATCGGCAGAGGTTTCAACTGTGGCTGATTCATATGAAATATTCTTTGAATCAAGGTACTCCTGAGCTGACTCAACGGTGTCAACTGCATTTACCTGTGAGGTAGAATAAACAAATCCCCATTTTGTAACATCGGGAGTTATCTTGTATCCCATTTCGATTATATCGCCTACAGGAATTGCATTTGAAGTGCCTGTAGCGTTTTTGTCCGGCGTATTCATATCGGTAATTACCTGTGCCTCGACCGGAGCGGAAACTGCGCAGAAGAAACAGGGTGTTTCTGAACTGAGATTTACAAAGGACTGAGTGCAGGCAGTTCCGATAGTAAATATAGCGTCGTATGAGCCGTCGTCCATAGCGCTGATGATTGTTGAAAGAGCAGAGGAATCACCCTGAGCGTCTTTATAATCAAACACGGCATTTTCGTAGCCGTTTGCTTTCATCTCTTCGATGATGCCGTCCTTCATGTCAACAAATGCACCGTTGGCTCCCGTCTGAACGACAATACCGAACTTGCCGTTTTCAGAAGGACCTGAGGATTCGCCGCCGTTTGAACAACCGGCAAGGCATGAAACCGCAATCACAGCGGCAAAAAATACAGCCGCAATCTTTTTAAATGTTTTTTTCATAACTGTCACCTATTTATTTCGTTATATTTTTCAAGCTCGTAAAAAGCTTTTTTTACCATATCCTGTGTAATTTCATATGGATTATGCTCGATATCCTTCATAGCGCAAACCAAAGGCACAAGCTTTTCAAGGTCTGCGGTATTCATTTCAATATCCTTAAGACATATGGGCAGTCCTATGGATTTATTGAAATCAAAAATTGTTTTAAACATTTCTTCATTGCTGTCAACAAGAAGCAATATTAAAACTCCGAAAGCGACCACCTCACCGTGAAGATGCCTTTCCTCAATATGAGGATACGAGGTCAGGGAATAAAACACGGCGTGAGCCAGTCCGGTGTTATAGTCGATTATATGCTCCGCAGTCAGCAGTATCGAGGCGATGCCTGTGGTGACAACCACGGACAAAATCGCCTGCTCCACCTCAAACGTAGCCTTACCCTGCTTAAAATCATCAAGAGCTTTTTTTCCGTATTTTAAAAGCGGATAGAGGCAGAGTCTGCTTGTGGTAACGCCCAAAGCATGATAATGAACCAAATCTTCTCCCCTGCTGCTCATCTCAGCCTCAAAATACTTTGCGTAAGTATCGCCCATACCTGCCCAAATGTATTTTGACGGCGACTGAGCGATTACCGGAGTATAAATAAAGCAGTGCTTTGCCGGAGCCGTAAAGAAGAACGGTTCTTTAAAGCTGCCGTCGCTGTTGTACATAATTGAAACCGCCGTTGTTCCGGCACAGTTTGAGGCGATGGTGGGAAAAGTAAAAACAGTCAGACCGGTAACGTAAGCCAGCGCCTTGGCTGTATCCAAAGCTTTTCCACCGCCGATAGCAAAAATCATATCGGCTTCTTTGACAGCTTCGTTATTCTTTAATTTCTCAACATTTTCGTAGCTTGACTCGCCGCCGTACCAGACAAAATCGAGTATCTCAAGCTCAGTCGCCGCAACGCTTTCGACAATAAGCTCCTTTACCTTGCTCATGGCAGTCTTACCGCCGATGCAAACGACCTTTTTACCGAACGGAGAGCATATCTCCCCTATCTTGTCATAGACCCTGTCGCCGATTGAATAGCTTGGCAGGCTGATAGAATAATTTTCCAATCCGGATACTTCCTCTTTTACTTTAATTTAATAAAGTAAATTATAACACACAAAAGTTAGTAATGTCAAACATAGCAATAAATACTTGTTAAGTATTTTATTTTGTTATATACTTATCATTGACATTTTGATATTATGGAATACTTATTATGAAGATAATTGCAAAAATTAAAACCGATATGCCAGACAAATTCGGCGTGCCAAGGCAAAGCGGTATTGTTGAGGAGCTGACGGGAAAGATAATATTCGAGCCTGAATACAGGGTGCGCGAAGCGGTAAGGGGGCTTGAGGAATTCTCCCACCTTTGGGTAATATGGCAATTCAGCGAAAATCTGCGCAGCAGCTGGTCGCCGACGGTACGTCCGCCACGGCTGGGCGGTGAGATAAGAAAAGGTGTTTTCGCCACGCGCTCGCCGTTTCGTCCCAATCCCATAGGGCTTTCCTGCGTTAAGATAGAAAAAATCGAGTTCACCAAAGAGCTGGGTCCTGTTATCAGCGTAAGCGGAGTTGATATGACTGACGACACGCCGATTTATGACATCAAGCCGTACATCACCTACACCGACAGCAGACCGGATGCCAAGCAGAGCTTTGCAGGTGATTTTATTAACTACGGGCTTAAAGTGGACTTCCCTGAAAAATTGCTTAGCCTGATACCCGACGAAAAACAGGCAGGAATAATCGGAATATTAAGACACGACCCACGCCCTGCTTATCAGGATTCCCCCGACAGGGTATACGGTGTGCGTTACCTTGACTTTGACGTGCATTTTAAGGTAAAAGATAATATACTGACGGTTATAGATATAGTTAAAATATAGAAAACAGGACTGCTTATAACAGTCCTGTTTTGTTTTATTATGCAAACAATCTAATAGGAAAACATACTTATTTTGCCTTGGTTTCACAGTAAAGGCAGCGGTAAGTTCCCTTATCGTCAGTACGTTTGAACACATGAGTTATAGGTTCGTTATTGCTTATGCATCTGGGATTCGGGCATTTTATAACGTCCCTAAGCTCATCAGGCAGAGTAAGCTTACGCTTTTCGACTCTGGTGCTGTCCTTAATCACATTTACCGTAGCATTCGGCGCGATATATGCGATGGAGTCCAAATCAAGGTCAATAAGCTCATTGATTTTGATAATATCCTTAGAATTGTTTTTCTTTGATTTGGCGTTAGTTATAATTGCCACCTGGCATGAGAGTGAGTCAAGTCCTAAAATCTCATAAACTCTCATTCCCTTTCCTGACGGGATGTGGTCGATTACGTAGCCGTTTTCTATTGCGTCTATATTCATTAAAGGGCACCTCCCCATTTAAGAAGAGTCATAATAAGAGCCATACGGATATATTTTCCGTTGAGAGCCTGGACAAAATATTTTGCTCTCGGGTCGTCGTCCACTTCGGTGGCAATCTCGTTTACTCTTGGCAGAGGATGCATTATTGTAAGATCCTGACGGGCGTTTTTAAGCTTAGCAAGATCAAGCACAAATGCGTCCTTGTGCTTCAAATACTCATCCTCGGAGAAAAAGCGTTCACGCTGTATTCTGGTCATATAGAGAATGTCAAGGGTGTCCATAACATCTTCCATCTTCTCAACCTCGATATACTCGTTACCGCTCTTATCGAGAACATCGCTCTTTATGTAATCAGGAACTGACAGCTCCTTTGGTGCAATAAGCACAAATTTTACATTCTTATATCTGCACATAGCTTTGATAAGCGAATGAACCGTTCTGCCGAATTTCAAATCGCCGCACAGTCCCACGGTGAGATTATCAAACGTGCCCTTCTCACGGTATATTGTCAGAAGGTCAGTCAGCGTCTGAGTCGGGTGGGAATGTCCGCCGTCGCCGGCGTTTATAATTGGGACACTGCTTCTCATGCTGGCTACCCTCGGAGCGCCCTCCAGCGGATGCCTCATAGCAATGATATCCGCATAGCAGGATACCATTGCCGCAGTATCCTCAACGCTTTCGCCCTTGGAGGCTGAAGAAGACGCCGCCTCGGAAAAGCCGAGAACATTGCCGCCAAGCTCCATCATAGCTGCCTCAAACGAAAGTCTGGTTCTGGTGGACGGCTCAAAAAAGAGAGTGGCAAGTTTCTTGCCGTCACAGACGTGAGCATATTTTTCTTTATTGTTAATTATATCTATAGCAAGGGCGATCATATCGTCAATTTCCTTTAACGAAAGATCGGTAGTATCAAGTAAATGCCGCATTAAAATCCCTTCCTTATCATCCATAGTAAGCTTTTATTATGCCTTTGCGCCGTTGATTTCAAGATATTTCTTTATTCTCTCGACGTTCTCAAAGTTCTTGTCGTCTTCCTCGAGATACTCGATTATGTCGTAAACATCCACAACAGAATATACGGGGAAGCCGTACTCATCGCCCACCTCGGCGATTGCTGATTTTTCTGTCTGTCCCTTTTCCTTACGGTCAACCATAACGAACACAGCAGCCACTTTGGTGCCCTGTAGCTTGGAGAGAATAGCCATGCTCTCCCTGATAGCTGTTCCTGCAGTGACAACGTCCTCAACAATAACTATATCTTCTCCCTCCTTGGGAGTATAGCCGACGAAAACGCCGCCCTCGCCGTGGTCTTTCTCTTCCTTTCTGTTAAAGAAGAAAGGAACGTCGAGTCCTTCCTTGGCAAGAGCCACAGCGGCAGACACGGCAATCGGAATGCCCTTATATGCCGGGCCGTAAAGAACTGCTTTCTTGTTGCCGAGTTTTTCAAAATAAGCCTTGGCATAAAACTCTCCGAGCTTTTGAATCTGCTTGCCTGTTTTTATATCGCCGGCATTGATGAAATACGGAATTTTTCTGCCGCTTTTTGCAGTGAAATCACCGAATTTTAAAACTCCGGCATCTTCAAGAAATTTTATAAATTCTTTTTTATATGCTTCCATAATAATCTCCTTATCCAACAAATTCCTCGACACAGCGTCTGTATGCCGCAACCGGGTCATCAGCGGCAGTGATAGGTCTGCCCACAACTATATAGTCGGAGCCTATCTCCTTAGCCTTGGCAGGTGTTGTTACCCTGACCTGGTCGCCCACGTCGCCGTCAGCAAAGCGCACTCCGGGAGTAACTGTCAGAAAACTGCTGCCACAGCCCTCTTTAACCATTCCAGCCTCAAGAGGTGAGCACACAACGCCGTCAAGACCTGCTTCTTTAGCGTTTTTAGCATACTGAACGATAGTATCGTTTATTGACGAATTTATGAGCAGTTCTTTCTGCATTCTTTCCTCGCTTGTTGAGGTAAGCTGAGTAACTGCGATAAGTATCGGTCTGGTGCCGTCCTCACGGGTGAGTCCCTCAACAGCCGCTTTCATCATATCAATTGTGCCGGCGGCATGGAGGTTAGTCATATCCACATCCAGCTTTGAAAGCACTGCCATTGCTTTTTTTACAGTATTGGGGATATCGTGAAGTTTGAGGTCAAGAAATATCTTGTGACCTCTTTTCTTGATTTCCCTGACAATTGACGGACCCTCGGCATAATACAGTTCCATGCCGATTTTAACAAAAGGCTTTTCCTCAGTGAATTTATCGAGGAAATCAAAGGTTGCCTGAGCTGATGAAAAATCACAGGCTACGATTACGTCCTTACCCATTAGTCTATCACTCCTATAATATCGCTGATTTTATCTATACCGAGCTTCTCGCACTCTGAAGGGAGAGACTCGATTATATTCTTGCAGGCATACGGGTCAACAAGATTTGCCGCACCCACCTGAACTGCTGTTGCTCCTGCCATCATCATCTCAATAACATCCTGAGCCGATGACACGCCGCCGCAGCCCATTACCGGAATATCACACGCTTTTGACACCTGGTAAACCATTCTGACTGCCACCGGGAAAATAGCGTCACCGCTGAAACCGCCCATTTTATTGGCAATCACCGGCTTGCGCCTTTTTATGTCGATACGCATACCAAGCATGGTATTGATAAGGCATATGCCGTCGGCTCCCGCCTCTTCGCATGCTTTGGCTATGGAAACGATATCCGTTACATTGGGAGAAAGCTTGATAAACACCGGCTTTGTTGTGACCGCTTTTACAGCTTTGGTTACTTCTGCGGCACATTCAGGCGATGTTCCGAAGCTCATTCCGCCGCCGTGGACATTGGGGCAGGAAACATTCACCTCAAGTATTCCCACCTGCTCCTGCTTGTCAAGAAGCGAGCAGGTATAAGCGTAATCCTCCACGGAAAATCCCGACACGTTGGCGATAACAGGCTTATGAAAATACTCCCTCATCTCAGGAAGTTCATGCTCAATAACATGATGCACGCCGGGATTCTGAAGTCCCACGGCATTTATCATACCGCTTTCACATTCCGCAATTCTCGGTGTAGGATTTCCGAATCTTGCATCCCTGGTAGTTCCTTTAAATGAGAACGAGCCCAGGATATTTATATCGTAAAAGTCCTTAAATTCCTTGCCGAAACCGAAAGTGCCCGACGCAGGCACCACGGGATTGTCCATTTTAAGACCTGCAAGGCAAACTGACAAATCTACCATACGATCTCCTCCCTCTCAAGGACGGGACCGTCCTTGCAAATGCGCTTGCTGCCGTACTTTGTTTTGCACGAACAGCCCATGCAAGCGCCAAAGCCGCAGCCCATTCTTTCCTCAAAGGAATACTGACCTGAGGTAACGGCAACTTTTTCTATCGCCCTGAACATAGGCATTGGACCGCAGGTATAGAAATAGTCGTAATCATCGGGGAATGCATCTGTAACAAAGCCCTTTATTCCGTAAGAGCCGTCAACGGTTGTAACTCTGACGTCGCAGCCGATTGACTTGAACTCATCTTCATAAAAGATTTCGTCCTTAGTGTTAAAGCCGAGTATTACAACGGGTCTCTGCCCTGCTGCTATAAGTTTTTTTGCAAGCAAATAAAGGGGCGGAACACCAACTCCCCCGCCGATAAGCAGCGGCTTTGTGGATTTTGAAATATCATATCCGTTGCCGAGTCCTGTAAGTATATCAAGAATTTCGCCCTCTTCAAGGGTTGACATATATTCCGTACCGCTGCCTACGACCTTATAAATAATCGTAATCGTGCTGTCGTCGCAGTCGCAGACAGAAATGGGGCGGCGCAGGAATTTATCATTAAGCTTAATGTTTATGAACTGACCGGGAGCGGTGATATACTGAGTATCGCCCTCAAGAATCATCTTATAAACATCCTTGGCTATTTTTTCGTTTGACAGAATCTTATAATTATCTTCCTTATACATAAGCCGTCACCTTATTCTGCGTCAATGGTTGATACGCCCAGCGTTATCTCCTCAAGAACGTCAAGAAGAACCTTGACTGTATCAAGAGATGTAAACATAGTAACATTATTTTCAACGGCGGCACGTCTGATTTCCGAGCCGTCGGAATGAGAGTCGCCGGCGTTAATATCAATGGTATTGATTACATATGCTATATGACCCTGACGAAGCGCCTTAAGAATCTCGTCGCTCTCATCAAGGGTAAGTTTCTGACGGACTCTTGTGCGTATACCGTGGGATTTGAGATATTTTGCAGTGCCCTCGGTAGCCTCAATATTGAAGCCAAGGTCATAAAATCGCTTGATAAGAGGCAGTGCGGTGGGCTTGTCTTGGTCGGCAATGGTAACAAGCACCGTGCCGTAGTTTGCCACGTTCATGCCTGAAGCCTGAATTGCCTTATAAAGAGCTCTTGTAAGGGATTTATCATATCCGATTGCCTCACCTGTTGATTTCATTTCAGGTGAAAGATAAGTATCCATGCCCTTTAATTTTGAGAAAGAGAACGCAGGAGCCTTAACATACCAGCGCTGCTTTTCCTTGGGATAAACCTCAGTTATTCCCTGCTCCTTAAGCGAATGGCCGAGTATTACCTGAGTTGCAATATGAGCCATAGGAACAGATGTTGCTTTTGAAAGGAAAGGTACGGTTCTTGATGATCTGGGATTAACCTCGATAACATAAACGTCGTCCTTATCGTCGGCTATAAACTGAATGTTATAAAGACCGATTATGCCGATTGCTTTGCCCAAACGGACTGTATAATCAAGGATTTTGTCCTTAACAGCCTGGGATACTGAGAACGTGGGATAAATTGAGATTGAGTCGCCTGAGTGAACGCCTGTTTTCTCAACATGTTCCATAATTCCGGGAACAAACACGTCAGTGCCGTCACAAATAGCGTCTACCTCAAGTTCCCTGCCCATGATATATTTATCAACCAGCACAGGCTGCTCGGTATTGATTTCAACTGCGGTCTGGAGATAATGGCGAAGTGACGCCTCGTTTGCAACTATCTGCATGGCTCTTCCGCCCAGAACGAATGACGGACGAACAAGAACGGGATAACCGATCTGAGCCGCAACTCTTGCGCCCTCGTCGATATCGGTAACGGCAAGCCCCTTTGGCTGAGGAATTCCCAGTGACTCCATAACCTTTTCAAAGCTGTCCCTGTTCTCCGCTCTGTCAATTGCCTCAACGTCGGTGCCGATAATCGGAACGCCCAGCGCATCCAGCGGCGGAGCAAGGTTGATCGCCGTCTGACCGCCCAGGGATACGACAATGCCCTTAGGATTCTCCAGCGTAATAATATTCATAACGTCTTCCACCGTAAGCGGCTCAAAATAGAGCTTATCCGAGGTGGTATAATCCGTCGATACTGTCTCAGGGTTATTATTGATGATTATAGCTTCATAGCCTGCATCACGGATTGACCAGATAGCGTGAACGGTGGAGTAGTCAAATTCTACACCCTGACCAATTCTTATCGGACCTGAACCGAGAACTACTATTTTTTCCTTATCGGATACAACGGACTCATTCTCCTGCTCGTATGTGGAGTAGAAATACGGAACATATGAGTCAAACTCCGAAGCGCAGGTATCTATCATCTTGTACACCGGCATAATACCGTTGTCTTTTCTCATATTAAATATCTGAGCCGGAGTCATATTCCAGAGTTTTCCGATAAACTCGTCGGAAACACCCATTTTCTTAGCGTCTCTCAAAGTTTCAAGATCACCGGGATTTGACTTGAGCGTATCCTCAAAATCAACTATGTTCTTGAATTTCTCCAGGAAAAACATATCTATCTTAGTAGCATTATAGATATGAAGAAGATCCACTCCCAGACGGATGAGCTGGGCAATGGCGAAAAGTCTGTCGTCAGTGCCGTTTTTGATATATTTCAAAAGCTCTTCTTCCGTATAGTTATCAAATTTTTTGTCGTAGAGGTGGCAAACTCCTGTTTCAAGGGAGCGCACTGCCTTGAGTAAGCTCTCCTCCATGGTTCTGCCGATTGCCATAACCTCGCCGGTAGCTTTCATCTGGGTGTTAAGAGTATTATTAGCGTCAGCAAATTTATCAAACGGGAATCTTGCTATCTTGGTAACAACATAGTCAAGAGTCGGCTCAAATGAAGCGGGAGTATTGGCTATCGGTATTTCATTAAGATACATACCTACGGATATCTTTGCAGATACTCTGGCGATTGGATAACCGGAAGCCTTTGAGGCGAGAGCAGACGAACGGGATACTCTCGGATTTACCTCAATAAGATAATACTGGAAAGAATGCGGGTCAAGCGCAAACTGCACGTTGCAGCCGCCCTCAATCTTAAGCTCCCTGATAATCTTCAGAGCTGAATCACGCAGCATTTGATATTCTTTATTTGTAAGAGTCTGTGACGGAGCAACAACCACCGAGTCGCCTGTATGAACGCCAACGGGGTCGATGTTTTCCATATTACAGATGGTGATTGCCGTATCGTTGGCATCACGCATTACCTCATATTCTATTTCCTTATAGCCCTTGATGCTCTTCTCCACAAGCACTTGATGAACAGGAGATATTGCAAGAGCATTCTTCATCATAAGAACAAATTCTTCCTCATCGTCGGCAAAGCCGCCGCCTGTACCGCCGAGGGTAAACGCCGGACGAAGCACAACCGGGAAGCCGATACGTCTGGCTGCCTCAAGTCCGTCCTCAAGAGTTTCGGCAATTTCGGAGGGGAGCACCGGCTCGCCGAGGCTTTCACAAAGCTCCTTAAAGAGTTCCCTGTCCTCTGCTCTTTCGATTGCTTCAAATTTTGTTCCGAGTATCTCAACATCGCATTCCTGAAGAACACCTTTCTTTGCCAGCTGAACGGCAAGGTTAAGTCCTGTCTGTCCGCCCAGTGACGGCAGGATAGCGTCAGGTCTTTCGTGGCGGATGATTCTTGCCACGTATTCAAGATTCAGCGGTTCCATATAGACCTTATCTGCTATATCGGTATCAGTCATTATTGTGGCAGGGTTTGAGTTGATAAGAACTACCTCGTAGCCCTCCTCTTTAAGAGCAAGGCACGCCTGTGTTCCGGAATAGTCAAATTCGGCAGCCTGTCCGATTACTATAGGACCTGAGCCGATAACAAGTATTTTATGAATATCAGTTCTCTTAGGCATTCTTATCCGCCTCCTTTTCCATCAATGCGATAAATTCATCAAACAGATATGCGCTGTCCTGAGGACCGGGTGCACTCTCCGGGTGATACTGAACGGAGAACAGTTTATTCTCCTCTGACTTAACTCCCTCAGCAGTATCGTCAAGCAGGTTCTTATGCGTAAGATTTAACTCAGTGCCCTCAAGCGACGCAACGTCAACTGCGTATGAATGGTTCTGTGAAGTTATTTCTATCTTGCCGGTTTCAAGATTCATTACGGGATGGTTACCGCCTCTGTGACCGAATTTCATCTTAAATGTTTTTGCTCCCAGGGCAAGGGAAATCATCTGGTGACCGAGACAAATTCCGAAAATCGGGAGTTTGCCCTTAAGCTGTCGGACTACTGAGATAACTTCCTGAACGTCCTCAGGGTTACCGGGCCCGTTTGAAAGGAAAAGTCCGTCCGGCTTCATGCTCATTATTTCTTCTGCTGTGATGTTGTACGGAACTACCGTCACGTTGCAGCCTTTTTCGTTAAGTTTTCTTATGATATTAAGCTTAATTCCGCAGTCAATAGCCACCACGTCATACTTATGATTAGGCGTTCTTGAATACCAGCGCTTTTTGCAGCTTACACGTGACACCATGTCGGTAGGAATAACATATTCCCTGACCTTTTTCAGCGCCTCATCATACGGCACGTCGGCATCACACACTATAACTTTCTGTGAACCCTCGTCACGGATTATCCTTGTTATCATACGTGTATCCACTCCGCTGATACCGGGGATATTATACTCGTCAAGCACTTCTGAAAGTGTTTTAGTATATCTGAAATTTGACGGAAGATCATTGTATTCGCGCACAATAAGTCCGCCCATTGTCGGTATCTTTGTTTCGTAATCCTCATCGGTAATACCGTAATTACCTATAAGCGGATAAGTCATGCACACCATCTGGTCGGTATAACTGGGGTCGGATATAATTTCCTGATAGCCCACCATTGATGTGTTAAAAACGATTTCGTTTATCGCCTCTTTATCTGCGCCGAAGCCGTAGCCGTAAAATTCCCGGCCGTTTTCAAGCACGATTTTCTTGTCATACGGTTTCATAAACAATCTCTCCTCTGTATATAGTCAAAAGGTTCACACCCTGTAATTTCCAGTCTTTAAACGGCGTTGCCCTGCCCTTGGTCACAAATTTCTCAGGGTCAACTGTCCATTCCCTGTCGGCGTCTATAAGCGCAAGGTCTGCGACTGCGCCCTCTTTTATCTCTCCGCCTTCTATGCCGAAAATCTCTCTCGGTCTTACAGACATCATCTCAACTAATTTTTCAAGAGTGATAACGCCTGTTTTAACAAGTTTTGTATTGAGCACACCGAAGGCAGTTTCAAGCCCTACGACTCCCATGGCAGATTTTTCAAGCCCTTTTGCTTTTTCCTCGGCGCTGTGGGGTGCGTGGTCTGTTGCGATAACATCCACAGTGGAATCCAGCACGCCCTCAACGAGCGCCTCCATGTCCTCCTTTGAGCGAAGGGGAGGATTCATTTTAAATCTGCCGTCCTCCTGCAAATCACTGTCGCACATTGTCAGATAATGGGGGGCAGTTTCGCAGGTAACCTTAACGCCCCTTGCCTTTGCTTTTCTGATTATATCTACGCTCTCCTTTGTGGAGATGTGGCAGACATGATAACGGCAGCCGGTCTCTTCTGCCAAGCGGCAGTCACGCTCTATCTGCTGCCATTCAGACTCGGAGCATATACCCCTGTGATTATGCTTGCGTGCATACTCTCCGTCGTGGATATAACCGCCTTTTAAAAGCTCATTTACCTCGCAGTGGGCGGAAATTATCTTGCCGAGCTTTGCACATTCTGTCATAGCACGGCGCATAACATCTTCTTCCTGAACGCCTGATCCGTCGTCGGAAAAGCCCACAACACTGTCAGCCATCGCTTTGAAATCAACTGTTTCACCGCCGCCTCTTCTGCCCATTGTTATGGTGCCAAAGGGCAGGACCTGTATCACAGCGTCGGTATCAATAATATCCGTCTGCGCCTTTAAATGCTCAGGAGTATCCGGAGGCGGATTGAGATTCGGCATAGTGCAGATGGTTGTATAACCTGCTCTTGCGCCTGCGGCAGAGCCTGTGCCGATCGTCTCCTTATAAGAAAAACCGGGCTCACGAAGATGCGTATGAACATCAACGAAACCCGGAATTAAAAAATACTTACCCTGTGCGTCAATAACACGGTCAACATTATCAGATAAAACAGAAATACCAAGGCTATGGATTTTTCCGTCTTTTATGAGTATATCGGATCTTTTGAATGTTTTGTCAATATATGCCAATGCGTTTTTTATCAGCAAAATCATAATCTGCGATCCTTTCATATTATTAGGAAATCTCGTTCCTTTTTATCTAATTCATTATAATATATCGGCTGTTGCAAGTCAACATAAAAATCTTTAATTTTCCTATTTACAACAAAAGATATTTATACTATAATAGCACTGATTTTTTAGTCAGGAGCGGTTAAAATGGCATTTATCGCAGGTGCGGGGGCAACAAATGTTGACCTCCTGTTTCAGGGATTCGACAGGCTTGCAGGAGTCGGCGAAGAGCTTTACTGCCAGGATTTTTCACTTCAGCTTGGGGGCGGACTTCCTGCCACGCTGATAAACCTCGGCAGGCTTGGCATTGAGACAAGAATAGCCACCGAGCTCGGAAACGATATTTTTTCAAACTTTGCCAAGGACAAATTTATTGAAAACGGAGTGTCCCCCGTTAATCTTTACAGCGGTGATCAGATACCGCTGAATATTACCTCGGCAATAATTCTGCCTAAGGACAGAACTTTTTACAGCTACGGCAAAGGCAGTATTGAGCCTGACGACAAATCGCTTGAGACATTTTACGAAATGGCAAAGGGCGCAAAAATCTGCATGATGCAGATGGGCGGCTTCCTGCCTGTATATAAGAAGCTGAAAGAAGAAGGCACGATTATGGTGCTTGACACAGGCTGGGACGACGAAATGAGCTTTGAAAAATATGACGAATATCTCAGCACGGCGGATTATTACACACCAAACAGAAAAGAAGCTCTGAGGATTACAGGAACAAGCAACGAAAAGGCCGCTGCTTACGCACTTAAAAAGTATTTTGACAAGGTTGTTGTTAAGGTTGACGCAGACGGCTGCATAGGTATTGACGGTGAGGATTATTTCTTCTGCCCGAGCATTCAGGAATTTACAAACGTAGATTCCACAGGAGCGGGAGACGCTTTTCTTGCAGGATTTATGTACGGACTCTTTTATGATTATCCTCTTAAGGACTGCATCGAATTCGGAAACATTACCGGCGGCAAGGCAGTAACGGCAGTAGGCGCTTTGAGCGGATACGTTAACGAAAAAGAACTTTTGGATTACAAAAGCAGAATATAACAATTACATATAATTAATATCTAAACAACAAAAAAAGGCTGTTTCAAACGAAACAGCCTTTAATTATTTTATTAATTATCTTATCTCAACTAGATTATTCCAGAGAGAATCCCTCTAAAAACCAACCGTTAAGGGTAAGGCATTTTGACGGCTTCTGCTCGTTATAATACTTGCAGAAATCATATCCTGCGCCGTTGCTCTGAACCTGAATCAAAGCAATCTTGCCGTCAGCCAAAGCCTTATAAACCTCGTCATACTGAGCCTGAATTTCCTCATCATCCGAAACGAATGAAGCAAAAATTCCGTCAGTAGCACAACTTGCAAGACTTACTGTACCGCCCTTAAAATCAGCAAGACAATCCTTGATAGCTTCGCCGTAGTTATTTACGATTGTCGTATAAGCGTCGCCGTTTTGCTGACCGGCAGTAATTACATTAAGCTCGGTATCGAAATCCCACTTTGAAGTAAATGCTGAGTCAGACTTATCGTTGCCTCCTGTAAATATAGTAGTTACACCGTTATTAAACATAGTATCACATATTGAAGCATATCTGTCAGCCATTTCAAAGGTGGTGCCGTAGTTATATTCATTTTCCATAGCAATGCCGGTGCTGTTGCCGTAAGCGTCAACATTCTCCCAGTGAGAGAACATATAACCATCCTGAGGAGGAGCAGAAACAAGCGTTACAAGGTCGCCGGCAGTATAGGAGCCGCTGCCTGTGGAGTCGCCGTTGCCGCCCTCACCGGTAACAACAGTTACGTTAAATGTCGGTGTTTCGCTTACTGTATAAACAGGAGTAACCTGGATATCCTCATTAACATTTTTGATTTCAGTAGAAGAGCTCTCAGCATCTTCAAACTCTACCTGAGCGTCTGTTTCCCAGTGATCAAACACCATATTATTCTCTGCTACGGGAGCGGTAATTGTGCAAGAACCGCCTTCCTCAACGCTGAAAGCTTCGTAAACGCCGCTGCCATTGGCATTCATAACCTCAACATTAACGTTTGACTCGTCAGCCTCAACATATTTTGCAGAAATAGTGCAGTCGCATTTTTCAACAATAAGATTAATGGTCGGTGTTTTCTCTGAGGAAACGTTAACCTTGCTGTCCCTTACGCCTTCAGTGTCGCTTTTAACCTCCCAACAGTCAAAAACCATACCTTCCGGTGCAGGATTTGCAGTAACTGTAACGTTTGAACCTTCAGTATATGTACCTGAGCCAAGTCCGTCCACAATATTAACAGTAAATGTGGTATCGTCCTGGTCCTCAATTTTTTCATAGCATGCCTGAATAGTAAAATCATAGCTGTAATCAAGAAGAGCCGAGTCATATTCCGCCCAGTCAACGGTTACCGGAATGCCCATTGAATCCGCAGCATAAGCTGCGCCCTGAACAAATCCTGCTCCGTATGAAGCTGAATTTTTGCTGCTGTTCTGGCCGAAATATCCAAGCTCTGTATTACCGTTTAACACAGAGATATATCCTGCAAGAAATCCGCTTTGAAGGGAATCAAATGAAACGCTCATAACATTGCTCATATAGCGGTCTGTGGTATCATCTGCAGAATGAGGAACAGCTTCCATAAGGATAAAATTAATATCCGGATAAATTGACGCAACCTCATATGCGCTGACAGCAAATTCCTCGCCGGGCAAAACAATATACTTTGCACCGTTTTCAGCGGAAAGCTCAACGTATTTTTCAACATTCTCAACGGTAATCTCACCGCTTTCGTCAAGCACCGGCTGATAGTAACGGCAAGTCATGGAGTTCTCCTCAGCAAAGGCTGAAATTCCTTCCCACGCGCTCTGATTATAACCGCCGTCGCTGATAGTACCTCCGTTAGTGATAAGCACTATGTCGCTTTTAAGGTCTTCCTTATTTGTGCAGCCGGCAAACATACAGCCCACAAATACAAGACACATTATTAATGAAATAATCTTTTTCATACTTTTCCTCCAAAAAGATATATCACTGATATCACTAATTAATAATAACAAAAACAGAAAAATAATGCAATAGCATTTTATTGATTTAATTTACAAAAACCTATATAATAGCCTTGGGTGATAAAATTGAACGAAAGACAGATAGAATTTATAAGAGAAAAAACGGACATCGTACCGGAGGTTGCTTTGGTTCTGGGAAGCGGTCTCGGTGACCTTGCAAACGAGGTAGAAGCGCTGTGCACCATTGACTATGCGGACATACCTGACTTCCCCGTTTCCACCGCTCCCGGTCACGAAGGACGGTTTGTATTTACGAACATAGGCGGCAAAAATGTTGTAATAATGCAGGGACGGGTTCATCTTTACGAAGGCTACAGCGCAAAGCAGGTTGCCGCTCCTGTAAGGCTCATGAAAAAAATGGGAGCCAAAAAGCTTCTTCTGACAAATGCCGCAGGAGGAATAAACAGCAGCTTTAACGTAGGAGATCTTATGGTTATAACCGACCATATCTCAAGCTTTGTGGAATCTCCCCTTGTGGGCGAAAACGACGACGAACTTGGACCCCGTTTTCCTGATATGAGCCAGGTGTACTCCCCCGACCTTATCAGCAAAGTTGCAAAAAATGCTGAAAATGGAAATATAAATCTGAAATACGGAGTTTATCTTCAGTTCAGAGGACCGAATTTTGAGACCCCTGCTGAAATACGAATGGCGAGGGCTCTCGGTGCAGACGCAGTGGGTATGAGCACCGCAATAGAAGCGCAGGCGGCTAAGCACTGTGGCTTTGAGGTATGCGCAATCAGCGTAATTTCAAATCTTGCCAGCGGAATAAGCAAAACACCAATAACCAGCAAAGAAGTCAACGAAACCGCAAACAGGATTGCTCCGATATTTAAAAACCTGATTTTGAAATCTGTAGGAGAATTTTAATGGAAAATTTAAGATTTGAAAACAAGCGTTTATTTATACTTGACCAGACGATTCTGCCAAACGAGGAAAAATGGGTTGAGATAAAAAGCAAAGAAGACGCCTATGACGCTATAAAAAAGCTGATGGTGAGAGGCGCTCCTGCTATAGGCGTTTTTGCAGGATATGCTATGACTCTGTTTTCCGACAAAACAGATATACACGAACTTAAAAATTATCTTGATTCCTCACGTCCCACAGCCGTCAATCTCAGCTGGGCTACTGCCAGAATGGTAAAGGCAGCGGAAAACGGCGCCGACCTGATTAACGAGGCTAACGCAATAAAGAGTGAGGACGAAGAAATGTGCAGAAAAATCAGCGAGTACGGACTCTCTCTTCTAAAAGACGGCGACGGTGTGCTTACTCACTGCAATGCAGGCGAACTTGCCGCCAGCAAATACGGAACGGGCTTAGGACCGCTGATTTTAGGCAAAGAAAAGGGATATGAATTTCACGTTTTCAGTGATGAGACAAGACCGCTTTTGCAGGGGGCTCGCCTTACTTCATACGAGCTGGAAAAAGCAGGAATTGACGTGACGCTCATTTGCGACAGCATGGCTTCAGTGGTTATGAAAAAAGGGCTTGTAAATGCCGTTTTGGTAGGCTGTGACAGAGTTGCCGCCAACGGTGACACCGCAAACAAGATAGGCACGTCGGGACTTGCAATTCTTGCAAAGCACTACAACATTCCGTTTTATGTTCTGGGTCCGTATTCCACAGTGGACTTTGACTGCCAAAGCGGAGACGGCATTGAAATAGAAGAGAGAAATCCCGACGAGATAAAGCAAATGTATTTTAAAAAGCCCACTGCGCTTAAAGAAACAAAATGCTATAATCCGGCATTTGACGTGACAGATAATTCCCTAATAACCGCAATTATTACCGACAGGGGCATTGCTTATCCCCCGTTTAATAAAAGCCTTAAGGAGCTGTTAAAATGATAAGATTTTATAACGCAAGAGTTCTGACATTAAAAGACGGTGAAGATATCCTTGAAAACGCTGAGGTCGTAGTAGACGGCAGTAAAATCGCTTATGTGGGAAAGACCCGTGAAAATGTGGAAAGTGCCGAATACGAAAGGCAGATAGACCTTAATGGCAATTTGGTTATGCCGGGATTCAAAAACGCCCACACTCACAGCGCTATGACCTTCGGCAGGAGTCTCAGCGACGACATGCCGCTTCGGGATTGGCTTTATAACAAAATTTTTCCGCTGGAGGCGCTTCTTGACGGCGACGACATATACAAGCTGTCTAAGGTCGCTTTTCTTGAATATCTTACCAGCGGAATTACCGCATGCTTTGACATGTATTATTTCCCGGAAAATATGGCGAAAGCGGCTGTTGACACAGGATTTCGTACTGTTATGTGCGGCGCTGTAAATGATTTTAAGGAGTCGGTGTCGCTTTTAGAGGAATATTATAACAGGTATAACAATTACGACGAGCTTGTTTCATACCGTCTTGGCTTTCATGCCGAATACACCACAGACCTTGCTATAATGGCGGATATCTCCAAGCTGGCGGAAAAGTACGAAGCGCCGGTATTTATGCATTCCAGCGAAACCATGAGTGAAACGCAGGAATGTATCCACAAGTACAACAAAACCCCCACGGAACTTTTTGACAGTCTGGGATTATTCAACTACGGCGGAGGAGCTTTTCACAGCGTTTGGGTGGATGACAACGATCTCGAAATATACAAAAAGCACGGAGTATACGCTGTTATAAACACCTGCTCAAACTGCAAGCTGGCGTCAGGCGTTGCACCTGTGGAGCAGATGATGAAAAAGGGAATAAACATCGCTTTGGGAACAGACGGACCCAGCTCCAACAACGGACTTGATATGTTCCGCGAAATGTATCTGACCTGCGTGCTGCAAAAGATAAAGAACAAAAACGCCGCGTCAGCAGACGCAAACCGCATACTTGAATACGCCACCACAGGCTCTGCAAAATGCATGGGACTTGATGACTGCGACTGCATAGAAGCAGGCAAAAAAGCAGATCTTATTGTGATAGATCTGAAGCGTCCGTCTATGCAGCCGATACAGAACATCACGAAAAACCTGGTATACAGCGGTTCAAAGGACTGCGTAAGCCTCACCATGGTAAACGGCAGGATACTTTATGAAAACGGTGATTTCCCCACCCTGGATATTGAAAAGATATACAGCGATGCTGACAAGGTTGTAAAAAGAATAAGCCAAGAGATTTAATTACGGCAAACAAAAAACGCTCTGAAAAACTCAGAGCGTTTTTTGTTTGGCAATTCTGCGTGACGGCATAATTTTCTTTATTTCAGTTATTCCACCGTAACTACCTTGGCAAGATTTCTCGGCTTATCGACATCAAGCCCCTTATCCGAGGCAACGTAATAAGCCAGAAGCTGCAAGGATACAACGGCAGGAATCAGCATAAATTCGTCTTCCATTTCAGGAAGCTCAAAGCAATTTTTAAGCTCGTCGCTTTTAAGCGATCTGCGTACAAAAGTAATTACTTGGGCTCCTCTGGACTGCACTTCTCTGACGTTTGACATCTGCTTTGAAAACAGATACTGCTGGGTAACAAGCGCTATAACAGGAGTGCCCGAGGTAATAAGGGCGATAGTGCCGTGCTTAAGCTCTCCCGATGCAAACGCCTCGGAATGAATATAGGAAATCTCCTTAAGCTTAAGCGACGCTTCCATCAAAGCAGGATAATCAAGTCCCCTACCTATCATAAAGGCATGCTCGGCAGTAAGCAGTGAATTTGAAAGGTGGTGTATATCGCTTCTTCTGTCAAGAACGGACTGAACCGCCTCCGGTATTCTTTGAAGCTCACTTATAAACCGGGTTACGCCCTCATAATTAAGCTTCCCTTTTAGATATGCAATCTTGGCGGTAATAAGATAGAATACTGCCACCTGAGTGGTATAAGCCTTGGTGGAGGCAACCGCTATCTCAGGTCCTGCGTCGGTATAAATCACGTTGTCGCTCTCACGGGCGATGGAAGAACCTCTCACATTAACAATTGAAAGAGTATCGGCGCCGTGGCGCTTTGCATATTTAAGCGCCTCCAGCGTATCAATCGTCTCGCCGCTCTGAGACACGCAAATCACAAGCGTATCATCCGTAACAATGGGATTTGAATACATAAACTCGCTTGCCATATGAACCGATACAGGCACCGAGCACACACTTTCTATGAGGTGCTTGCCTATCAGTCCGGCATGCATAGCAGTGCCGCAGGCAACTACGGAAATTGCAGAACATTTTTTAAATATTTCGTCGTCGACCTTGTCGCAGGAAAAATCAGGAAGACCTGATTTTATTCTTGACATAACAGTCTTTTCAATCACCCTGGGCTGTTCCATAATTTCCTTTTCCATATAAAACGGATAGCCGCATTTGCCGCTGTTGCTGATATCCCAGTCAAGTTTAAGCATCTCAACTTCAATGGGCTCGCCCTTGAAATTGCTGATTTCAAACCCGTCCTTAGTAATTTTCGCCACGGAAAATTCGGGCAGTACGAAATAATCCTCGCTGTAACCGCCTATTGCCACTACATCGGAGGCAAGATAAGCTCCGTCGTCATTCTTGCAGCAAACAATGGGGCTTACATTTCTGACTGCGAAGATAGTATCTGCTATACTGTCAAACATAACAGCCAGCGCATAGGTGCCAGAAAGCTTTTTAACGGCGTCGACTATAGCCTGCTGAGGGTCGCCTGTAAAACATCTGTCTATCAAAGCCGCCACAACCTCGCTGTCGGTTTCTGACTTGAGCTTGTCGGCTACATCAAGGGTATTCTTAATGGTCTCGTAGTTTTCTATTATTCCGTTATGAACTACAGTTACATTCCCGAATTTGTGGGGATGAGAGTTGGCGTCGCTCACTTCTCCGTGCGTCGCCCATCTGGTATGACCTATACCCGTATTTCCTTTAATATCAGACGTTTTTCTTTCAAGATCTTCCACCCTGCCCTTGCACTTGGTGGTCAGGCACTCCCTGAAATCAGGGTGGTAGACCGAAATACCCGCGCTGTCATATCCGCGGTATTCCAGAGTTTTAAGTCCTTTAAGAAGAATGCCTCTTGCTTCACTGTATCCTGTATATCCGATAATTCCACACATAAATTTTCTCCATTTCAGTATATATTAGTCTTATGTAATCTAAGTATAATTATCATATGACTTTTAGTTATAAATAATTCCTCCGTTGAAAAGTTTTTGTTTCACCCGTTGCCGTGTGCTTTTGTCTTTTCATCTCGCACCGAAGGAGTACGAAAGAGCATCCGCCGAAATTTCGATAACTCTTTTCCTCGTCGTCCCGCAAAAAGCGGGCTCATGGCGCTATGAAGAAAATTATGCCGTATTATCACGCATTAAATTGTCAAGGTACAATGCAGTTGTCACTGCTATGCTCAATATTATCATTATATTCGGGTATTGTCAACATAAGAATACTTTATATAGTGTATATATCAACATTTTAACAAAAAAGCAAAACATCAATTCTTGACAAAATCAAAAAAATGTGATAATAATTTTATGACGTGTAGCAATATTACGTAGCAAAGCGTATAGCATTTTCAATGCTATACGCTTTTATTTTTTAGGAGGTTTTTATATTATGCCAAAGACAAAATTTCAAGGTGCAGTATTTGGACTTATTATGTCATATACAATGGCATTCGGTATGGAGGTCTATAATATTGCGGTAAAAATGGGATTCAATTTAAAACCCGGCGGATTTAGCAGTATGACTAACACCGTATTTTTACAGGCTTTAAAAGAAACGCTGTATATGGGCATTATAGTGTTCATCTTTTCAAGCCTGTGGGGAAACAGAATAGGCGAGAAAATTGCAAATAAATACTGTGATATGAAAAAAGATAATGCGTATTTTTGCAGGATAATGAGGCAAGCAGGAACCATTTTAGTAATGTGCCCCACAATGAGTCTTGTGGCAACGATACTTTTCAGTATTATATTAGGCGGTCAAAGCTGGTTAAACCTTCCTGCAATTTGGTTAGGTACAATTTTCAAGAATTTTCCCATGGCGTTTTTTTGGAATATGTTTTTTGCCACAGGTTTTACAAGGTTTGTCTTTTCTCTCATCTTCAGGGAAAAAGTAAAAAATTCTTCTGAAACTGAAAAGTAGCATAAAGGCATACCGAAAATAATCCGGTATGCCTTTATGTCATTTGATTTTATTGATATATTTTTTTATTTTGCGCTTAAGCTTTGCATAATAATTTGTAGTTTTATCAGGATGCATAACCCTTTGCACAACCTTCTCGCAGGATTCGCCGTTTTCATATGTCAGATATTTTTCCTTAAATGCGGCTATCTTAGTACTGTTTTCCTTTAGTACATCGTCAATATTAATCACTGCGTCAATCAGCTCATCCGTGTCAAACACAAGAGGACCCGGAGCCTCTTTCTCGATATCGACATAAAGACCCCTTAGGTTGTCCCTGTAGTCATCCAAATCATAGGTAAAAAACAGCATAGGCTTGTCCAAAAGCGCATAATCGAACATTACAGATGAGTAGTCTGTAATAAGAATATCGGATATGAGATAAAGGTCTTCAACGCTGTTATATGAGTGAAGATCAAACACAAATTCGTTATCCGCTTCTATGGCGTCGTGAGGAGCGCACAAATGATGAATTCTGACCAAAAGGATATATTCATCGCCGAGCCTGCGCTTCATTTTTTCAATATCGAGTTGCATATCAAAGCCGCCCTGGGTACGCCAAGTTGGGGTATACAAAATTATCTTTTTATCAAGCGGAAGTCCCAGCGTTTTCTTGATATTCAGTATCTTTTCGCTGTCGGCATTGAAAAGAATATCGGTTCTCGGATATCCTGTTTCCAAAATTTCCTTTTCAAAGGCATAGCAGTCATATGCCTTGCCTTTCATAAATTTACCCTGGACAATAAGATAATTCCATCTTGAGTTTTTCTCGATATATTGCTTTCTTGTTGTTTCGTTTCTAAAGTCGCTTTTTACGTCAAGTCCCAGAGTTTTAAGGGGAGTTCCGTGCATTGTCTGAATCTCAATCTGCCCTTCACGCTTAACGTACTCGTTAGGATAATTTACGTTATTCACCAAGTATTTGGCGGTGGCAAGATAATGGTAATATTCAAGCGAATTACGTCTGACTCTTATGGCGTTGCCTTTTATCGGAGTCCTTGCGTCGTTAAGCGCCCAAACGCATTTATACTCAGGATAATTTGCGTCGATATACTCATAGAGGTGCTGTGGATTGCAGCTGTATTTTGAGCCCCACATTGACTCAAAAATTATAAGTTTTGGGTCAATTTTCTCCTCACGGTACTTTGGATAATACTCGGCTATAAGCGCTTTTCGCTTGTTGGCAGTATTTTCCTCCTGCCGCCAAAGCTGGGAGCATTTAATTCTGATATTGCCGTTTACAGCCCTGTACACATTTATCTGGAGCGTTTCAAACTCAACTGAAAGCTTATAAAATTTGGTGCTGAAAATATCGTGCTTTTCCTTAAAACCGTCTTCAGTTTCATAACAAATCAGCAAATCACGCATACCAGCATAAAGATTGCGGGTAATCTTCTTGTCGCTGAAATCGACGGAGAACGTACAGCGCACCCTGCCGTCGGAGACATTGCATTTTGCCACGGCAAACACGACTTTTTCGCCTGAAATTTCATCATTAACATAAAGCCGTGCCGTCTTAGACTTCAGGAAATCGGCGTTATCACTGACCGCAGAAGTTTTGATTTTTACTATATCTGAGGATTTAGTGATACTCTCCACTGATGTTACGGCGGATTTTACAATAAATCTTGACTCGTGATTTTTGTTGGTCATAAACACGACCGCAGGTCTGCTCTTATTTTCTATAAATATTTTTTTGTCGCGGTAAAGCAGCTGCGACGCCTTGCCTTGATCATCTGACAAATAAAGATAATAAGTTCTATCTCTTGAATATACATCCGTTTTGCAGGAAAAGGTACTGCCGCCTTTCTTTTCAAAGGGGAATTTATTTCCCTCGTCGTCCTGTGCCCACAGACCGGAGGCATCTTTTTCAAGAGTCACCGAAACGGAATCGCCGTCACAGCTAAAATTATCAGCAAAGTTATTTTCATTCTTGAGATAAATTCTAAGCTCATTTACAGGGTCATACTCAATCTTAATATGTTTTTCACCTGAAACGCAGGCGCTGTTGGGAGTAAGTTTGTACTTACTTGAAAGCCTGAGTTTACCGCTCGACAGTCGGTTTTTATAACAGATTAAAATTCTGTTATAACCCTCGTTAAGGCTGTTTATCTCAATTTCGTTAAGGTCAAGTATCAGCTTAAAGGCGGTAGCATCATAATTATACTGCGATTCTGCCATTGTATACGAATCGAAAACGGAGCCGTTTACCTGTGTTATTTTAGGGTCCTCAAATGAAATAACCTCAACAGGAGTAAGTTCACCTGTAAATTCATTTTCGAGATAAGCCTTTATTTCCTGCTGTGTGATATCGGAAATATTAATTCTGCTCTTATACAAATAGGCAGAGATCTCCAAGCCGTTATTTTTTACCAATACTTCAGTAACATTACGCTTTGGTGCAAATCTTATAAGCTCATTTGTTGCATCGCGGCTTTCGATTGTAAAGAGTTCTGACGGCAGCTTTGCCAAAAATCTTCCGTTCTTTTCATAGATTGATGAATTATAATAATCCTTGTTCTCATATTCCACAAGCTCTATGAGTTTTTTAACGTCATAATTTCTGACATAGGCGTATTTTTGCTGTAGAATAAGCGGGAGCTGAGAAAATGTTGAAGGTTCAATGGCTTCGTCAATGTAATCATTAATACATTTAAACATCTTTTCAGAAAGTTCAATTGGAGTATTAACGCAGTTATTGACAAATATCATCAAATCAATTTCAAGAGCCTTTTTCTGCTTAAGAATATTGAATTCCTCGCCGAAATCGTTATCGGCGAAGAATTTGTCAACCATTCCGAGCACTTTGATTCTGTCGGTTATATTACGCATACTGTCGGCATGCTGAGTAATGGATTTTGTAGCGCCGTCACGCAGCCTCCAAAAATAATATGAGCTTTCAACAACGCTGACGTTATTAGCTTTAAAATGGAGCGGAATTATAACCGGGATATCTTCATAAAGAATATCTTCAGGAAATGAAAAATTGTTTTCGTCCCAGAATGAGCGTCTTATAAGCTTGTTACAAGAGATAGTATCGTAAATAAGATTCGGATTCTTGGTGATATGGGTGTTAAGCTCAATATTGCTGAATACCCTTTTATGAAGATTTGCTATCCACGTTCTCTTTGAATTAAATCGTGCCACATTGCAGATTGCCACGTCACTGTCGTTTTTGCGAACAGCATAAAACATCTTCTCGTACAAATCGGGAGATATTACGTCGTCCGAATCCATAAAGGTAATATATTCGCCGTGCGCTTTCTCTATTCCGAAATTTCTCGCTCTGCCGAGTCCGCCGTTTTCTTTAAGATAATAAAACAGGTTATCATATTTTTCGGCATACGCTTTAGCAATCTCGCCGCTGGAATCTTTAGAGCCGTCATCAACGACTACGATTTCAATGTTGCTTTTTGTCTGATTTACAACAGAATCGAGACATTCCTCAAGATACTCCTCAACATTATAAATCGGTATTATAACGCTAATATCCGCCTCATTCATCACTTTTTTCATTTTACACCTCAGATATATTGTTTACTGCACCGTATTATATACTATAAGCTTTTATTTGTAAACAATCTTATTAATCCAATCCCAAATAAACTGCAATAATAGACGATTAAAAATTGAGCTGACTAAAAAATACTTACATCTGGAAATTTTCGATATAATTATCTATACAGTTTTGGATAATCTCCTCAGCAACATCCTTGGGCATAAATTCGGTGACCTGAGTGTTTTTGTCATGCTCAAGCATTTTATAAACTTCAAAGAAATGCTTAATTTCATCAAATCTGTGTTTTGGAAGCTGGTCAATATCACGGTAGCAATTATAGTTAGGATCATTAACCGGTACTGCGATAATTTTCTCATCTTTTCTTCCGTTATCCTCCATAATAAGCACTCCGATTGGGAAGCACTCAACTATGGTCATGGGCTGAATCTTCTCACTGCACAAAACAAGAACATCAAGGGGGTCATTGTCGCTGGCGTATGTGCGTGGTATAAAGCCGTAGTTTGCAGGATAATGGGTGGAGGTAAAAAGCACCCTGTCGAGCTTAAGCATACCGGTTTCCTTGTCAAGCTCATACTTATTTTTTCCGCCCTTTGAAATTTCAATAACAGCATAGAACCTGTTTTTCTTTATTCTCTTAGGTGAAATACTGTGCCAAATATTCATACTGAAACCTCCGTTAATATTAATATTTTGTATTATATTTTAACATAAAAAGAAAAATATGTAAATATTATGCTGTATTTTCAAGCTGAATATTTACTTATAAAACGTTTAATTTTATGGATATTATGTTATAATTTTCTATACTGAGTAAATGAGAATATATTTGAAGAGCAAAATCAGAAAAGAAAGGAAAAGCCGGAACGCTAACGTTCCGGCTTTGTTTCATCTAATAAGCTCTGTTGATATATCTGCCGTTGTCGCAGACTATAATCTCGCCTGAAATGCATTTGGACGCGTCGCTGAGCAAAAAACAGGCAACCTCCGCAACCTCCTCAGGCAGGTAAATTCTTTCCGCCGCCTGATACGAAGCATAAAGGTTATCTTCCCTGCTGTAACCTGTCATATCTGAGACGGTTACGCCCGGTGCTATTGCGTTTACTCTGATACCGCTTGAAATAACATCGCTGGCAAGACCCTGGGTGAGGCTGTTTACCGCCGCCTTTGTCAGCCCGTACGGAATGGTGTCCTTATACATTCCCCTTTCGGACGAAACAAAGAGCAGTGAGCCTTTAATTTCGTTTTCTTCAAGATAGGATATAAATTCCTTTGCCAAAAAGTAATTTGCTTTAAGGTTCGTATTCATTTGAATATCAAACTGCTCCTGACTGACATTGCGGAAATTCCCTTCGTGAAGCGAAATTCCGGCGTTTAAAACAACGCTGTCAATGCGGTCGCCTGCAAGCTTCTCGGCTTTTTCTATAAGTGGTTTGTACGAGTCAAAGTCACACACATCGCACACTATATATCCGCTGTTTTTACCAAGCTTCTCGCAGGCTTCTTTAAGATTTTTTTCATTCCTTGAGGTAATAACAACAAATGCGCCCTCGTCAACACATTTTTTTGCAAAGGCATAACCGAGTCCCCTGCCGCCGCCGGTTATAAGAATTTTTCTGCCGGCGAGTCTTTCGTGAGGCGCAAGCACATAAATATCCGCCTTGACAATTTTATTATCAACACCGTGCAGAACATATTTCAGTCCGCGTTTAATATAAGTTTTTAAGCCCATAGGTACTCCTAACCGATCAAGTGTAATTTTCTCAATATTTTACCGACCTTTTTCTTGAATGCGCTTTTTTTAGTATAGATTTTATTAACATCCCAAAACCGTTTTAAAACTGCGGCGTCGGTATCGGCATCGGTGAACACTTCCAAAATCACCGGTCCCTGAGAGGGTTTGATAAATTCTGCAATGCCTTCTTCCAGCTGCTGACTGTTTTCGGCGCTCAGGTATCTGAAATCCGCCAGATGACTAAGCTGGGAGATCTTGGTGTGATGTGATGCCGCAATGTGGGTATTGAGTGTGGGTATTTGTTTAAGTCCGAAATTTTTATGGAATTCCGCACCGGCAAAATTGTTAATGACAAGTATATGCACGTTATCCGAGATTTTGTCAACAGCTGCATTTATATCATAAATAAAGCTAAGGTCGCCTGTAATGAGAAACGCCTCTTTGTCAGTTTTGCATGCCTGTCCTAGAAATGTTGAAAACGGACCGTCAATACCGTCACAGCCAAGATTGCCAAACACTCTTACGCTGGGATCGAGAGTAAAATAATTTGTTATTCTGATACTGTTTAAGATACTTAAATGCAGTATAGAATCCTTTGGAATATTTTTGACAAACTGACCTATTACATAGAAATTAGTAAAGCGAAGATCGGGATAAACCGCCTTTGAAAGCCTGTTTTTCCACTCGTTATAATAAACGTGGTCATTGGTGCCGTTTGCGTATGCGTTGATATTTTTGAAAAATTCAAGAGGAGTTGATTCAAAAACATCCGTCAATGTGATAAAGCCGTCGCTGAGTCTGCCCTGGGGGTCAACGCACCAGTGCTGAGCCTTTGACACAAGAGAATATTTCAGCCCGGACCACACCTGCGTGCCGATGCTTATCACCAGGTCACAGCCGATAAGTCCGTTATCATAGCTTGTAAGGGATTCAACCACATTGGACAGCTTTAGGAAATTTTCACCGTAAATATTGGAGAAATAATCGTATGAAACAACAACGTTAAATTTTTTCTCAAATTTGGAAATTTCACTCGACAACGCTTCTGTATCCGTATGATTCTGACCGCAGATTAAAAGAATCCTTTTCTTTTTACTGAGGTAATCAGCGTATTTTTTCCAGTCACAGTCAATGCCGTGGCGGCTGATTTTTCTGACTTCGGGCAATTTCTCGCAGGAAAAATTACCCAGATCAATTACCTCGTAATTTATCTGGACAGGTCCTTTAACATGGTGGTCAAGCTCAAGAAAAGCTTCATTCACTTCCCTTTCCACATACCAGGAGTATTTCTCATTTCCTGCGTTTAGCTCAGGCAGATTTACTGCGTGGCGCGCATATTTGCCGTACATATTCACCTGGTCAATGGACTGATCCTGCATGTGGTACAAAAATCTCTGGTTTCTGTCGGCAGTGAGGGCTACAAGGCAGATATTGCGCTCGTACGCTTCCTTAATTGCAGGCAGGTAATTGCAGGTAGCGGTTGCCGCCGTGCAGGTTACGCATACAGGCACGTCCAGCGCCTCGGCTATACCGAGTGCAAAGTATCCTGCGCTTCTCTCGTCAACAATTGAATAGCACACAAAGAAATCGTCGTTTTCAACGCTGTGAACCAGCGGAGTATTTCTTGTTCCGGGAGAAATTACCAGGTGCTTTATATTATGCTTTTTGAGCAGTGCGATGATTATCTGCACTGTTTTCAGATTAGTATACATCATATCAGTCCTTGTCCTTATCAACAAATATTACAGACGGACCTTCTGCCTGATTAAGCATTTCGTCTGCCTGGCGGCTGAAATTCTTTTTATCCGCCAGTCTTATTTCAAATCCGTTAGATTCCAGCCAGGTCTTCATTTCATCATAATTTTCCGTACCGAACACGATGATTTTAACTTTATCCGACAGGTATCTGTTGTTAAAAATATTTATATCTATGTCAATAATATCAGGGGTTATTAAAAGCAGGCACCTCTTTGGACTTACAAGAGAATAGCCCATATATTTTGACAAAGCACCGTATTTATAGCGTCTGCTGACGGATTTGATTTCATAGCTGTATTCTTTTTTTAGCTCCGGATTGTAGCAAAACAGGATGTCGTCACTTGAAAGAAAAGAATCCAGCTCATCAAGTATATATCCGTAATCAACTGTTTTTTCCGTTTTCTGATTAAGAATAACGGGGAGAACGGTGGGCTTAAATCTGTGCTCTTCAAACGGAAAGCCGTCCTCGGCATCGTCCTCTCTGACAGCATTCAAAACGTCGCAGCACCGCTCAAGATATCCGAGACTGAAATCCTCACCCTTTTGATAAACGGCAATTATCAGCAGCGGTATCTCCTGAAAGAACATTTCCGTAAGAGCTGTATATGTACTTTCAATGGCTGTACCGTCCATCAGCAGTACGGTTTTGCTGTTTGGAAGCTGCTTGGCAATTCCAAAGGCTCTGAAAGCACTGCTCCTGGCGTCGGTTACGATTACGGGATTTTGCGAAAGGACGTATTCACTGTCCGCTTTTGAAATTTTATCTAACACATCACGGTTTACGACTAAATCGGAGGGAGTGCGAATTTCAAGTATTTCTTTAATCATTTCTTTCTCCTACTGCGTAAATTTATTTAAAAATTTCAGCTTGTTTTTAGTAAGGCTGTTAACCATTGAAACCAGCGAAACAAATTCAGGACATTTCCTGTAAACAACAAACATTATGCCGTTTGGAACCACAAGGCAAACCAAAAGTCTGACGCATATCGTCAGCACGTTTGAATCAAAGGAAATAAATTTCGATATACCGACGCAGACGGCGCCGCACACAACACAAACCGCCGTATATCCCAGCAGGCTGAGCACATACTTGAGGGGATTGCATTTGAATATCTCCGTAAAAACGTTGTGGATTATCCAGGGCATACCGACTATAAGCATACTTAATGCCGTGGAAAGCAATATGCCGTACAGTCCCCAGAACTGAACCATAATAAGATTCATAATAAGATTAGCGGCTGCCGTTACAAGGGGTCTGAAACGGTCACGGTGCCATATTCCCGAAGCGTCCTTATACACGTTTAAAACGGCGTTTATTTCCTTAATAAAGAAATAGGCGGAAAACATGATGACCATTCCGTACGGCAGAAGGTTATCTTCGCCTACCCAAAGCTCCATAAACGGCTGATAAAGGCAAAGGAAACAGCACACGCTGAACACGGAAAGCCACGAAAAAATGAAGGTGAATTTCTTAAGGTCAATATAATTTTTTTCAGAGCTTTCGGTAACTATACTATTGCCGATACCTGCAAGGCTTGAGCTTGTTATCAGGGTTATAAAGCCGTAAATGGTATTGAGAATAAAATAGTAATTTTGATATTTTGCCAGCGCCGTGAGTCCGAGAAAGGCAGAAATCACAATAGTATCGGCGGAATCCACAACAACCACGCCGACCTTTGAGGTAAAGAGGTCGCGTATCCTTCTGTTTATCAGGGATACCTCGCTTTTAGGCAATTTGCCCATTGCCTTGTACTGGGGATACATCCTGTTTACAACCAAAGCGGTAACTATGTTTGACGCGATATTGCTCAGAAGCATTACTATAATATAGACATAATAATCCTTTATGATAAACAGCACAAGAAGCTGGATTCCGTATTTTGCAGTATTCACGATATAGCCGATCTTATCGGTAACATCGTTACGTTGGTGAGCATATAAAAGGCAGTTCTTATATGCGAAAAGCCAGTAGGTAAATACGGTTGCCAGCAAGTTAATAACATAAAGCACATAAAGATTTACGTCAGGGGGCAAATCCTTTTTAACCAGCATGGGAAGTGCCGGCATAATACACAGACCGAGTCCGAGTATAACTGCACCTATGATACGATAGTATATTTTATACAATCGCATCAGGGCGCAGATTTTTGCGCTGTCACCCTCGGCAATGGGTTTATACATACTGAAAGTCATAGCGGTGCCGACTCCCAGCTCTGCAAGGTTCAAAACAGACAAAACAGACGTAAAGAGGCTGTTGAGTCCCAGATATTCCATACCCAGCAGGTATATCATCGCCGTTCGCATTAAAAACGGTATTACAATGTTATATATTTTGGTTATCAATCCAAAGAACAGATTTCTTGCCGTGTTCTTCGTACGGTTATACTTCATTTAAACCTAAAGCACCTTTCAGATAATTATAGGCTTTTTCTCTGTCCTTACTCCAGACAGATGACACATTATTATAATTCTTATAAAAAATATTTTCAACATTTTCCGCAGTATTTCCTGTACACCAGTCAGAAATTCCGATTTCGCCGAAAAGCTGCTCCATTCTGCTATTCATACTGCCCACAATATTTTCAACCCTTTCAAAACATCGGAACGGTTTGTCCATTATTATTGAAAAAATACTGCCGTGAAAAGAATCGGTAAACATTATTTCGCAATTAGCGGCAAGCCACACGAACTCATCCGGCGAAAAGCGAAAATGGTGCATATTCTTAATTTTATCAACATTTGTCCACTCGTGATAAAGGTCAATTATTTCAAGGCCGTACTTTTCCGCCACCCTGTCGATAAAGCTCTGGATATCGCTGTCGATACCGTCAATACCGCCGAGAAAGTATGTTAATATGTATTTCCTTTTTTTATTTACGCATTTTGGCTTTTTAGCTATTTTCATCCATTCTGATCTTGAGAGCATTATTGTCGGGTCGACGGTAACACCGACTTTCCGACCGGCAAGCTCATAAATAATATCTGCGCCCTTTTGTTCTCTGACGGAGATACTTTTCATCTCGCTGACGCCTTTGATAAAATCTTCCCTATACTTCGGCTCAATCTCGTCGCAGCTTATACTTGCCGAGTACGCTATTCTTTTTTCAGGAGGTACGAATCTTGCAAAATAAAGGTCCCTTTTCTCCCATATCGTATCCCACTTAAAATTCCATATTTGGTCTGAGCCGCAAACAGCATAATCAGCATCAGGCTGATGATTTTTTACGCAATGAATATATTTTCTGTTAAATTTATTGAAGCCGTAAAATCTGCTGTCCCTGCAATAACTGCCGCGCTTAATTATATATTTGATTATCCTTTTAAGTTCAAATTTTAAAGCGTCAAATCCTATCGGGCAGGCGTTATATGTGACAGCGTCCACACCCAGTTTAAACAGCACCTGCTCAACAGCGTAATTTTGCAGGCGGTTTCCATAATTCGTTTCACCTGTAATTGTAATTATTTCAGCTTTCATAATCTGCTCCTGATTATCCGAAATATTTAAATTTTTTGTACGTCTTGTAAATGAATTTAAAATTACAAAGAAGTACAGCAAACAGCTTTTCAACACGGGTAAAATAAGAATCATTTAAGATAAAGCTCTTATATTTTTTTATCCTGTCGATTGCTTTGAGGCTAAACTCCTTGCCCTTTTTATAGACAATATAATCGTCTGCCGCCTTTATCCAGTATTTATATGCCCATCTTACCACATAATCTTTGGTACGGCTTTCCGCAATATTTTCCAGGAAATAATCAATGAGCCCTATCATTTTAAAATCATTTTCAACAGGCTTTAATCTCATTACTGAATCTTGCCTATATGTATAATCATAGCCGCAGAGCTTCACCAGTGACACATCTGAAATATGACTTAGATATTCAAAATTAAATAAAGTATCCTCGCACATAGAAAGCTCTTCGCTAAACTGAACGCCGTATTTTTTTACGTCATCAAGGAGATAAAGCTTGTTCCATACAAAGCCCTCAAATTCCGGATGCTCCTTGATATTAAACATATCTTCAAGCGCCTGAGCGGCTGAAATCACTTTATCCTCTGACGGTATAAACTTATTTTCGGCAAGAGTATACCCGCACGCCGCAAGCTGTGTGCCGTCATTCTGAACTGCATTGACGAGCTTTTCAAACATATCGGGCAAAACGCAGTCGTCGCCGTCAACAAATCCCACGTACTTGCCTATGGCGGCGTTTAGTCCGGCATTTCTTGCTGATGATACTCCGCCGTTTGCTTTATGTATAACTCTGATACGTTGGTCCTTTTCTGCCCAGAAATCACATATCTGAGGTGAGCCGTCGGGAGAACCGTCGTCAACAAGAATTATATCAAGATTTTTATACGTCTGGCTTACTATGCTTTTGACGCATCTGTCAAGATAATCCTCAACTTTGTACACGGGCACAATTACAGTAATAATATCTTCCATTATTCTACCCCGCCTTACGTCCGCTATAAAGTAAATAAAGCACCCTGAATCCTCCGGGACATGCTTTGATAAACGATACAGCCGCCGCCTTAAATCCGCTTACATCAGGCAGTTTTTTAAATACTGAGCTGTACAGTTTAATTTCGTCAGTCAGTGAGCTGTAGTTTTCAGCAATTAGGGATTTATTGCCGCTGGATAAAAGCTGCTTAATGCAGGTTAAAAGCTGGTTAAGATAAATTTCAAGGCAATGCTCGTAAACAGCGCGGTTGCTTTTTTCATTTTCAAGAATTATTTTATACACTCGCCATCTGTTAATAAAATCAGCATTTACATTACCTGTTGCGGAATTATCCCTGTCAACATAATAGTTATACAGAACATAATCAGTAACGACTATCTTTTTGCAGTATTTAAAATAGTAATAGTTAAAAAGGAAATCCTCGCCCACATTAAACTGCTCATCAAAAAATATTTTATCATCCCTGATAACGGACATCCTGTAAAGCTTGTTCCAAACACAGCAGACCTCAAATTTCTCCTTGCCGTCAAAAGGAACAAATCCGTACTGAGTTTCAATCACCTTGGCAGGATATATAGCATCCTGTGATATTATGCCGCCGTCATTAACACGGTTATAAGCGCACACAGCCACATCGGCGTTATTTTTTTCTATCTCTTCTAAAAGTGTTTCATACATTTGGGGCTCGATATAATCGTCGCCGTCCACAAAAGCGATATATGTACCCGTTGCCTGAGTGATTCCTGCATTTCTTGCAGAGGATACGCCGCCGTTTTCTTTATGTATAACCTTTATTCTTTTATCTTCAGCGGCAAATCGGTCGCATATAATTGGACAATTGTCCGTTGAACCGTCGTCAACAAGGATTATCTCAAGGTCCTGACAGGTTTGGTTTGTTATTGATTTTACACAACGGTCAATATATTTTTCAACATTATATACGGGAACTACAACACTAATTTTATTCATTATTCGGCTCCTGACAATCTACTGTATTTTTTTGCTGAGTATGTGCCGTAAATTTTCATAATATGACTATATGTTCTTGGAACAAGCCAAAGTATAAGTGTACGTAACTTTGCAGAGCGGGCATAAAGATTGCTTTTAAATATCTCCGACTTATGTTCAATGATCCGTTTACGGATCTGTGGATAGTATTCGGTGCAGCTTGAGCTTACAAACATCTGCTTTATGGTTCTGAAGCTTTTCATCACATCGCCCTTAACGCAGTATTGCATAAGCTCGCTGTTTGACTTTGCATAGCCGAAAATTATATCCATAACCCTGTGTTCATCAAATCTCGCCTCTGAAAACGCTTTATTTGATGCAGAAGTTTCATTATTTGTGTAATGGTATCTTGCCACATTATGTATTACGATTTTACGCATATTCCTTGCCGCTTCAAAATTAAAAAGAGTATCCTCGGCATATTTGAAATTAGTATTAAACCTGACGTTCTTCAGTATTTCGGCGCTGTAAAGCTTATTACCGGTATGAACAGGCAGGATACCGTTTGCCTCACCGACGGCTTTAAGCCATGGCAGTGTATCGACACACTCAACAGGGCTGTCTGCACTGCCCCACTCTTCCTTATAGCCGTTTTTGCTCTCCCTTACCATACCGCAGGAAGCGGCGTCAGCATTGTGCTCGCATATCTCTGCGTACATTATCTCATACATATCAATGTCGATATAATCATCGGCGTCAACAAAACCGATATACTCGCCTGTTGCGGCGTCAAGCCCTGCATTTCGGGCAGATGACGCTCCGCCGTTTTGCTTATGAATAACCTTGATTCTGTTATCACGAAGCGCCCATTCATCACAAAGCGATCCGCTGTTATCCTTAGAACCGTCATCCACCAGCAAAATCTCCAGATTATCATAAGTCTGGTTTACGATACTGTTTATGCAGTTATCAAGATATTTTTCTACGTTATAGACGGGAACTATCACTGAAATCTTAGGTCTGCTGTTCATTCACTTTATCTCCGATATAATCACGAATTTTATAAACAATCTCTTTATCAAGGTGCATACTGAACTTTCTGGCAAACATTGCCGGAGAGGAAATTATGCTTTCAAAATCCTCAGACGTGAAGGTATACGGATTGCCCCTTTGCCAGTCGATATATCTTGCGCAGGCAAGCTGATTATTATTGCAATGCGGCATATATAACCTGTCTTTAAAAGGGGAATTCATAAATATTGTCTGGAGGAAAACCTCGTCACAGCAGTAGGAATAGCTGAAGATTTTTTTGATTTCACTTTCCTTGGACACAACATAGTTAGCAAAATCATCGGTAATACTAAACCAATTTGTCCCCTTCCAGACATTAATCGGCTCGTTCTTAAGGCGGTTTACACCCAGGATTTTTTGAGCCATAAGAGCAAACTGAGCCAAAATCTTGTAAAACAGATTTCGATTTGACCTAAAGATATGATAATACCTGACTCGGGACATAGCAGAGCGGGACGGCTCATCCTCTGAAAAATGGATGAATTCTTTGCCCTGATGTTCTGCAAAAAAGCGGTGAATCTCGTCATTTGTCTTTATTGGGAGGTCACAGCCTGACAGCAGATGAAAATACGCATACCTGTTTCGGTTAATTTCATTTTTTACTGCCGCCTTAAGCAGTATCATTTCCGCTTCTATTTGGGAATAGTCGCCCCAGGTCACTGATATTCTGTCGGTAAAAAATAATCCGGCATGCTTTGTCAGCGAGACAAATTCGTCGGCATTAAAATCCTGTGCCTTTGAATCCACATGTACATATATATCATTTCTCTCGTCGTCGAGCATGGTTATAAGAATTTTTAAAAGATCAAACTGGTCGTGTGCTATGATCATAAAAGCATGCTTTGCCGTCAATATAATCAACACCTTTACTGTTCAAAATACAAATCCGTTATATAAACTTATTATACAAATGGGGCATAAGCCATAAAACAATTGTTTTGATCCTGTCCCTTTTGCTGTATAGCTTAGACGTTAATATTTCTTTTTTATATTTAAGTATGCCGTTTCTCAGTTCATCATATCTTTCATAGAATTTGCCGTTTGTTATCACTGCGCTGAGCACTGCAAAACACGATTTAACATAACCGAAAACGGCATACGGTCTGAGCCAGCCCTCAAGCTCATTATCTGAAAGAATGATCTCCTTGGACCTTACGGCATCAAATGCGCCCTCGTCAAAATTAGAATTTGTAATACTCTCGTCATTCTTGATATAGTGATACAGCTTGTAATCCGATTCAGCCACATTCTTTGCGTTTTTTAACGCCATATAATTATATACAAGGTCTTCACAGCAAACCAAATCCTGCATAACAACATTCTCAACCACCCGACGGCGGTAAAGCTTGTTCCATAAAACGCCGAACTTATAATCTCCTTTTACTGTTTCCTTTTGGGCGTCGGCGGCGGGTATTACTCTGAGTGAATGACTCCCCCGCTCCTCAGAATTTATCTGAAAGCCGCACACCGCTATATCACAGCCGCCGGAGGTTATATCATTTATAAGGCACTCATACATATCAAGCTCAATATAATCGTCGCTGTCAACAAATCCGATAAACTCACCTGTGGATATGCTGACTCCCTTATTCCTTGCATTGGCGACGCCCTTGTTCTCGATATGGAGCACTTTTATCCTGTCATCCTTTGCCGCCCATTCGTCGCACATGGCAGGGCAGTTATCAGGGGAACTATCGTCAACAAGTATTATTTCAAGATTCTTATATGTTTGCTGTGTAATGGTTTTTACGCATCTGTTAAGGAATTTTTCCGTACCGTAAACGGGCACAATTACGCTTATCATCGAATCGGTATTCATAAAAACCTCCTGAGCAAATGGATATAACAATAAAGAAGATTAGTATTTTTAGAAGATATAAAGCCTGCCACAAATCTTGTATGCAGCGGCAGCAGACTGCGGTCTATAAACCTTGCGGAATTTAAAACATCCGGATTATTTATAAATTTCTTTAATGTGTTTTTAATCTCAGCGGGCGTTTTTTTATTGCCGGGATTTGCCTCGTTTCTTATCATCATATTTACAAGATAAATCAGATAATAGCTTAGCTGAGCAGATAAATTATAATCATAATCCGCAAATGCCTTTTTAAGTATTTCATACGGAATTAGGATAGTATCCTCCATATCCCTGCTGTACGCCTTTGTCATGGATTCGGGGTTTACCCTGTAATTATAAAGGCTTTTTTTGACATAAGCGGCGCTGTTTGCCAAGAGCAGACACGGATAAGTAAATGCCGCATCCTCCCCCACTCTTATTTGGGGAGTAACTTTATAAAGGCACTTTTCAAGCAGTTCTTTTTTAAAGAGCTTGCTCCAGCAGCAGGGAAAAATCCCGAATTTATAAAACGATTTGTTGAAAAGCATGTTCGGATACAGCTTTTTTTCCATATCTTTTTTATCGTAAAATTCAGCAGAAAGTATCTGGCTGCTGGCGACTTTTTTATCGGGGTACGCAAAATAAAACTCGCACATGGCAATATCGGGATTATGCGCCTTTACAGCCGAGTAAAATGACTCATACATATCGGGCTCTATCCAGTCGTCGCCGTCAACAAACCCTACATATTCGCCGCAGGCAATTTTAAGCCCTGCCTGACGTGCGGACATAAGCCCACCGTTTTCTTTATGTATAACCTTTATTCTTTTATCTTCGGCGGCAAAACGGTCACATATCTCAGGACAGTCGTCCGTTGAGCCGTCGTCAACAAGAATTATCTCAAGGTCCTGATAGGTCTGGTTGATGATGCTTTCTATGCACTTTTCTATATATTTGCCGACATTATATACGGGCACTATTATACTAAACATACAGGACATAAATTCACCTCAAGCCTTTGCAATCTCACGTTTTTTTGAAAAGAGCTTTTTTATTCTGTAAACTGCATAGTAAACCGCAACCGACGTTACTACAGCAATAAGAGGTCTCAGCCACTCATACACTGACGTATAGTAAAAGCCGGTAAGAGTGCTTAATTTATCAGTCGCGTGGGATGCAAAAATATGAATAACATAAATATAAAGAGATAAATCGGACGGAATGTTAACCCTGCTTTTTTTACTTAAATTGGTGCTGTTTATGTAAACTGCAAGGGCAAAAAGCGAAACGGCTATTAACACTGAGCCCAAATATAATTCGCTGTTCCTGCTGAGAAAAATAAATTCGGCAATATTAATAACTATTCCTGCCAGAAGCAGAATTACGATATATGTATTGATATTTTTAATTCTCTGCCAGTCGAACTTTCTCATACAGTAGCCCACAGAAAAGAACGGAAGACCGATCATAAGAAAATTCCTGCAAAAGAGCATCGACACTTCCATCTGCATTTTGCCCATAATAATATTGAAATAAATCAATGTTAAAATCAAAAGAAACGGAAGGAATTTAAAAATCTTAGTTATACGCAGCTTGATGATAAGTGCAGTAACAAGATAAACGTAAATAAGCGCCGACAAAAACCACAGATGACCAAAGGAAGTCGTAAACGGAAGATTAAAAACAAGTGTTTTAAGATACATATCAGGCATAGCAAAATTGCTGAAAAAGCTCTGCAAAAACGGTATGCCGTATAAAATTGTATAGCCTATTATATAAACAAGCAAAGATACAGCGAAAATTACCGCTATATGCGCTGTGCGTTTTTTTAATTTAGCCATATCGCCCTCATTTATAAGGCGGTATGAAAAATACCCCGACGATATAAAGAATACGGGCACCGCAAATCGCGCGGCGGCACTTGCAATCTCACCTGCTGTACCTGGCAGACATATATGAATAAATACAACAAACAGCGCTGAAACAAGTCTAAGACAATCTAAATCACGATTTCTCATATTTTCTTAGTAAATCCCCAATAAATAAATTAAAAATGCATCCAGTTAAGTGAGCTGCCCGTACACAGATACCACAGGTGGACAGAAGTATAACCGAAAAATGCCAAAACGAAAATTGATCTTGTTTTGAGTCTCAGCGTTTCCCCAAACGGTCCGTCATATGCATAGCTTGCCGGCATTTTCCTGATGCTTTCGGACTGAAACTGCATGCCTGTCATAAACAGCAAAGAGCCGATTACAGGTATAATCCATCTTGCAAACCTTACAAACACCAGACCGCTGTAAAGCGTTCCCAGCATAAAAAACATAATAATGAGCGAAAATTTATAAAATTTCTTTATGTCACCGTAAAGCTCGCTCCTGTTTATATACCATGAAACATAAGCGATAACAGCCGCCACAAAAACGTATGTTGCCAGGTTTACATAAAACATGGTTCCTGAATCCAGCGATTCGGCAGCGGCATTTACCTCAGCCTTACCGGCAACAGACTGAATAAAGCTGTTGTCAGTGATTGTGGCAAGAAACTGAATAAGAGCACTGCCTCCGGCAAGACCGAAAACTAACAGAACGTTAATTGCATTTCCTTTTACATTACATGTCAAAAGCGCAAGAATTATCAGCGCCACCAACATTATACCGGCGGAGTGGGTAAAGCATGCCGCCGCATAGCCTAATATGCACAGGAATATATTTTTCTTTTCCACAAGATGATAATATGCGCACGCTATAATAACGGCAAACGCAAGACCGTTTCTTACACCGGATGCGGTATCGTAATACCAGTATGTGGCAAGAAAAAACATCGTGCCGAGATAGAGGCACCATTTTGCAACGCCGAATTTCCTTGACGCCTTATAAAATACAAGGAACATAAGTCCATATACGATAAATATGGTTACCGCCGACATATAGTGATTGTCAGGGAATAAACTTATAAAATAAAAGTAATATGCACAGACACGATATGTCTGCCAGTTGTTATTATTGGTCTCAATAAGGTATAAAAGTCCGTCATAGCCTCGTTCCCGCAGATAATCAAGGTGCTCGTAATAGCGCGTAAGATCATCGGTCGGGTTTGGCTCCATGTTAAATGCCAGAACCGCAAGCAATATAACAACAACTGAAAAAACAAACCAAACATGTTTCTTTGGGATTATCCAAAACAGCACAGTATATATGGCTATAATCACAACAAAACATTCAATGGCAGTTAAACCAAAAAACATTATATATTTCCTCTCATCTTAAAGATGTATAAATCTTTGCTAATTTTCCGCCGATGGCTTTGATATCGTACTCTTCAATCACACGGCTTCTGTCCACAGATTCCCTGTCGCATTTAAGAGCGTTTTCAATTTCAGCACACCACACTGAGGGCGGCGACTCCAGGGATACGAAAGACAGATTGTCGTTAAGTTTGACAGCAGGGGTTATACGGCTTGACACAACGCAGGGCAGTTTGCTCGACTGAGCTTCAATCAGCGTAAGCGGGAATCCCTCGTGCAGTGACGGAAAGACCATACAGTCCATAGCCAAGAGCATACGCCAAACGTCGTCCCTGACGCCGGCAAAAATAACGCTGTCATCAAGGTTTAAGCCTTCAACCTTTTCCCTGAGCATTGCCTCATCTTCGCCTGAGCCCACAAGAAGCAGGACGGAAGATTCATTATTTCTATGAAATTCACTGAATATATCAATCAGAAAAGACTGATTTTTTATATGATTAAAATGTCCGATATGTCCCAACACGGTTTTATCGGAAATGTTGAATTCTTCTCTTATATCATTTCTCTGCTTTGAGCTGAAAACATAAAGACTTGTATCAACTACGTTGTTAAGCACAATACCTTTGTGCTTTAAAAAGCCTTTGCCGCTGAGGAAAATTCCGCTCTCTACACTGCATCCGATAATATCGGTGGCATATTTGCGGATAATTTTTCTCATGACGATTCTATACAATAACGCAATAAAGCGTTTGACAGCCGACCTGCCCTGGGTCAGCGGCTTTGAAAAATGAGAATGTGCTATTCTCTTTTTAATATTATTTTTGTAAGCGGCTTTCAAAACTATTCCGCTGTAAAACATCTGGTGGCTGTGAACTATATCAAAATGCTCGTTTTTAAACAGCCTGTCATAATATTTATAGCTTTTAAAATAATTTAACTCGCTGTCAGGCTGATGGATTATACGAATTCCCCTTTGAGCCAGCTCGTCCTCCATGGCACCTTTTTTCTCAGACCTTACAGAAAAAACACATTCAAATTTTTCGCTATCCAGCGCCTGTCCAAATCTGACCGCCGCCATTTCCATACCGCCGCGGTCAAGGGTATCGGTAACAATTAAAACCTTAAGCCTACTCATATAAACTCCATAATCCACAAACCTAAATATTATTTTCTGTAAAAATCTGCAAGAATCTTTGCATTATCATAAATATCCCAGCCATGCTGTGCCACTGTAACGGACAAGTCTTTGCGCTCTTTGTCTGACATTTCAATAAGCACATCTGCCCATTTTTGAGCGTCGGTATCAAGGGAAAGCCGAGTTACATTATCCGTGACGCAAACCTCTTTTGTTACAGAATCGGACATCACAACAGGCAAACCGCTTGCCTGCGCTTCAATCACGGACACGGGAAGGCCCTCGCTTATAGACGGGAACAGGAAAGCATCGCACGCCTGAAGAAGCTCGCAGATATCCGTTCTGCTGCCAAGGAATCGCACGCTGTCCTCAACACCGAGCTCTTTGCACAGATTGGCAAGCTCCTCTGTTTTGTCGCCGCCCATTAAAAGCAGTACAGAATTTCCGCGCTGTGCTTTGATTTTTGAAAATACGGTTATAAGAAACTTATGATTTTTCTGAGGGATACCTGTTCTGCCGATATGACCTACTACAAAGGAATCATCAAGTCCCATTTGAGCACGCTTACTGCTGCGTTTAACCTTGTCATAAGCATATGCCTTGCAGTCAACTGCATTATTTAAAACATTAAATTTTTTGCCTGAATACCAGAACTTTCCTGCCTCGTCGCTACAGGCAAACCTGTTTTTTATGCAATACTTGGCATATGTACTGAGCAGTTTATTTCTGGAAGAATGACCTTTGAGTGAATAGCAGGTGGAATGGCAGTGAACTGCGATTTTATCAATGCCGTGCTTTTTTGCATACGGTGCGATAAAGACTGCAAAATGCGGGCAATGGATATGCAGTGCCGACCACTCGCCTCGGTGTGCTTCAAAAAAAGAATCCATCTTGCCGCTGAAAAAATCAGACGGCGACGGCGAATCAACTTTAAACACTCTTCCCCCCAGCGCCTCAATATCTGCCTGTCTGGTCTGCTGAGTCCGGGCGAAGTATACAACGTCAAATTTGATGTCTTCCGGCATTGCTTTAAAATAATTTAAAATAACGCTCATTATGCCGTTTGAAACGCCTATATCAGAAATCATCTGTAAAATTCTCATATCAGATTTAATTCCTTGTAAATTTTTATCATCTGGTCAATAACACTTTCGGTTGAATAAGCTTTAACATCAGTTAGGTTCTGTGCCTTAAATTTATCCATAATATCAGGGTTTTCAATAAGTTTAATAATTCTGTCTGCCATTGCGTCAGAATCACCCAGAGAAATTAAAAAGCCGTTTTCGCCGTCTTTTACAAGATCACGGTTTCCCCTGACGTCCGTGGCGACAATTGCATTACCAACAGCCATAGCTTCTATCAGATTTACGGGAAGACCTTCCCTGTTGCTGGCGGAAACAGACACATCGGAAAGCCCCACAAGCTTTTCAATATCACGTCTGTAACCCAAAAACTCAACCTTGTCTGAAATATTAAGCTCTTTTACCATCATTTTATACTGAGGAGCGAGCTCCTCCTGACCGGGACAAAGCAGTCTGATGAAATCATATTTCTCAGCCACCTTTTTTACTGCGTTAAAGAGCATGGGATGATTTTTTCCGGCGGTGAGATTCGCAGGATAAACCAGTATAAAATCATTGTCGCTGTATCCGTACTCACTTCTCAGGCGGCTTTTTTCTTCACGGGCGACGGGATGGAATTTACTTATATCCACGCCGACTCCGTTTACCTTAAATATTTTACCGGCTTTGAAACGGCGGTTAACAGCGTTATCATAATCCTCCTGATTTATTGTTATCAGGCAGTCGGTATATTTTGAAAGATACTTTTCCACGGGGTAAAACAACAGCCAGTTCTTTTTTGAAGCGCCGTTGTAAAAATGGAATCCGTGAGCTGTATAGATAACTTTTGTACCCCTCTTCGCCGCATCTTTGGATGCAAGACGAGTCACAACCGAGCCCATGGGAGTATGGCAGTGCACGGCGTCATATCCGTTTTCGTCAATTATTTTTTTCAGTATTTTATATGCTTTGATATTGTCAGCGCTGTAAGGACTCCTGGAAAAAGGCACCTCAAACACCTTGTCAATGTCTGAAAGGTCAAGTCCCGGCTTTTCGTCAGAATTATCTTTAAACGCAGCATGAACAACACAACCCCGCTGCTTGAGCGCTGTAATGAACGGCATATGAAATTGTCCTATATGGCTGCGCACCGTGGCAACAAACAATACCTTCATCATCATTCACCCTGCTGTATTTCCAAATTGCTGACAATCAGCTCAAAAAGACGCCTGTTATTGTTTTCGCCTACAAAAGAATTGTGCGGCGTCAGCACAACATTCTCCATATCCCAGAGAGGGCTTGATTCATCAAGGGGCTCCTCTTCAAAAACATCAAGCACTGCTCCGCAGAGCTTTCCGCTTTTAAGTACGTCTATCAGTGCATTAGGCTCAGTCAAGGTTCCCCTGGCTATATTCACAAAAACTGAACCCGGCTTCATCTTGTCAAACTCTGTTTTACCAAAAAAATGGAATGACCGCTCGGTAAGAGGCAGCGACAGAATAACAATATCCGCCTGCGATATGTATTCGCTCAAACTGTCCGGCGGCATAATTTTAACAAAATCGCTGTCTTGGCGTGGATGCAAATCTATACCGTAAACGTTGACGCCGAAGGCATTGAGCCGCTTTGCTATTTCACTTCCTACGCTTCCCGTACCGATAACGCAGGCTCTTTTGCCGTAAAGCTCAAGAAGATTTCTGTCCTTGCACCATGTTTTTGATTTTTTATTCTCGTTAAAGAAAGCAAAATTTTTATAAAGCTGCAGGATGCCGCCCACGGCAAATTCGGACATTGGTATACTGTAAACTCCCTTGGCATTATACACTTTGATATTGTTTCTTGCGGCATAATCCATATCAAGCCTGTCCGTTCCTGCGCTTGTAAGCTGAATAAATCTGAGATTTTTAAAATTATTGATAGGTGCGTATGTAAATAGATTGTTGCAAATTACGCCGTCTATCAGCTTGCTGTCAATCTCTAAAGGATGGCTTTCATCAGGATGAAGATAAACATTATACCCCATCCCTTCAATTATTTTCTTTTGCTCATCGCTTATTTTGAATGCACCGGTAACAAGTAAATTTTTCACATTAGTAGTACCTGCTTTTTTTATTATTCGTCAGCCTGTTCGTCAGCAACGCTTGCCACTGTTTCACGCACATTAGCGTTATCTTCATTTTTAAGGACCTTAAGCACTGTGACTAACAGAATTTTTATATCCAGCAAAAGAGACTGATTATCAACATACCAGCAGTTAAGCTCAATTCTCTTATGCCACTCAACATCCTTTCTGCCGTTAATCTGAGCCCAGCCGGTAATTCCCGGTCGAACGTCAAACATCTTCATTTGTTCAGGCGTATATTCGCTTATATCCCACGGATGATATGTAAGAGGCGGTCTCGGTCCGATAAAGCTCATCTCGCCTTTAAGGATATTAACAAGCTGGGGGAGCTCGTCGATACTTGTCTTTCGCAGTATCCTGCCCACTCTTGTAACCCTAACGTCGTCATCACCGCTGTAAACTCCTGTACCCATATGTTCTGCGCCGCAGCACATTGAACGGAATTTATAAATATTAAACACCTTTCCTTTAAGTCCAAGCCGTTCCTGTTTAAAAATAACCGGACCTTTCGAATCTAGCTTGACTGCCACCGCTGTTACAAGCATAAGCGGTGATAAAACGACAATAGCCGCTAAAGATGCGGCAATGTCAAAAAACCTCTTAAAAAATTTATACATTTTTCATTTCCTCAACAATCTTGTCAACGCAGTCGCACAATTTCAAATGCACCTGCTCAAAATAATCGCTGTCGCAATTTTCCAAAAAATGCTCATATTCCCTAAGGCGGGCTAATCCGCTGTCGAAAAGCTCTTTTATTTCATCAAGGTCGCTGTATTTTCTTAAATCGCAGAAAGATCTGGACAAAATAGCTATTGATGAGCCCAGGCGATAGTGCTCTGACACAATATAATCAGCAGGAAGTATACCCTCTCCTATTCTGCCAAATCCTCCGAAGCCGTATGTAATACCAGACTTTTTTATTTTTTCTGTAATATTTTTAACAATTGAATCCGCCAAAAGCTGGAACAGGAAAGTGCATCCGACACTGATATGAAGGTCATTAAGACCGATATGTATTTCGTCAATTCCGTCAAGCCGAAGAACTCTGTCAAGGTCATTCACGGCATCAAGATTTTCAAGCAGAAGCATAGTTTTAGCCCTGCCGCCCACAAGCTTAATAAACTCCTGAGCCTGCTCGGCGTTATGCCACATCGGAAGCATAATAATATCTGCTCCGGCATCCACCACTGCGTTAATTTCTTTTTCTGAACCATCATGAATAGGATTGACTCTTACAATAAGCTCCGATTTGTCGATCACATTTCGTATATTCATAATATCCTCTACAGTATGATGATTCTGGACAGTATCCATCATTCGCTGGCGCTCTGACTTGCCGATATATTCCATATCAACAAAAATTCTGTCAACTCCTGCATTTTGGGCAATTACGGCGATATCCGGATTATCGGTTATGTACATTAATTTCAGCATAAAATTTCCTTCATCTTTCACTACTTAGTCACATGGCCGCAAAATCCCACAATGTGGCAATAAAAAAAGCAATCATATCCATATAATTATATTATAAAACTATAATTTAGTCAATGATATATACTAATAACAAAATTATCAAAATAAAATTCTTGCATTTACACACAAAAACAACTAAAATGTTATATATTGTCAAATAACAACGGAGGAAAAAATTATGAGCGAAAAGAAAAGAAGCAGCTTTACCGGCTCAATAGGATTTGTTCTTGCAGCAGCCGGAAGCGCAGTAGGACTGGGAAATATATGGCGGTTCCCCTATCTTGCAGCCAAGGATAACGGGGGTCTGTTTTTGCTCTGCTATCTTGTACTGGTAGTTACATTCGGATTTGCACTGCTTACAACCGAAATTGCCATCGGCAGAAAGACTAAGCAAAGCCCGCTTACCGCATATTCAAAAATAAACAAAAAGATGGGCGGCATCGGAAGCATCGCCACCCTTGTTCCTGTAATAATCCTGCCGTACTATTGCTGCATAGGCGGCTGGGTACTAAAATATTTCTTCACATTCTTAACGGGACAAGGTCAAGTTGCAGCCACAGACGGATATTTTACATCCTATATTTCCGAGCAGTGGCAGCCGATTATTTGGTTTGTAGTATATCTTGTTATCACATCCCTGACTGTATTTTGCGGTGTAAACAAGGGTATAGAAAAAATGAGCAAAATACTAATGCCGATACTTCTGATACTGATTATGGGTATTTCAATATACTCGCTTACCCTCAGCTACACTGACGCCAGCGGCGTTACTCGCACAGGACTTGAGGGTCTTAAAATCTACATCATTCCTAATTTTTCTGATATAACGATCAAAGATTTCTTTGTAACTCTTATGGACGCAATGGGGCAGCTTTTCTTCTCAATCAGTGTAGCCATGGGAATAATGGTTGCTTACGGCTCATATGTTGCCGATGACACAAACCTTATCAAATCCATAAATCAGATAGAGATTTTTGACACTGTTGTAGCTTTCCTTGCAGGTCTTATGATAGTACCGTCTGTTTACGTATTTATGGGTACAGAGGGTATGTCGGCAGGACCTGGACTCATGTTCGTTTCCCTGCCTAAAATATTCAACGCTATGGGTGAATTCGGCGAAATTATCGGCGCTCTTTTCTTCCTTATGGTAATTTTTGCAGCTATCACATCTTCCGTATCTATTATGGAACCAATCGTGGCAAGCTTTATGGACCGCTTCCATTTATCAAGAAAAAAAGCGGTAATTATCGTTACCGTATATGCTCTTGTTTTCGGAACGCTTATATGCCTCGGATACAATCTGCTTTACTTTGAGGTAAAGCTTCCCAACGGCTCCGTAGGACAGCTGCTTGACGTATTTGACTATATCAGCAACAATATACTGATGCCGATTGTAGCTATACTGACCTGCATCCTTATAGGCTGGGTAGCAAAACCGAAGACGATCATAGACGAGGTTACGAAAAACGGAGAAAAATTCAGACGTAAAAATCTCTATATCGTTATGATTAAATTCCTTGCTCCTGTGCTTCTGTTTGCCCTGCTGCTTCAGGCGCTTGGTGTGTTCTAATATAAGGCTTGAAAATTTATAAAATAATTAAAGCTCCGGTAATCCGGAGCTTTTTTGTACGTTTTTTGTACATTATTTATAATTTATTTCTTTAGTGTTGATTTTTTTTATCAATATGTTATAATGATTTTTAGTGAGTGATTACTCACCATGATTACTACATATGAAAGGAAATCACAATGAACGAATACATTGAAAACGTAATTAAAACGGTTGAACGCCGTGACAATGCCAAGCCTGAATATATTCAGTGCGTTAAGGAAGTATTCCGCTCACTTGAAAAGGTAATTGAGCAGCATCCCGAATACGTTGAGGACGATTTGCTTACCAGAATGGCGGAACCTGACCGACTCATCACATTCCGTGTTGCCTGGGTTGACGATGCAGGAAAGACGCAGATAAACCGCGGCTACCGTGTTCAGTTCAACTCCAGCATAGGTCCCTACAAGGGCGGACTGCGTTTTCATCCCAGTGTAAACTCATCAATAATGTATTTCCTTGGTTTTGAACAAACCTTTAAGAATTCGCTTACAGGTCTGCCAATGGGCGGTGCCAAGGGCGGCTCTGACTTTGACCCAAGAGGAAAAAGCAAGGCGGAGGTTATGAGATTCTGCCAGGCATTTATGACGGAACTTTACCGCCACATCGGTCCCAACGTCGATGTTCCTGCCGGCGATATCGGTGTCGGCTCAAGGGAAATCGGATTTTTGTTCGGACAATACAAAAGAATTGCCGACGCTTTTGAAAACGGTGTAATTACCGGCAAGGGACTTTCATACGGCGGTTCGCTTATCCGTCCTGAGGCTACAGGATACGGAGCTGTATATTACACTTGCGAAGTATTCAAGCACCAAAACGACCATATTAAGGGAAAAACTTTTGCCATCTCAGGTTTTGGTAACGTTGCGTGGGGAGCATGCAAAAAAATCGCCGAGTTAGGCGGTATTCCCGTTACACTGTCCGGTCCTGACGGTTATATCTATGACAAAGACGGAATCATCACTGAAGAAAAGATAAATTATATGCTGGAAATGAGAGCATCCGGCAGAGACAGATGCCAGGACTACGCTGACAAGTTCGGCGTTCCCTTCTATGCAGGTCAAAAGCCTTGGGGTGTTAAAGTTGATGTGGCAATGCCCTGTGCTACTCAAAACGAAATCGGCATAAAAGAGGCTAAGCAGATAATTGCAAACGGCACTAAGTATTATATTGAGGTTGCGAACATGCCCACCACTGAGGAAGCTCTTAATCTCTTTATGGACACAGACGGAATAATCGTTGCCCCGTCTAAGGCTGTCAATGCCGGAGGCGTATGTGTATCCGGTCTTGAAATGAGCCAGAACAGCCAGAGGCTTTCCTGGTCAGCAGAGGAAGTTGACAGCAAGCTGCACAAAGCCATGATATCTATTCATGAAAATTCGGTTAAAGCGGCTGAAAAATACGGGCTCGGCTATAACCTTGTAGCCGGTGCAAATATTGCAGGATTTGAAAAGGTAGCGGAAGCTATGATGGAGCAAGGTATCTATTAATAGAAGCTCAGTATAAAACTAAACCACCTGTTGTTTATCACTTCAGGTGGTTTTTTTCAATAATTTATTTAATTTGATTTGCAGAGCCTAAGCATATAAAGGCATATACTTGAGATTTCTCACACATACGAAATCACAAGCCACAGCGCTATATTCACTGCAAGAAACAACACGTTAAACCCTGTAAAACGCAGTATATACTTGACTGTGCTGACGCTTTCCTTTTGAATAAATTTAAAGGAAATAAGACTTGCCATGGAGGCGATAAGAGTACCGAGTCCGCCGATATTAACACCCACCAAAAGAGCGCAGGCATTCTCAGTAAATCCTGACAGAAGCACAGCCGCCGGAACGTTTGAAATAAACTGGCTTGACACGATACCTGCAACGACTTCATTGCCTTCAACTACGTTTTTGAGAAACTGATTTACCGAACTGATATTTCCGAGATTACCTATAAATATAAACAGAAAAACGAAAGTGAACAGCAGGCTGTAATCAACCTTTTTGAGGGTTTTTCTGTCCGCAATCAGCACAACGATTATCACAGCCGCTACGATAACCAGATAATGTATAACTCTCAGTACACACAAAACGGCAAGGATAAAAAGCACGCAGTAAACTGCAAAAAGCTTTTTGTCAACGGGTTTTCTATCTATATCCTCAATATTAACTGTGATACTTTTTCTGCTTGAAAAAATGCAGCACAAAACAAGCACCGCAAGCGAAAGTGCGCCGTAAGGAACAACTGTTTTAAAGAACTCCCCTATTCCCATATGATAAGCGGAAAACAGGTACAAATTCTGCGGATTGCCTATAGGCGTCAGCATACTTCCGAGATTAGCGGCAATGGTCTCAAGCACAACTATATAAATCAGCTTTCTTTTGCCCTTAGCCATTTTTAGCGTTACTATGGTAAACGGCACAAAGGTTATCAGCGCCACGTCATTGGTAACAAGCATTGACATAAAAAAGCAGAGGACCACCAGCACAAGCGCCAGCCCGGAAAATTTCTTTACACTTTTAAGGACGCTGCGTGCAAGGAAGGAAAAAACGCCTATGGAATTTAGCCCCGCCATAATCACCATAAGGCTGAAGAGCAGTCCGATAGTGCGAAAATCAATGTAATCAACATAATCCTTGCTGGGCTTTACCACAAAAGCAGACGCTACGGCAAGCACAAACGAAACCACTAAAACCGTCTCGTTTTTGAAAAACTCTTTAATATCATTTTTAAATTTAATGTTTTTTGCTGAATTACTCATACTGTTAAAATATAAGTGCCTGACCTGCAAAACAAGTCAGGCGCTTTTCTTTCGTAAGCTTTTTATAAATATATCATAAACTATCTAATTACCTAATCAACCCAACCGGCAATAAAAATATATCTGCCGAGTCATGCTAACTTGCGCTTATGACTTTAAAACGTAAGCGCAGCAAAAATTTATGCAATATTTGATTATGGTTATTTAATAATAAAACGGAACGACCTGCGTTCCGTTTAGTGGTTGCGGGGGTAGGACTCGAACCTACGACCTTCGGGTTATGAGCCCGACGAGCTACCAACTGCTCCACCCCGCGATATCAATTTGTGTTGGTGCTATATATTATAGCAGAAAAAATATATTTGTCAATAGCAAATTACATTTTAATTTAAAATAAAGATTAATTACGCATAATCAGTTATATTTTATAAAAACTAAGTTCAGCACGGAATTTGGTGATATGATGAAAAGTGATGAAGTTTTTTCCCTTTCGCTGGACATAGGCGAAGCGATAATAAAGTGCGGCGGCGAAGTACACCGTGCCGAGGACACTATAAAGAGGATAAACAAGGCATACGGTAATAATTGCAGTGTTTTTGCCATACCCACGCTTATTATTGCGCAAAGCGGCAGCAATATTCAACTTAGAAAAATTGAAAAGAAAGATACGGACCTTTCTGAGCTTGCCAGGTTAAATGAACTTTCAAGACGGCTTTGTTACGAAGAAAACGAGGAAATAAACGTTACCCGAAAAAAGACTTATTCAGAATTTACGGAACTTATCTGCACATTGTCGGCAACCGCTGCGTTTTGCCTGTTTTTCGGTGGATCTGCCGTGGACGCAGTATTTGCGGCTGTTACAGGAATTATAATCACCTATGCGCCGTACAAAAAAATAAGTCTGCCGCTTTTTTCATCAAATCTTGCAGACGCATTCGTAGCAGGTATCTCGGCTCATATTCCGTCTGCTTTGGGAATAAGTACAAATCCCGACAAAATAATTATTGGCTCAATAACACTCTTGGTACCGGGACTGACAGTTGTAAACGCCATGCGTGACATGATGAGCGGTGACATGGCGGCAGGTCTGTTTGAGCTTTTCAACTCAATCATTTCGGCTCTGGGAATTGCTCTTGGCATTGCCGGTGCAATATTGATTTTTATTCAGCTATGATATTAAAAATATTTTTCTGCGTAATTGGCTCGCTGGCGTTTTCAATAACTATGAAATCGCCGCCAAAAAGTATAATATTTATTGCCATAGGGGCAACAGTCAGCGCAACGGTTGACAATATTCTGTCGGATTATTACGGCGGCTTTATCGCCTGTTTTTCCGCTATGATTTGCCTGTCATTTTACTGCGAGCTTATGGCAAGAATACTAAAAATGCCTACTACGGTAATCCTGATGCCATCAACAATTCCGCTTCTTCCGGGAAGCGCAATTTATTATGCAATGTTTTACGCCATTCAGACAAATTCAAGGCTTTTTTCTCATTATGCGCAGTCCACATTTTTTTCAGGACTCGGCATAGCGTTGGGAGCCGTTGTCAGCGCAACAGTTATAAAAATGATTAATTATTACAGAGACGATTAATTCATCAGTGTCTTGTGTCGTCGTCGAAGCACTCGCAAAATCTTGCCGCAAAAGACGGTTCTTCATCACCAGCGTACAAATGGCTTATATCGGCAAACTGCTGGCACCTGAAAACAGCAGTGCCCTCTTCCCTCTCCTCGGAAATCAGCGTTGTAACCGACGACGGAAGCGCCACGAAATTATGCCAAAGCACCATTGGCGAACAGGAGAAAATATGCGATAATATCACGCACTCTACGGCAAAATGGCAAAAAAGAACAATAGTATCGTGATTTGACTCCAGCACTCTGTATGCTCTGCCGACATGTTCGTACCCGTGACTCTTCAGCAGGCTGTCGATACCGTCGCATACAAATTTATACTCACGGCTGACATTTGCGCTATTCATAAGCTTTGTATTCTTCCAGTTTTCTGCTGAATAAAAATCTTCATTGGTTGTCCATTCAGAAGGGAGCCTGTCCCAGCAGGATACAAGCTTTAGTCCTTTTCGGATTTTACCTCTGAACTCGGTAAGCCACGGTAATTCAACTGCGCTTGCGCCGAATTTTTCAAGAGTAAGCGAAGCGGTGTCCTTTGCCCTGCCGAGAGGTGAACAGTAAAATGCCTTTACATCAATTTTCTTAAGTCTTTCTGCCAGAAGCCGTGCTTCTCTCCAGCCCTTCTCAGTAAGGGAATCCTTTACATAATCAGGTTCTGCATGGCGCACAATAATAATCCTCATAAAATCACCTCAATGATTTTACCACATTTGATATAATAAATCAATTATGCTAAAATAGTAAAAAATCATCCTAAATAAGGAGTTAAGCATGAAAATATTAGTTGTACCCGACAGCTTTAAGGGTTCGCTCTCATCAAAAGAGGTTTGCGACTGCATCAAAAACGGGCTAAGCTCAGTAACCGACTCAGAGATAACCACACTCCCGTTCGCCGACGGCGGCGAGGGATTTGCCGAATGTTTAAGCACTGCCTGTAATGGCGTACCACTTTACATTAACTGCACCGATTTATACGGCAAAGCAATAAACGCCGCAATATTTACATATGGAAACACGGCTGTAATCGATTGTGCCGCCGCCAGCGGTCTGCAAAAGAAAAAGGACGTTATGAACGCCACCTCTTACGGCACAGGAGAGCTGATAAAAGCTGCTGTATTAAAGGGCTTTAACAATATTGTACTGGGACTCGGAGGTAGCGGATGCTGCGACGGCGGAGCAGGTGCTCTTTGCGCGCTGGGTGTAAAGTTCAAAGACTTTTCCGGGGAAATAATAAGCCGCCCAACAGGCGTAAATATCGGCGATATTTACGGAGCTGATTTCAGGAACATTGTAAAGCCTATTAACTTTACATATGCATGTGATGTTGACAATCCGTATTACGGCATAAACGGAGCGGCATTTGTTTTTGCAAAGCAAAAAGGTGCTACGGACAGGGATATTTTGACGCTGGATAACGGACTGAAAATGCTGAATGCCTTTCTGCCAAAGGATGTCGGCAAAACAAAGGGAGCCGGTGCTGCCGGAGGATTATGCGGAGGTCTTTATTCGGTATACGGCGGAGCGATAAAAAGCGGCTTTGACATTCTTTGTAAAGCTTATGACCTTGAAACAAAAATAAGTCAGTCGGATCTGATCATAACCGGTGAGGGTAAGACTGACAGCCAGTCCCTTATGGGAAAACTGCCGTACAAAATAGCAAATCTCTGCAAAAAATACGGCAAAATATGCGCTGTAATCAGTGGTATTATTGAAGGGGTCAGCTTTGCTGATAAGATGATAAGCCTGACAGACAGCGAGATTTCCGCCGAGGAATCCATGAAAAATGCCGCAAAAATTCTGACAGATAAATCAAAATTAATATTGCAATAATATTGTTTTAAATATATAATGTTACCAACAGAATTTAAAGAATAGGAGATAAAAAATGAAAGTAAGACTTCCTAAACACAGAGAATTTCTTATCAAATTTGAGGACGGATACGACAAGGAGGCTGAGGCGTGGGATGCCCTCAACCAAATCGTTAAGGACTACAGCGTTGACGGTAAGAGCATTTACACTGAAACCTTCATCGAAGACAATGAGGACAAGGTTAAGGCTCTTCAGGAAAAATATGAATTCACTTATGAAATAATTGAGAAATAAAGGTTGTTTTGCGCTATGGAAAAGAAAAAAGCCTATGTGGTAGCAACGGCTCATCTTGACACGGTGTGGAGATGGACTATTGCAAAAACAATTGAGGAATTTATACCTGATACTTTGTCAAAGAATTTTGATCTTATTGAGAAGTATCCGAACTACAGATTCAATTTTGAGGGCGCCAAGAGATATGAACTGATTGAAGAGTTTTATCCTAAAGCTTTTGAAATAATCAAGGAATATGTTAAAGAGGGCAAATGGTGCGTTTCCGGAACGGCATATGAAAACGGTGACGTAAATGTTCCTTCCCCTGAGTCGCTTTTCAGGAATTTGCTTCTCGGAAACAATTATTTTAAAGAAAAATTCGGCACCACTTCAAAGGATATGTTCCTGCCGGACTGTTTCGGATTCGGCTGGGCTCTGCCGTCAATAATGAACCATGCAGGAATCAAAGGTTTTACAACCCAGAAGCTGTCCTGGGGCAGTGCATACGGACTTCCTTTTGACTTAGGCATCTGGAAGGGTCCGGACGGCAAGGAAGCGTTCGTAAGTCTTAACGCAAAATCTTACAGATATAAGTTCACAGGCGACATTCGCGCTGATTTAAGCGTTATTGGCTCAATTGCAGATAACTATTCAAAAGGTCATCTGCCCTGGGCAAATCATCTCTACGGCACAGGCGACTGGGGCGGCTCACCTACTGAGGAAAGCGTCAAGGCGGTTAATGACAGCGTAAATAAAAATTCCGACGAGTTTGAAGTGATTTCGGCAAGCTCCGACCAGATTTTTCTTGACATGGATAAGCTGTCAAAAGCTGAAAAAGAACAGCTTCCTGTATGGGATAACGAGCTGTTGATGACAAGCCACGGCGCTGGTACATATACCTCAAGAGCTATGAGCAAGAAACTCAACAGAACTTGCGAAAGGATCGCCGATTATACTGAAAAGGCGTGCGCTTTCTCATCGTCTATAGGTGCATACACTTATCCGAAAAGGAATATTAATCAGGCTTGGAAGAGAGTGCTTGAGCATCATTTTCACGATGATATTACAGGCACCTCAGTTATGGATGTGTACAATTCCGCATGGTCGGATTACTACCTGTCCATTTCGCAGTTTACTACGGAATATGTGGGCGCCAGCAAAATGATAATCAACGAGCTTGACACCAAGTGGGCAAGCGACGACAGCGTTATATTGGTTGTAAATAATCCAACACAATTTAAAGTCAAAAGAGTTGTTGAGGCGCAGGTTCGAATGACGAGAAACTGCACTAACGTAAGCGTATTTGACAAAGAGGGAAACGAAATTCCCAGCCAGCTTATCAAGAAAAAGGGTAAACTTTTGACTATCTTGATTTGTGCGGAGGTAGACCCATTCGGTTACAAGGTTTTTGAAATTAAAAAGGCAACTGAGCAGTACAGCCCTGCTGTTAAAAAGGTCGTTGCGTCAAACCATTCAATCGAAAATCAGAAATACAAGCTGATTTTCAACAAAAACGGCGATATAGCTTATCTCTACGATAAAAAGCTGAAAAGGCAGATTATTGATTCGCCGATTAAGATGGCGTTATTGCATGACACCGGTTCCCTCGCCTACCCCAGCTGGGAGATAACGAAGGAAGACATTGACAAAGCTCCGTACTGCTACGCAAACACTCCTGTATTCACAGTGGTTGAAAACGGACCCGTAAGAGCGACAATCAAAGTTGTACGTGAAGCGGAATATTCCACCATAACTCAGCTCGTATCCCTCAGCGCTGACTGCGAATACGTTGAGGTTAAAAATATTGTTGACTGGAAAACAAGGCGAACCATGCTCAAGGCGACGTTCCCGACAGCGGCACACAGCAAAACAGCAACATACGACCTGGGATTAGGTGTAATAAAAAGAGGAAACAACACGGATTCACTCTATGAAGTGCCTGCTCAGAAATGGGCTGACATCAGCGATGACGGCGGAGAATTCGGCGTATCCATATTCTCAGACTGCAAATACGGCTGGGATAAGCCGAGTGACAATACTTTGAGGCTTACCTGCATACACACCCCTGCCGGTGCTTTCACAAAGGAAACAAGACAGGACCTTCAGGACATCGGAAGGAATGTATTTTCCTTTGCCATTTACAGCCACAAAAACGGTTTTGAGGACTCGACCCAAAAATACAGCGAAATCTACGCCAACCCTTACATGTGCATTACCACTGACTACAGAAACAAGCGTTCTCTTGATGACAGCGTATCTTTTTGCAGTATCAGCAATGACAACGTGCTCGTAAGAGCGATTAAGCTCAGCGAAGATGACAGCGACTCCTTTATAATCAGAGTTAATGAGGCTGTCGGTGCAGAGCAGAAAAACGTATCGCTTAAAATGCTGGGTGAAATCGGAGAAGCCAGCCTGTGCACCGCCCTTGAAGAGCCGATTAAAAAGCTGAACGTGACTAACGGACGGCTGAGATTTAACATGAAGCCCTTTGAGGTTAAGACATTTAAAATAAAGTACGCCAGCAAGGCAAAGACTATACCCAGCGAGAGGTATGAAACAATTGACCTGCCGTTTAACGCGCGTGGCATTACCTCCGATGATGACATGAGGCATGTTATATTACAGGGAAGCGGATTCTCTCTGCCAAGGGAACTGCTGAGCCCCTCCTACTATATGGGCGGAATAAGATACCGTTTCCACAGCGCTGAAGAAAACAGCAGATATGATGTACTTGTTTGCCGTGGACAGAAGATCAAGCTTCCGCAATGCACAAGAGTGTATTTTATAGCAGGTTCCACCTGCGGCGAGCAGGACATAAACATAAGCTATGACAACAAAAAAGTAGGATTTAAAATCCAGCCGATTGACAAACCGGTAAGCACCTGGGATATGGCGGCATATAATCAGGTTGCAGATGTAAATGACGGCATGGCTTACGGTTATGAATTCTCCCATGTACATCATCCTGAGGGGAACATACCAAAAAAGGTTCAGTTTTATTTGTACAGTCTTGCGATACTTTCAGACAAGCGAGTTACAATTCAGCTGCCTGAGAATAATCATGTTGTTATACTTTCAATGACAGCAATCAAGGAGCGCTCACGCGGCGGACTCGCTACCAAGATTTATGATACGGTAAGTCAGAAATATGATTTCTACGATGACATACCGCCTATTGATAAGATTATTGACAAGGCTGAATTCATTTCAATCCGTGCCGGCAAGATTCAGGACCAGATAAACTCCGGCAAGGGCAAAGGTTTCAAGCGGGACAATATCATTACCAACATTATACGCTCATATACAAAGAGTGAGTGGTAATATACACAGGAATATACATAAAGCTCATATACATGATTTGTATATGAGCTTTATTTTTTTGTAAAAGCAGATTGCTTTACAAAAATTTTTTGTTGAAAACACTGTGGAAAACGATGTTAAAATTGTGGAATATATTATTTGAGCAGCATATTTTTTGCTGAAAACTATGTTGAAAATGTTTAAAATGTAAAGACTTTAACTTGCATTTAACAAAATCTTCAACTTTTTTGAAAAACAGGCAAAAAGTATACATATTGATAATTGTTTCACAAACGAATAAAAAAACATTCCGCATCGTCAGATGCGGAATATTATGTATTTACTAAATATTATTTCTTAAAGAAGTTTACGATATCTGTAAATGCGTCATCGTCGTTGTCGTTAAAGCTTGATACAGGGGCGGAAGTTACAGCAGCGTTAGGCTGAGGAGGAGCAACCTCTGAATTAGCGGTTACTGACTTAATCTGATGATTAGGTCCGTTCTCGCCAAAACGTGTAGCAATAACGGTGATGATCATTTCATCCTCAAGATTCTCGTCGAAGTTTGCACCCCAGATGATCTCACAATCAGGATGAACAGCGTCTGTTACTATCTGAGAAGCAACGGTGATTTCTTCAAGTCCGATATCTGTAGAAGCTGTAATGTTAAGAAGAATACCGTGAGCGCCTTCAATTGAAGTATTAAGAAGAGGAGAAGAAATAGCCTGCTTAGCAGCTGTTTCAGCCTTATCCTTGCCCTTGGCTCTGCCTACGCCCATGTGAGCGAATCCGGCATCCTTCATGATTTCGGTTACATCGGCGAAGTCTGAGTTAACAAGACCTGTTGCATTTACAAGGTCTGAGATTGACTGAACACCCTGACGAAGAACATCGTTAGCAATTTCAAAAGCGTTAAGGAGGGTTATCTTTTCGTTAGTAACTTCCTTAAGTCTTTCATTAGGAATTACCATGATTGAGTCAACATTCTTAGCGAGCTCATCAATACCCTTGTTTGCCTGATCCATACGACGCCTTCCTTCGAAAGCGAACGGTGTTGTAACAACGCCTACAGTAAGAATACCCATATCTTTTGCGATTTTTGCAACATAAGGAGCTGCGCCGGTACCTGTACCGCCGCCCATGCCGGCAGTAATGAATACCATGTCGGAGCCGGTAAGCACATCTGTTATTGCTTCCTTGCTTTCCTCGGCTGCCTTTGCGCCAACCTCAGGCTTAGCTCCTGCGCCCATGCCCTTTGTTACCTTTTCGCCGATAAGGATTTTATGTGTTGCTGTTGACTTTGAAAGAGCCGGCTTATCTGAGTTAATAGCCACGAACTCAACATCCTGAATATTACAATGTACCATGCGGTTAACGGCATTTCCGCCGCCTCCGCCGACACCTACTACTTTAATCTGAACTACCTTTGAATCATCGGTATCAATTTCATAACGTCCCATATTTCAACTCTCCTTATATTTTTAGTTTAAATCGCATTGGATTTGTTACATTCCCTATTGTAACAATATTGTAATCTTTTTGCAATACTTTTTTATGATAATTTTCAAGTTATTTGACAATCTTTTTTTCTAAAATCAGTTTTTCATTATACAATATGCACAATTATACACCAATGTCTATTTTTGTGACAATATTTTTACTTTACACCTATTTTTCTGTAAAGTATAACGACTTGCCGCCGGTAATATTCATTATTCCGGAAGCGTTAGGATTGGATTCGTTAAGCTTTTCGCACGCGGCAAGACCCTGATATATCTTACTTTCAAGGTCATCGCATGAACCCAGTTTAAACTCAATGCGATTTTCATAAACTACATAATTATCCTTTATTCCGTTGGAATATATTGACGTTAT
>DXDN01000009.1 GCA_019115455.1 Candidatus Eubacterium faecigallinarum
TAACAGGCAGATTAGCTGAATTTAGTGACGGCAGCGGAAATTTAGGAACGATTATTGGTAAAAAAGGATTTGCAGGTCAAGCAAGGTGGATAAAAGCTGATACAATACCGACCACTTTATCAACACAGATACCATTTAATCCAGCAACAATGTTTATGGCAATTGCATTAATGAATTTGAATAAAAAACTTGATTCAATTTCAAACACACAAAAGTCACTTGTTGAATCTATTGAGCAGGAAAGGAAGTCACAACTCCTTGCAGATTTACAAATTTTAGCGGAAATAGCTGATGAATATAAATACTACTGGAATAATGACAACCACCTTACAGCTTGCATAACTCAGGTAAAATCTATCAAAAGAAATGCAAGAAAAGAATTAATATCATATAAGGATAAAATAGAAAAATCGCTTAACAAAAAAGACACAGATATACTTTGCTCTAACAAATTAGTGAAAATTGAAAAGATAGCCAATAACCTTATTCATTATAAACTGGCATTATATAATCAGTCATTTGCTTCATATATGCAAATAATGTTGACAAGAAATTTTGATGCTGAATTGCTTCAAAAAACAGCTGAAGAAATTGAAAAGAATGCATATCAATATAAGATTTTATATACTGACTGCTACAATTTCTTTGATTCAACATTAAATTTGTCTTTAGAAAAACATTTGGCAGAAGGAGTTTCAAAGATTACTAAAAAGGTTGGAGAAAAAGTTGCAAGTATGCCAAAATTGAGCAAAACAATGTTGGACAAAGTTCTTATAGGCTCAAGTGAAAAGATTGAATCCTTAGAATCAAAGCGAATTGAAAATGCCACAAATATGTTCATACAACATAAGGATAGCGGTATCAAAGATTTTGCAGATAACATAAAAACAATAGATAAGTTATATAATCAACCTATGGAACTGGTTTTTGATAATAAAAATGTTTATCTCTTAAACGAGGCTTAAAAAATCAAAAATTTAATCAAATATGGTATGCCATTGGGATGACATTCGGTTGGCATTCAACCCATTTTAAGCAATCTCAAGTTATCTCAAGGTGAAAATGAAAAAGGCTCTAAGCCCCGATTTTAAGGGGTTTAGAGCCTTTTGGCATAAGAAAAAGACGGTTTGGAAAACCGTCTTTTTTGGTCGAGGTGACAGGACTTGAACCTGCGGCATCCTGCTCCCAAAGCAGGCACTCTAGCCAAACTGAGTTACACCTCGATAGTCATTAGCGAGCACCCCTCAGGATACTCGCTAATCTGGTGGAGGAGGGTGGATTCGAACCACCGAAGTCACTGACGACAGATTTACAGTCTGTTCCCTTTGGCCGCTCGGGAACTCCTCCTTATTTAAGCTGACAGCATCTGCGACACAAGTCAGCTTTTGGAGCTGGTGAACGGACTCGAACCCCTGACCTGCTGATTACAAATCAGCTGCTCTACCAACTGAGCTACACCAGCGCATATCAATGCTTTAATAATATATCACAACTCGGACACATAGTCAAGTATTTTTTTAAATTATTTGCCCCAATTTTGGATAACTTTAACTATCATGTCAGGTTTTTTTGTGGTGATATTATCAGGCTTTATAGCAAGCATTTTTTTTGCAGTTCTTTCGGTGTCAATAGTCCATACCGAAAGCTTATAGCCTTTTTTATGAAGAAGCGACGACAGCTGAGCACTGGCGTACTTATAGTTGCAGTTAATGCCTATGGCGCCTGTTTCCTCCAGCAGATCGATAAGCTTTACCCTGTACTCGTCAAAAAAGATTTTTGTCCTTGACGGCATATAATTAAGGTAATAATCCATATTAGCGCAGTCGGATTCCTTAACAGCATTTACATTAATAGTCTCTATCCCCGTTAGGAATGAACGCTCCACCAAATTATAATCAATAAGAAGCTGATAAAGTGGGTTGAGAACGCGGGTCTCCTTGATATCAAGATTTATCATAATCTCAGTATCCCTAAGAAGCTCAAACGCTTTTTCAAGCTCCACGCCGTCATTATTTGTAACAACGATATCATGACTCATAACAACAGTGTGGTCAGGACGCTGGCGAATATCAAGCTCGATAATCTGAACGTTATTTTCAAGCGCCGCCTTAACAGACTCAAGGCTATTCATACGCGTATCATAAGCGCCTGTATGTGCCGTTATAGTGAAATTCTCCACAAAAGTCAGCTCCATTTCGTCATAAGTCTTTGTTACGGCATAATCCGCAACACCTATTACCATTGCTAAGGAAACAATAAATGCGAATATCTGATATGACACATGCTTTGCCCAAGTAGGAGTCATATTCCTTTTAAGGAATCTTTTAAACTTAACCCATTTTGACTTTTTATCAGTCATATCAAATCCACACCTTAAATCAAAATAAAGGGCAATGGCAACCCCATAGGGAGGTCATTGCCCTTTTTAAAATCAATTTAATCCTGATGCATATTACCGGAATAGTTCGGAGCTTCTTTTGTAATAGAAACATCGTGGGGATGGCTTTCAATAAGTCCTGCGCCGGTAATCTTAATAAATTTAGCCTTTGTACGCAGTTCTTCAATTGTGTGGCAGCCGCAGTATCCCATACCTGAGCGAAGACCGCCCATCATCTGATAAACAGTATCTGCCAAAGTTCCCTTGTAAGGAACACGTCCCTCAACGCCTTCCGGAACGAATTTCTTTGAGCCCTTCTGAAAATACCTGTCGGCGCTGCCCTGACTCATAGCGCCAAGGGAGCCCATGCCGCGGTAAACCTTAAACTGACGGCCCTGATAAATCTCAGTTCCTCCGGGTGATTCGTCACATCCGGCAACAAGCGAACCAACCATTACTACTGAGCCGCCTGCCGCAATGGCCTTTACTATCTCGCCGCTGTATTTGATACCGCCGTCTGCAATTACCGGGATACCGTATTTATCAGCTCTTTCAGCAGAGTCATATATTGCGGTTATCTGCGGAACACCAATACCTGCAACAACTCGTGTTGTACAAATTGAACCGGGGCCGATACCTACCTTAACTGCGTCTGCACCCGCTTTGATAAGCGCTTCTGTAGCATCAGCGGTAGCAACATTTCCTGCTATAAGTGAAATCTCAGGGAAAGCATTTTTTATCTTCTCTATAGATTTCATAATATTCATACTGTGTCCGTGAGCAGAATCAAGCACAAATGCATCAACCCCTGCATTTACAAGAGCCTGAGCGCGTACCAAAACATCATCTGTTACGCCAAGTGCAGCAGCGCAAAGAAGTCTGCCGTCCTTATCTCTCGCGGTGTTGGGATATTTAACGCTCTTTTCAATGTCTTTGATTGTAACAAGACCGGTGAGCTTTCCGTTTTCGTCCACAAGGGGAAGCTTCTCCACCTTTGACGCCATAAGAATCTTTTTAGCGTCTTCCAGAGTAGTGCCTTTTTTTGCTGTTACAAGCTGATCTTTCGGAGTCATTACGCTGGAAATCTTAACGCTGTAATCCGTCATAAATCTCATATCACGGTTTGTGAGAATACCCACAAGGGTTCCGTCTTTTTCACAAATCGGCACACCGCTGATATGATACTTGTTCATCAACTCCTCAGCATCTGAAGCAAGATGATCCGGAGAAAGAAAAAAAGGATTTGTGATAACACCGTTTTCGGACCTTTTTACCTTGTCAACCTCAGTAGCCTGATCCTCTATTGTCATATTCTTGTGAATAACACCGATACCGCCCTCACGCGCTATGGCGATTGCCATACGTGATTCAGTAACAGTATCCATAGCCGCTGTCATAAGCGGTATATTAAGGGAGATATCCTTTGTCAGCCTCGTCTGAAGTTGAACCTTATCAGGAGTTACGTCAGACTCCGCAGGGATAAGGAGAACATCGTCAAAGGTAAGTCCTTCTTTTACAAACTTAGCGCCGTATTCGCTCATAAATCCGCCTCCGTTTTCATTATTAATATATAAATATATTTTTACTATAATACCATTTTTTATATCGGTGTTCAAGTACAAATTAAATTAAATTTGTAATTTAGCGGCAATTGCCTCCGCCGTCTGCTGAACTGTATTGTCATTGCAGTTGATAACGTCATCCGCCCATTTTTCGTAGAGCGGCAGGCGCTCGTCGAACATATCCTTTAAGGTCTCGCCGTTTTTTATCAGCACCCCTCGGGTGGACAGATTGCTGATTCTCGACAGCATATGCTCATAATCAATATTAAGAAAAATAATTTTTCCAAGGCTTTTAAGATGCTCCATTGCCTTTTGGGAATACACAACGGAACCTCCCGTGGCAATAACCGTTCCCTGAATATCAAGGCTGAGAATTGCTTTTTCCTCCGCCTCCTGGAAATAATCGTTTCCCCTATTATCTATTATGTCCTGAAGACTTGCGCCCTCAATGTTTTGTATAAGCAGGTCCGTGTCGAAAAAATTTTTCAGCATCAGTTTTGCCGCCACTACGCCGCAGGTAGATTTTCCGCTGCCCGGCATACCTATAAGTATAACATTTGTTCTCACTGTTTTACTCCTGTTCTCTTGCAAATTTCATACAGTGAACATTCGCCGCATTTTGGCTTTCTGGCAGAACAGGTATCCCTGCCAAACAAAACAATTCTGTGGCAAAAGTCTGCCCCCTCATTGGAAGGCACAATTTTTTTCAGCGCAAATTCTATTTTCTTCGGGTCCTTGGTGTCAACAAGTCCCAGTCGGTTAGAAATTCTGATCATATGGGTGTCCACAACAATACTCTCCTTGCCGTAAACGTCGCCAACGATAAGATTTGCGGTTTTCCTGCCGACTCCGGGAAGCTTGATAAGGTCCTCAATATTATCCGGAACCACGCCGCCGAAATCATCCCTGATCATATTCGCCATAGCTACTATTGACTGCGCCTTGCTCTTATAAAATCCGCAGCTATGTATAATATTTTCTATATCCCCCTGATCTGCATTACAGTAATCATCAAGGGTTTTATATTTTTCAAAAAGTGCCGGTGTTACAAGATTGACCCTCGCATCGGTACACTGAGCAGAAAGTCTCACCGCCACCAGCAGTTCAAAGGGATTTCCTGCGTTAAGCGAACAAATCGCCTCAGGATAAAGCTCCTTTAAGAGCTCAATCGCCTTTAGCGCTCTTTCCTTTTTTGTCATTCTCTTTTCCTTTCACCTTTTCCCAGTACGCTTTAAACGCCTGCTCGTTTTTATTAAGCCCGTAGGCGTAATATTTCCTGTCCTTGATTGCGTCGGGCAGATATTGCTGCTGCGTCCAATGATTTTCAAAATTATGAGGATACAGATAAAACTGCCCCTTAACGGCGGCGTCCTCTCCGTCATAATGCTTGTTCTGAAGCTGTCTCGGAATAGGACCTGACTTGCCCTTTCGCACGTCATCCATAGCCGCGTCAATAGCCATACATCCGGAATTACTTTTGGGTGACAATGCCACAAGAATAACAGCATCCGCCAACGGAATCCTTGCTTCCGGCAATCCCACCATCAGCGCAGTATCCACCGCTGACTTAACAATGGGAATTATCTGCGGATACGCAAGCCCCACATCCTCGCAGGCACATACCACAAGCCGTCGGCATGCCGACGGCAGATCCCCTGCCTCCAGCAATCGGGCAAGATAGTGAAGCGCCGCGTCTGGGTCAGAGCCACGCATGCTCTTCTGGTATGCCGACACTATATCGTAATGCTCGTCGCCTTCCCTGTCATACTTTACTGAGCTTTTTTGTATCAGCTCCTCGGCAGTTTCCAAAGTTATATTTTTTTCTCCGTCCATTGACGGGGAAGCAAAAAAGCAGTTTTCAACGCAGTTTAGCGCTTTTCTGACATCTCCGCCGCAGCCGACGGCAATTTTTTTGTAAACCTTTTCGTCAATTTTAAGCTTAATATTATATTCATCGCAAAGGTAGTCAAAGCCTCTTTTTACCGCCGGGATAATATCCTCACTCTCAACCGACTTGAATTCAAAAACCGTAGACCGTGACAATATCGCCGGATAGATATAAAAATACGGATTTTCCGTAGTGGAGGCGATAAGCGTAATTTTTCCGTTTTCGATAAACTCCAGCAGGCTCTGCTGCTGACGCTTGTTAAAATACTGTATCTCGTCAAGGTACAGCAAGATACCGTTGGGTGCTGTAAATGTGTCTATCTCAGACACAATATCTTTTATGTCCTGGGTGGAGGCAGTGGTTCCGTTAAGCCTTCTAAGGCTCTTATTTGTGGCTTCTGCAATTATGGACGCCACAGTAGTTTTGCCTACGCCGCTGGGACCGTAAAATATAAGATTGGGGATCTCCCCCTCCATTATAAGATTATAAAGCGCCTTGCCTGGAGCCAGAAGATGCTTCTGCCCCACAACCTGGTCAAGAGTTTTCGGTCGTATCAGATCCGCAAGAGGTTTTTTCATATGGTTTCTCCTCAGTTGGCTGCACATCTCTTTTTGAATAAGCACAGCCGCAGTAATTCTGGCGATAGAGTCCGTATTGGCGGGACAGCTCGATTGAGCGTTTGTATCCCTCTCGTTTCTTAAAATCAGACGGGAGCCACTTTACCGCATACTTTTTCTCAATTTCATAGCCTATTTCGTTAATTTTCTGAGCATTTTTCAGCGGGCTTATAGACAAAGTCGTGCAGAAATAATCAAAGCCATTTTCACCTGCTGTTTTCGCAGTTTTTTCAAGCCTGAGCCTATAGCACCTAAAGCACCTTTCGCCGCCCTCACGGCATTTTTCATATCCACGGGCGATATAAAAAAACTCAGCGCTGTCATATCCGCACTCAATAAAGCTCACCTTGTTTTTCACCGGCATGCTGTTTATCAGGCGTATCTGCTCCGCCTTTCTTTTCTCGTACTCAGCCTGCTCAGATATATTAGGATTATAATAAAGCACAGTTATACTGAAATACTCGGACAAATATTCAATTGTATAGCTGGAGCACGGAGCGCAGCAACTATGCAGTAAAAGAGAGGGCGTAATGTCCTCTCTTTCATTTTTCTTGATTATTTCATCAAGCAGTTTCTGATAATTAATTTTGTTCATAATGTTCAATAACCGTCAGCCCAAGTAATTTTTCGGATTAACTCGTGTTCCGTCAAAGCGCAGCTCAAAGTGGCAGTGAGGTCCTGTGGAGTTACCTGTTGAACCGCTTTTCGCAATCTGCTGACCTTTCTTAACAGTATCTCCCACAGACACAAGTATCGACGAATTATGAGCATAAAGAGTTACTACGGAGCGACCCTTGGCGTCCGTTCCGTGATAAATCATCACATAGTAGCCGTAGCTGTAGTCAAGGCGTTTAACGGTGATAACTATACCCTTTTGAGCAGCTACTACTTTTGAACCTGTAGGGCATGGGAAATCAATACCGCCGTGATACTGACCCGATGAATAATTCGGATAACCTGCCGAAATGCTCGTGTGGCCCGGAATCGGATATGTCATATTGAGCACTGCGTTAGATTTTGAATAAACGTCAGAATCGGTGATTATCGGCGCACTGCTTTCGTGCTTGCCGGAAGACACAGCCGTGGTGACTTCCTCCGGTGATTTAAGTCCGGAGATAAGAGCCTGAATTTCATTTTCCACTGCTTCGATAAGCTCGCTGTCCTCGTTTCTAAATTCAGTATATTGCTTATTTTTTGCAGTCAGCTCGGCGAGCATTCTGTCGCTTTCCGCTCTGTCGGTGGCAAGGGTAGCCTTTTTAGCCGCTATTTGTTCACTGTTGTTTTCAATTGTCTTCTGCTTAGTTTGCAGCGATTCTTTCTGAGAGTCCAGAGTTGCTTTGGTGCTCTCATACTTGGCAGCCTGTTCGTCAAGTCCGTCCTTTTTGCTTATAATCTGTTCAGTCTGTTCCTGAACTTCCTGCATAAGTTCAGCGTCGCTTTTTGACACGGACCTTATCATCTCATACCGTGTAAGCAGACTCGATATGTCCTTGCAGGTCATCAGCGCGGTAAGTATATTGAAATCACCGCTTATGTACATGACGCGCAGCCTAATGCAGTACGCGTCGTAAACACTTTGGAATTTTTCTTCAAGCTGTTCAAGCTCTTCCTTGGTTTTGTCGAGCTCTTTTGAAAGCTTATCAAGCTCCTGCTCGTTTTTTTCTATAGTCGGCATCAGCTCGTCAATATCTGCCTGGATTGAAATGTTCTGCTCCTCCAGAATTGTGAGCTGCTCGTTAATATAGCCTATTTTCTGATCAAGAGTATCAATATATTCGGCGGTTCCCTTGGAATTTTTTTCAAGCTGGGCGAGTTTCTTCTCGGCTTCCTCAAGATTCTTTTGAAGCTCAGCCTGCTGGTCCTCCAGGGTTTTCTGCGCCTCTTCCTTGCTGATTCCATCTTCTTTTTCGGTTGTATTTTCCGAAGATGCAGCGGTTGTGGTTTCAGTAGTAGTTTCCGGCACAGTGCCTTCCTTTTCTTCGGCAAAAGCAATTGTATTAGCAAAAGTTCCTGTCACAAGAATGACCGCCATAAACAGCGAAAGTAATTTAATTTTCAATTTTCAGCCTCCTTCGCTGTTTTCGTTAGTCATATAAATCATTAAGAGTTAGTCAAACCTGTCTGCTGTTACGGCAGATAATAAGTTGGGTTAACGCAGTCATCATAAGACGCTGTGGGCGTTCTCACCTCAAAGTGGCAGTGAGGTCCGCTGGAATTTCCCGTTGAGCCGCTGTAAGCAATCAGCTGACCCTTCTTTACATACTGCCCCTCGGACACAACTCTTGAGGAATTGTGAGCATAGAGAGTGTAAACGTAATTGCCTGCCGAATCTTTTTTGTCGTGCGCGATAACGATATATCTTCCGTAGCTTCTGTAGGAACCGTCGCTGTTTTTAAGGTCGGTTGAAATAATTACGGTTCCTGATTCAGCCGCAACAACCTTTGAGCCTGATGCGCAGGCAAAATCGACACCCGTGTGTCCCACATACCCGGCGCTTCCGTATGCCGTGGTTATCTTTGTTTGACTGGGCACAGGATAAGTCATGCTCAGCTTGTTTGACGACGGTTTCGTGGTGTTTGGCTTTGTTGTATTCGGTTTTGTATCGCCTGATGAACCGCCGCTTTCAGGCTTTTCGGTAGTGGTTGTAGTTGTGGTGGACTGTTGCATCTGCTGCTGATATTTCTCAGCCGCTTCCTCGATCTGTCTGTTTATCTCGTCAAGCTCTTCCTGATCCTGATGCCTGAATTCGCTGTAATTTTTTGTATCCTGCTGAAGCTGAAGGAGCAACGAATCCGCCTCGCTTTTCTGGCTTTCGTAATCCTGCTTTTTGTCAGCATATTCTACCTGCTGCTCCTCATAGGAATCAATGGTTGAGGTCAGCGTCTTTTGAGTCTGCTCCAGAGTTGTCTGAGTTACTTCAAGGGATGTTTTTTGCGAGCTGAGGTCATCTTTCGTTGACATAAGCTTCTCACCCTGAGTCTGAAGCGTCTCAAGCAGGCTCTTATCATTTTGAGATACACGGCGTATCATTTCAAGCCTTGTCAGCAATGTTGAAACATCGTCGCTGGTCAGCAGAGCCTCCAGCACGGTCATATTACCGCTGACATACATGGCTCTGATTCTCTGATAATACTTTACAAGAGAATCATCAAATTTTTTTTGCAGTTCAGCCGTCTGGGCGGTAAGAGTCTTTATACTTGCTTCGAGTTCTACAATTTTATTTTCGTTGCTTTCGTATTCTTTTTCAAGAGAATCTATCTTATCCTTTGAGCTTTCTATGCCTTCCTCAGCAAGGGTAAGCTGATTTTTCATATACCTGATTTTTTCGTCAAGAGTGTTTATATACTCCTCCGTGTCCTTGGACTGCTCAGACAAGTCGTCAAGCTTTTTGTTGACCTCCTTGAGCTGCTGCTCAAGATAAGCCTGCTTCTCCTCGTTTGAAAGGCTTTCGTAATCCTCGGAATATTCATAGGCCGCCGCCTTGATAGGCTGAGGAACAACCGATGCCGAAAAAAGGCATGAAGCCAACAAAACCGACATAAGACCTAAAAATATCTTTGACCGTTTCATTGACTTCACTCCCTGATAATATTATAGAAATGTTTATATGTATTTATTAACGTATTTTAAAATATTAAGTATTACAGATAACTGAGCGGATTTACCTGATTACCGTTTACACGCACCTCAAAGTGACAGTGAGGTCCCGTGGAGTTACCTGTTGAACCGCTGAGGGCTATTACCTGACCGGCAGAAACGTGCTGTCCCACGCTTACAAGTATCGACGAATTATGAGCGTAAAGGGTTGAAAGTCCGTCTCCGTGATCTATCATAACATAATAGCCGTAGCTGTAATTTAAGTATTTTACAAGAATGACTGTTCCGCTGCCGGCAGCGTAAACATTTGAACCCGTTGAAACAGGGAAATCAATTCCGCCGTGGTATCTTCCTGATGAATAATTCGGGAATCCGGCAGAAATTGTGCGTGAATCAGTCGGATATCCCAGTCTACCGGAGCCTGTTCCTATTGAACCGCTGATGGAACCGCTTCCGCTGGAGGCAGATGAGGTAGCGGCACGGATATCGGCTTCAACCGCCTGAAGCTGCTCCTGATTTGTCTCAATAAGCTCCATATATTCTGTGCTTTGGTCCGCAAGCGTTTTCATCAAAGCGTTGCATTCCGCCGCCTCGTCGTCAAGCTCTTTCTTGGACGCGTCAATCTCATCAATATTTGCCTGAAGCGACTTTTTATCATTTTCAAGATTTTGCTTGTCCTCGTTAAGCTCGGTTCTCTTTTCCTCAAGTTCCTGCTTCTGCTTTTCGATTTCTTCCATCTTTTTCATCAGGTCGTCAAGGATTGCGCTGTCCTGCTCAGAAACGGACCTTATCATCTGAGAACGTGTCAGCATTGAACTCATATCAGGACAGGTAAGCAGAACTTCCAGCGTGGAAGCTGAACCTGACACATACATGGCTCTGAGACGCTGACAATAAAGCTCATACGTCTCGTCAAATTCTGCCTGCTTTTGGTCAATCTCTTTTTGGGCGGTTTTTATCTCCTCCTCAGTTTTAGAGATTTTTTCCTGAATGGCGTCTATTTCTGACTGAAGAGCGTTTCGTTCATCTTCAAGGGTGTCAAGTTTGTCCTGCAGCAAATCTATTTTTTCCGTCAAAGCGTTCAGGTATTCCTCCGTTTTGCTTTTTTCGGAAGAAAGCTCGGCAAGCTTGTCCTCGGCATCGTTTATTTCACTTTGAATTTTATCTCGTTTATCTCTCAATTCTGAGGTGCTCGCCGCCTGAGCGGTAGAGGTAAACGAAAATGAGGTAACCGCCAGCGCTAAGCACATAAATAGCGCTACTATTTTATGCTTTGCTTTAAACACTGCTTATCTCACTTCCCTCTTTGTTAAGATATTTGCTCATTGTAACTAATGAACCGCCGACACCGCACAATATTCCGATAATAAGGAATATGCCAAGCATTATAAGCGCATAATCAGCAAAGTTAATTGCCGTCAGGTTCAGGGAAGCTATAAGGTCGCCGAACTGTGATATCGCCAGCTCGTAAATTCCCCAAACAAGTCCCAGCGCAACCGTTCCTGAAAGAATACCGAGTATCATACCCTCAATAACGAATGGGAACCGTACGAAATTGTTGGTAGCTCCGACAGATTTCATAATGCTGATTTCAAGACGTCTGCTGTAAACAGTAAGTCTGATTGTGTTAGAAATAATGAAGAGAGATATCAGAAGCAGTACAACAACGATAACTACCGCAATTATTGTTATGCCATGACGTATAGCCACAAGCCTCTGGGCAAGGTCCTTATTCTGCCTGATGATATCCACGTGGTCAAGCTCGTTGAGTTCGTCCACCGTCTTGTCAAAATTGTCAAGATTTTCCACCGTGACTTTATAAGCGTCAGGAAGAGGAATATCTGAACTTACCTCGGTGAAGAATTCTGCCTCAGCCTCACCCATGGTGGAAAGCTGCTCCTCCCAAGCTGATTCCTTGGAAACAAATTCTACTTCCTTGATATTGTCAAGGGCGTCAATCTGTCCCTTAAGCTCTTCTATCTGAGCGTCGGTGGTGTCGTCCTTAAGGTAGACCATTACAACGTTTTCTTCCTCTATTCTCGCCAAAAGCGAATCGATGTTGAGGAATATCATGGTTGCCGAGCCGATAAGCACAAGACAGCTCATAAGAACGCATATGGAAGCCAGCGACATCATCCTGTTTGTCCATACATTTCTGAAACCCTCTTTGGTGAGGTATCTTAAACTTGAAGCAGTCATTATTCCTCACCCCCCTTGCTGTCTGATGACACAACATCTTCCAAGTTGTCAAAAATATCGTCAAGCTCCGTCTTGTTGATTGACACGTCCTCGTTAAAGAAGAACATATCCGTGTCAGCCTTAGGCGTGGGGCTCTCAAACTGTGCATGGGTCGGGTCCGGAGTATCGGATACTACCTCACCGTTTTTGATAACTATAACCCTTCTCTGGAAAGAACGCACAAGATCGTGCTCGTGGGTTACCATGATAACGGTAGTTCCGGCATTGTTTATCTTAGTAAGAAGGCCCACTATCTCGTGGCTCATTTCAGGGTCAACGTTACCCGTAGGCTCGTCCGCAATAATAACCTTGGGATTATTAACAAGCGCCCTTGCCAGCGACACTCTCTGCTGTTCGCCTCCGGAAAGCTCGTTTGGCATTGACCTTGCCTTTTGTGAAAGTCCGACAAGCTGGAGAATGTAAGGTACTCTCTTTCTGATTTCTTTCTCCTTAGCGCCGATAACACGCATAGCGAAAGCCACGTTATCAAATACGGACATTTTGGGAATCAGTCTGAAATCCTGGAAAACTATTCCCATGCCGCGTCTGTAATAAGGCACCTGCTTCTTCTTCAGTGTGGCGGAGGAATATTCGTTAAAAATAATCTCTCCTTCAGTTGGTTTTTCCTCGTGCATTATAAGTTTCAAAAAGGTACTTTTACCGGCGCCTGAAGAGCCTACAACGAAAACGAACTCCCCGTCCTCAATCTTAATGTTGACATTGGAAAGGGCGTGCGTGCCGTTGCTGTCATATACCTTGGAAACGTTTCTGAATTCTATCACGCTTTTTACCTCTTATTAAGTCAGAATTTTGCAAAACAATAAAAAATATTTTGCGAGTTTACATACTACCTATATATAATATATCAACTTATATAATAAATCAAGACCTATTTGTTACACTTTTGTAAACAAATAAAGGAAAATACAAAACCTGCACCATCTGAACAGTGCAGGCTTTGTATAAAAAATCAATATTTTATAGGGCTTGACGCCAGGTACTTGTTAACCATCAGCGCAACTTTAAACACAATAGCGTCATCAAATTCCCTAAGGTCAAGACCGGTAAGCTTTTTAATTTTCTCAAGTCTGTAAACAAGAGTGTTTCTGTGAACAAAAAGCTTACGGGACGTTTCAGACACGTTAAGATTATTTTCAAAGAATTTCTGGATTGTAAACAGAGTTTCCTGGTCCAGTGATTCAATTGAACCACGCTTGAACACCTCTTTGAGAAACATATCGCAGAGTGTTGTCGGAAGCTGATAGATAAGTCTTGCTATGCCGAGATTCTCGTAGCTTATAATTGTCTTTTCCGTGTCGAAGACCTTGCCAACCTCCAGCGCTACCTGTGCCTCCTTAAAGGAGTGAGCCAAATCTTTAATACCGGTAACGCAGGTTCCGATGCCGATTACGGCATTAAAATAGAATTCGGACAACAGCGTATCGTTAATTGAACGGGCAAGCTTTTCAAGGTCCTTGCTGTCAACATTTGGTCTGACTTCCTTTACAAGGGCAATGTCACTTTCATTTACGTTGATAACAAAATCCTTTGTCTTGTCCGGGAAGAAATTCTGAATAATATCAAAAACAGAAATCTCCGTTTCCTGAGTAGTACGGATAAGGAATACCACTCTCGTGGCGTCGTTGTTAAAGTGAAGCTCCCTTGACTTAATATAGATATCGCCCGGCAGAATATTGTCAAGTATAACGTTCTTAACAAAGTTGGACCTGTCAAATTTCTCGTCGTTAGTCTGCTTTATCTGGTCAAGAGCTACTGCAATTATCTGAGAATATTTGCGGCTGAGCTCGTCAACGCCGTCGACAAAAACAGCGTACTCAGGACGTACAAGAACATCAAATGTTGTATAAGTTGAATTGTCAACGCAGGTCTGGCTTGAACTGAACACACCTGCCGTTACAACACCCTTGCGAACCTCGCCGATAATGCCAAGATCGCTGCAGGCAATTACAGTGCCGGTCTCATCCACAACACCTATAGTGCGGTCAACCGCTTCACGCATCTGATTTATTACGCTTTGGAATAATCTGTTTGGCATTTTACCCACCTCTCTTATCAGGGCAAGCGTTTCTTGAGAAATATTGCACAAAAAGAAACGGCTTGACTTGTTCATATTATACAAGGGTTTTCACTATATTGCAACTATTCTAACAAAAAAAGTTATATTTTTTTGTTAGTGTTGCATAAATGGCTTGTTTTACACACAATATGTAGTAAAATTGCCGTTTTAAATACAATTTGTAGCAATTATCTTTTTTTCAATTTCCTCAAGTTCCCGGGCGGTAAGGTATCTGCATTCCCCTTCTTTCAAAGACTTGTCCAGCTCAAGACTGCCCATTTTTATTCTTTTCAGTTCTTCCACGGTAATACCGTGCTTTGAAAACATTCTTTTTATCTGATGATACATTCCCTGCCGTATCGTCACCTGAGCCACACGCTTTTCTTCATCAAGGGCGGATATCTGCGCCGGCATACATACCTCGTCGCCCAACGTCATACCTTTTTCAAAATCTTCAGCCACAATGCTGTCAAAAGGCTTGTCCAGCACAGCGACATACGTTTTCGGTATATGGTTTTTCGGGCTTAAAATCCTGTGAGCGAAATCGCCGTCATCAGTAATCAGCATGAACCCCGTGGTGTTCTTGTCAAGTCTTCCTGCCGGGAAAAGATTTCTTCGTTTCATTTCGTCAGGCAGTATATCCGTAACAGTAGGTTCTCCCTTCCCTTCACTGGCGGAAATAACGCCGGCAGGCTTGTTCATCATAATATAAACATACTTGCTGTAAGTTATTTTTTCGCCGCGGCAGAAAAGCTCGTCGCTGTTTTCGTCGACGTGCTGAGAAATACTTCGTACCGCCGAACCGTTAACAGTGACGAGTCCTTTTTTTATCAGCGCCCTGGCATCACTTCGTGAAATATTGAGGGCTGAAGATATAATTTTATCAATTCTTTCCATTATTCACCGCTGAATCCGACCAGGAATCCGTTTTCCGCCGACGTGTTGCAGAGGTCGCCGCCTATGAGCAGTCCGTTATATACCAGCATATCGGCAACTACTTCCTCGGTCGTTTCGTCATAATTACTTATTTTGTATGTGTAAAGCGTTACTTTTTTACCCTTGTAGTCTGACAGGTCAAATCCCTGATTTATCTGAATCTCATTATAATCGGAATATACCTGATTCCAGCTTTGCGGAATCGTAATCTCCTTTTCCTCGCAATCTGCCTGAGTTTCCCAGCCGAAGGTGGCAAGATAGTTTCTTCTCTCCTCGTCCGTTGACGCGCTCACAACAGCCGCAACGCTTTCGCTCTGGGTAATATGATTGGACACAAAGGTAAGAACAATCACCGCAATTCCCGTGACTGCCAAAATAATGCCGAAAATCATTTTTGGCTTGAGCTTTAAAGTAAACATTTTCATAAAATCACCTATGTAATTTTATGATGAGTCTTTACACAATATAATCTTTAATTGTATCTAAAAAAGAAATTTCAGCCGTACAGTCGAGAAAAATTCCCTGCTGGATATATTCCTCGCTGTGTATCATGCCGTCGTTTCTTATTTTTGCCGCAATCGCCGCCTTGTCAAAGGGCAGCAGCAGATTAACTCTTCTTCTGGTCTGGGGCAAAACATCCGTAACAGCCTGAAGCAAATTGTCTATTCCGTATCCCGTCTGAGCGCTGATGCAAACGCTTTTTGCTTCTGACAAAAAAGCAACATCACTAATATCGCCCACAAGGTCGCATTTGTTAAAAACGCTGATTACAGGCACGTTTACGATACCGCCGTCAAAAAGCGACGCAAGGATATCGTTGGTGGTTTTTATATGATTTTCACATTCAGGACTTGACGCGTCACACACATTGAGTATCACATCGGCATAGGTTGCCTCCTCCAGCGTGGAGCGAAAAGCGTCCACAAGCTGATGCGGAAGCCTGCTTATAAATCCAACCGTATCAACAATCATAATGCGCCTGCCGTCAGGAAGGAGCAATTTCCTTGCCGTGGGGTCAAGGGTGGCAAAGAGCTTGTCCTCCTGCAATACTCCGGCATCCGTCAGCCTGTTCATAAGCGTGGATTTTCCGGCGTTGGTATACCCCACTATAGCCGCAGTGAGCACGCCGTTTTTCTTTCTTCTTTTGTGCTGCATTTCACGGCGGCGCTCAACATTGTCAAGTTCGTTTTTAATATACTGGATTTTTCTTCTTATGTGGCGCCTGTCCGTTTCAAGCTTTGTTTCGCCGGGACCTCTTGTACCGATACCGCCGCCCAGACGTGATAGGCTGACGCCCTTGCCGGTAAGCCTCGGAAGTGAATATCTGAGCTGTGCCAGTTCCACCTGAAGCTTGCCCTCCTTTGAGCGTGCCCTTGAAGCGAATATATCAAGTATGAGCGTCGTTCTGTCGACCACTCTGGTATCTGTAGCGTCCTCGATATTTCGCACCTGAACCGGCGACAGCTCGCTGTCGGCAATTACTAGGTCGATTTCATTATTCTTGCAGAATTCTGATATTTCCTTGAGTCTGCCCTTGCCGACAAAAGCCGCGGCGTCAACTGCGTCGCGCTTTTGTATCATTTCGCCCAGCACTTCAGCTCCGGCAGTATCCGCCAGCTGTGCCAGCTCTTTTATTGAAGTCGCCGCGTCATAGTCGCCTGTATCGACAGCAATCAAAAGCGCCTTTTCTATTTCTTCGTCATTTACTATATCAAAAGACATATTATCCCCGAATTATTTATTTACAAGTGCCTGCAAAACCTTGTTTGCAATAGGTCCCGCAGTCTGCGAGCCTGAATTACCGTATTCCACAAGCACTACAAATGCGTAAGGATTCTCCTCGTCGTCCATAAATCCAACGAACCAGGCGGTGTTATGAGAATCCACGCTGTCTATCTGGGCAGTACCCGACTTTGCGCAGAGGTTCAATCCCTCATAATTGTAATCGCCGTACTGCTCTTCAACATTATATCTGAGCATGGATTTGATTTTGCTTGCCGTGTCGGAGCTGATAAGCGGTGTTTCACGCTTTGCAAATTCAAAATCAAGCACTTTTCCCGCCTTGTTGGCAAAGGAGTTCACAAGATTGTATGACACAGCTTTTCCGTCGTTGGCAATAGCGCCCACCATTCTGAGCATTGCAATGGGAGACACAAGGGTGTCGCCCTGTCCGATTCCCGTCCAGCCAACATAGTCATCTGCGTCGCCGTCCTCAAGGAAGAATCTTCCGGTAGAGGACATTATGTCGCCGCTGACGGCAACATTTGATGTAAGACCCAGCTGTTCCGCAGTTTTTGCGAGCTTTTCCGGACCAAGCTCAATGGCTATCTGAGCAAAAGTAGCATTGCAGGATTTTGCAAGAGCGTCCTCAAAATTTATCTCTCCGTGATAAGCATTGCACTCTATCGGAGTTCCGCTGCCGGGGTCATACTCTCCCGTGCAGGTAAAGGTTCTCTCATAAATATCCGGAATATTTTCTATAGCACATATTGCCGTAACTATTTTAAAGGTTGAACCTGGTGTATAAAGTCCCGTCAGCAGTCGGTTAATATAAACGCCCTCGTATTCCGGGTCATCGTCCATATTTGACGGCTCGTTTTGAACATCATAACTTGGGGTAGATACCATGCATACAATATCCCCCGTTTTATAATTAACAACGCCGACACAGCCCGCCTTGTAATCCTTAAGTGCGTCATAAGCCACGTCGCACACATCAGCGTCAATGGTGAGCTCTATATCGTTTGTATCGCCGTTTGCGGCACGGAAAATTCCCATAAGGATATTATACCCCGTAAGCTCCGATTCATAAACATTCTGCACGCCGGTGGAAATAAAGCCCTTCGTGTCGCCAACAGTATGCAGAGTAGAACGTCTGGTGGTGGCGGAATCGTTGTATTCACGCTTTCCGTCCACGGTCTCGGCAAGACTCCTGCCGTTAACGTCCGTTATCTTTCCGGCGCCTGTAAGCTCGCCGTTATAGTAAATATGGCTGTTGTACGGCTTCATAACCCAGTCGCTTCCTTCGGTCACGAAGCTGTAGATCAAAAATCCCAGACAGCCTAAAAAAGCCACAATCAAAGCAATGAGGAAAAGTCCCCTGCGTGTAATCATTTTCATTTCTTCTTCACACCTCCAAGATAGTTATAGGTGCGCACATCGGAGGCTTTGATAAACGCCAGCACCGCCCAGCAGCTGAGCATCGAGCTTCCGCCCTGGCTCACAAAAGGAAGCGTAACGCCTGTCAGCGGCAGAATATCCGTTATTCCGAAAATATTAAGCGCCGTTTGGAAAAGGAGCATTCCTGCGCCCGCCACCGCCGCAATCGAATAAAAAGTAGACCTGGCGGCAATGGAGTTAACCAGTGCCGATACAGCAATTGCCACAAAGGAAAGAACCAGTACAATTCCGAACAGGAATCCCCATTCCTCACATATAATTCCGAAAACGTCGTCAGTTGTTACCAGATAATTGTCAAAATAATTTCTTATATTTCCGTTGCCTATGCCGATGCCCAAAAGTCCGCCGGAAGCAATGCCCGTCAGTATATGCGTCTGCTGGTATCCTTTGCCGTACGGGTCCTCCCACACATGCCTGTATATAGAAAACCTGTTTGTAACGTATGACCTGTATTTTATTACAATAGCTCCGCCAAGACCCGCTGCTGAAACAGCAAGTCCTATAGTCTTGAAATCGCCAGAGTTCATAAAAGCTATTATCAAAAACGTAACAAAGAAAATCAGCGCCGTTCCGAAATCACGTATGAGAATAAGCGCTCCCACACATGCCACTGAGAAGGCAATAAATTTGATAATATTTTTTGATGTCTGAATTTTCTCAAGGGTTGCCGCACCCACAAAAATAAACGCTACCTTAACAAATTCAGACGGCTGAACCGTGAAGCCGCCGATTTCAATCCAGTTTTGAGCGCCGTATTTTACCGTGCCGATAACAAGATTTATTAAAAGCAACACCAGCGCCGCTATCGCCACCGGCAGTCTGAGCTTCATACACAAATCAACATCGCCCAAGATAAATACCAAAACTGTATAACCGATAACACCTGCAACGGCAATAAGCAGCTGCTTAAAGCATGCGTCAGGGTCAACTGAACCGATGACCGCAAGCCCTACTCCTGTTAAGAAAAAGGCAATAAACTCCAGCTCAAAATTGCGCCTGTGAAGCACCGTATAGAAAACGCTGACATACACCCATTCAAGAACAATAAAAATTCCCATGGACACCAGCATCTTTACAGAAATAGTATCCCCTGCCGCCGCTGATGCATAACCTGTAATTATCTGAAAAATCGAAAGCACAAAAAGCATCGCAAAATTATTAATAGGCTTTATATTAGGAAGCTTTTTCACTTTCATATTTTTTTTACCAGCCATATTGAGCTCCTTTGCGTTTTATTTTTCGTAGAATATGAATACCCTCTCGCCGAAGGTAACAAGATCCTCATCAAAAATAAGCTGCGGCTGCGTAATAAATCTGCCGTTGAGCTTTGTGCCGTTGTGACTGTTAAGATCAGACAGCGCCCAGCCGTGGGAGGTCAGATGAATTCTTGCGTGTTCGCTGCTGACAGTGTCAAGCTTAATCTGAATATCACAGTTATCACCTCTGCCGATAAGCACGTCTTTTTTGCGCAGATATACAGGGCGGTGAGTTTTAACGTCAACAAGAACGGCATACGCAACATCATTGCTTTTGCGTGACAGCTCTGACGCTGCTGAACGCATCTGATTTTTTGACTCGCTGGAAATCGCCTCAGCGCACAAAAATTTCAGCGGTATTGAACCGATAGTAATAATATCGCCGTCGGTTATAACACAGCTTGAATCAATCTTTTTGCCGTTTACCTCAACACCGTTTTTTGAAAACGTGTCGGTAATTATCCAGTCCTTGCGTTTCTTGGCAATAACCGCATGAAAGCGTGATATGTCCGGCATGGGCAGAACAATGTCGTTTGATTTGCTCTTCCCTATTGATGTTTCCCATCTGTCAATATCTATAGCCGAGCCGTTGTTCTGGTCCACAAGCTGCGCCAGCTTGTGAAGCCTCGGTCTGTTTCTGAAAAGAGATATAATGCAGGTGGCAAGTATCAAAATAGCCAGCACCGGTAAAACGTATCTCATTGAACTGATAATAAAGCTGTTTATATTTTCCAAATTTCTCACTCCAAAAGAATAAGTTATAATAATAAAATACTTATATTATTAATAAAAGTCAAGAAACTATTGAATTAATTTTTAATTTATCATATACTTAAGGTTGTAAAAAAAGCAAACGGAGGTTATCTCATGAGCACAAAAAAATCCATCTTCGGCACTCTCAAAGACGGAACAACCGTTGAACTTTATACAATCACCAACAAAAACAATGCATCCGTATCCCTTATGACACTGGGCGGAGGCATTCAGTCCCTTAATGTTCCGGACAAAAACGGAGTAATGGGCGACGTGGTTCTGGGATTTGGCGATCCGCAATATTACACCGACCCCGACCTTGGTTATCAGGGTCTCTTGGTGGGCAGATATGCAAACAGAATCAGAGACGCTAAATTCACTATGGACGGCGTTGAATATCACACCCCGCAAAATCAGGGCACCTGGACTCTTCACGGCGGCGGACGCTTTAGCTTCAGCATATGGGACGTTAAGGAAGTAACGGACAATTCAGTTACATTTTCTTTCTTCTCACCGGATATGCAGGACGGCTTCCCCGGCAATTTTACTCTCACAGTTAAATATACCCTGACTGATGAAAATGTCCTCAGACTTGAATACACGGTATTGTCTGACAAGAAAACTGTTGCAAATCCCACAAACCATACATATTTTAACCTGTCCTGCGACGGAGAAAAGACCGTTGAGGATCATCTCTTACAGATTAATGCGGATTACTTCACCGAAACTGACGATTCCCAGCTTCCTACCGGCGAGCTCGGGGAAGTCAAGTCAACCATGATGGACTTTACCGAAATGCACAGAATCGGCGACAGAATCGACGAGCCTTTCAGGGCTATTATTGACGGAATAGGTTATGATAATAATTACTGCCTGTATAACAAGGAAATAGGCAAAATGTCACAGGCAGCTATTCTTGCCGATGAAACAACCGGAAGAAAGATGGAAGTCTGGACTGACCTTCCGGGCGTTCAGCTTTATTGCGGAGGCTGGCTGAAAAAAGATTCAAACCCCGGCAAAAAAGATTCACCGGTGACTTTCAGGCGTGGAGTTGCCCTTGAAACGCAGTTTTATCCCGATTCGGTAAACCACCCTAATTTCCCGTTCAAGTACGTTAACGCAAACGAAGAATTTAAAACCGTTACGGAATTCAGATTTTCCGTAATGTAATGACTCTAAAAATAAACAAAATTGTTAGAAGGCGAAATTATGAAAACGCGAAATATTAACAAAAGAATATTACGCATTGTAATTCCCGTTGTTCTCATTGCAGGCATAATTATCGGCTCTGCAATAGCTATCTATGCAACTCGAGTGGCGGACACTGAAATAGCTAAAATTGAGCCTGTTGAAGAAGGCTTTGCAGTAGAGGTTAAAAATGCTGACGATATTTCCGGTTACGAGATTCAGTATTCGGACTCACCCGATTTTGACGACGGCTCCACCGAAACCATAGATACCACCGAAAAACATATACAACAGGATAATCTTGACGGCGGCAAAAAATACTATGTCAGAGCGCGGGCCTACAGGGACGAAAAAATAGCAACTCGCCATTCCTCCTGGAGCACCTCCAAGGAAGTTATTACGAAAAAGAAAATTCCTCTGGAAAAAATCATTGCCGACCCTGCCGAGTCTGAAATATACATAGGCGATTCCATACAAATAAACGTTACTCTGGAGCCTGCCGATACAAGCTTCAAGCAGATAAAATATTCCACATCGGACTCTGCTGTGGCAACGGTAACCGATACCGGCACGGTGAAAGGCGTCAAAGAAGGCACAGCAACAATAACTATCAGTGTTGCAGATACGGATAAAACAGCCAACTGCGTCATAACGGTCAAAAAGCCCTATGTTGCGGCAACAGGAATAGAAATCACTAACAAAAAAGACCTGTCTGTTGAAACCGGCGACACCATCACCATGACTGCCGCAGTACTCCCTCAGGACGCAACCGACCGAAATGTTGTATGGACTGTTGACGACGACACAAAAGCAACTATCAGCTCCGACGGTGTGCTTAAGGCTCTCAGACCCACCGAGTGCGTTGAAGTAACCGCCACCACCCAGGACAAGAAATTTTCTCAAACCTACAAGCTCAAAATCACTAAGAACAAGGGATATCTTACCAAAAGCATGCTGGACAAACTGAACTTGTCTTCCGTAAATAATCTGATGATAGTTGCTCACCCGGACGACGAAACTTTCTGGGGAGCCGCTCACATTCTCCACGGCAAGTACTTTATAGTTGTGCTGACAAACGGATTCTATGAACAGCGGGCAGAGGACTTTAATAACGTAATAAAAAAATACGGCGACGATAAGGGAATTATCCTGTCATACCCGGATATACGCAGAAAACTTTACGATAAAAACGGTAAATACAAAGGCTACGAAACAGATTACTGGTCAACGTGTACTGAAGGTATGCAAGCCGATATCCGCCTGCTTTTAAACTACAAGAAATGGGATACAGTGGTAACTCACAATCCTGACGGTGAATACAACAAGTTTCATCACAAAAAGACCTGCCGCATTTTGAATAAGGCAATGAAAGGTACAAAGAACGCCTCCACTCCCCTTTATTATTTCGGTCACTATTATGATGACGCAAGCAGTGTAAAGGGCAAAAGAATCAGCGAAAGCGACCTGAAAAAGAAACGTGAGCTTACTAAAATGTATCTCCCCATTGCTAAAGGCGCATATGACAGATTCGGTCATATGTTCCCGTATGAAAACTGGATTCTCAGTACAGAATGGTGATTTTTTATACATAGTTAAAACTGAATACATTAATAGAACCTCCTGCTTCAGAATAAAATCTGTTGCGGGAGGTTGTTTATTTTATTATATTATAATGATACGATACCTACTAATGATAACTACGTCTTAGTTTACTTGGCGGTATTTCTTCTCTTTTTGCTTATGAGTATTAAAGATATTGCAAGGCCGCAGATACTTGCAAAAACAGCCGGTGCTGCCATACTTGCCTCATTTCCGGTGGCAGGAGATTTTGTGCTTTTGTCTTTTGAGACTGTATCGTTTTTATCAGTTGCATCAGTTTGATTTGTTGTATCAGTTTTGGTTGTTGTATCAGTTTGATTTGTTGTATCTTCTGTCGGCGGCTCATAGTTCGGGTCAACTGCTCCGCAGACAATACATTTGCCGTCTTTATAGCTGTGACCCAGTGCTTCGCCGCTTGCAAATGTTTCTGTACCCTTTTCTCCGCACTCGCAGGAATAATAATATTTTGCAGGTTCGGTACAGGTAGCTTCGCTTGCTTTATAATCATCGGAAACTACTTTCTGCACGTAATCGTGTACGTGAACCTCACTTCTAAAATAAAGAGCACTGGTATTTGAAAAATCAGTTGATTCAGATATCGGAGAGCCGTTAATTTTTACAGCATTTTCTGCGCTGTCGCCTGTCCACACATCAATCAAATTTTCGTTATTTGGAGTCAATATGAAAGAATTGCCTCCTCCGATTGAACCATAATATCCATTGGCAATAACTCTTGACGCTCCCTCAATCAACATATCCTGAGCTGCCCAAACACCCCAATCTCCTGTAGATGAAGCTTCAAGCGTACTGTCTGAAACTTTAATACTTCCCCAGCAATACACACTGCACCCCATTATATCTTTGACTGTTACTTTACTCTTGTTAATAATATTAATACTTCCAACTGTTCCTTGTAAATCATTTCCGGACCACAATCCAAAAGAGCCGTAAGTAGAAAAAGTTTTAATGTCAAATACAGAATTATCAACTAAAATTTCATTATCTGACGAAACAGCTTGGTACGCGTCTGACGAAACAGCATATGCATTTACCGTACTATCAGTAATAGAAATACTTCCGTTTCCAATCATTGCCATATGACTGGCATTAATTACAATATTTGACTGATTTTTTACAGACAACGCTCCCTCAGCTTGAATTCCGGTACCCACGAAATTTCCGGAACCTTTTACTTCTATATCTATCGAAGCGGAATCTATTGTGATATTAGCGTCAAGTGCACTATTTCCGCCTCTTCCTACCATAATTCCATAATAAACACTGCTAATGTGCAAATTTTTGCCTGTCAAATTAAGAACCCCGCCGGTTCTGCTAACAATACCTGAAGAAGTGGAAGTAATAGTATTATCTCCAGATAAAACAATGTTTAAATCACCGTCGAATGTTATAGCGCCCTTTGAATTATCACCCTCACCGTATCTGCTGTCAATTTCTGCATTGTTTAAGTTTAAAGTGTTTGACGCAGGGGAATAAACTGCAGTTCCGTTACCGCAGTTCATAGTGTAGTTTGGTTCATCTAAGATATTAGTACCAGCAACATAAATGTATGTTGGTTCTGTTGCAAATGCTGTTACTGGGAACATACAAATAATTAACAATACCGACATAAATACTGCGAACATTCCTTTTAACAATTTGTGTTTCATAAAATTTCCTCCTTTATTTATGTAAACTTTTCTTTTACAAACAACTTTAGTGAAATGCGTATTGCATTCAACTGCAAATTTAGATATTCCTGATCTTCAAAGAGCGCGTAGTGAACACATGCTCTGACAAATATAAAAATCATTCCTTGTATAAAATCCGCAGGCATAAAGAGCTTTGTTGATAAAAGTTTGGCATATTCTGCGTATCGAAGATTAACACCCTTAAAGAATTCTTTGCCACATTCACGATATTTAGGGCTTGCATAAACCTGATACATAAAACGATATTTTGCACCATGGAGTTTTGCTGTAAGATATGGCATTTCACGCAAAAATCGCTCAATATCTTCAAAGCTCGTAGGAGCCTTTGCCATAAAATCGTCTTCAACTTTTGCCATGCAATGAGCTGTTGACTGAATAATGATATTATCCTTATTCTGAAAATAATATACCAAAGCCGCATTTGTTACTCCGCAGGCTTCGGATAATTTTTTCATTCCGGTATTTTCCAGACCAAATTCACAAAAAGTATCAAAGCATTTTTCTAAAAGTTCAAATCTGCGTTTCTGGCTTTCGGTTTCCGTCAACATATCCCCTCCATTTTATTTACTGATTGGTTAGTAACTGCCATTATAATAGCACATTGCACAATTATTATCAATAGTTAATTTGTATTTTGTAGCATTTAAACAGTTTAAAATAAAAAACGATATGAAAAGATTTCTGAACCTTTCATATCGTCACAACTGCATAACCTGATTTATTCATAAAATTAGTTTTTTCATTAAATTTCATTAAATATGTAAGATAGTTTTAAACATAAAAAAGCCTTACAACATAATCGCTGTAAGGCTTTGTGGCTCCCCAAGTTGGACTCGAACCAACGACCCTGCGGTTAACAGCCGCATGCTCTACCGACTGAGCTATTGAGGAATGTGTACCCCGCACACAAAGTACGAGGTTTAATATGTCGGCGAAACCTATTTTCCCAGGAGGCTGCCCTCCAAGTATCGTTGGCACAAATGAGCTTAACTACCGTGTTCGGGATGGGAACGGGTGGACCCTCATTGTAATCAACACCG
>DXDN01000010.1 GCA_019115455.1 Candidatus Eubacterium faecigallinarum
GCTAATAAACTTGTGATAATATAATAGATGGAATGGTTATTATATCAGGTTTCTACCGTTGTATTAACCCTAAGCAGTAGCGGCAACTACTGCTTTTTTTATTGCCAATTGCGTTTAAATGCAATTTCAGCAGCTTGGTGAGATACCTTACACTTATCAGCTATTTCGTCTATTGACATGAATTGGGTTTGAGATTTCGGTATCAATAAAGCACTTGCAAAAGTATTTGCTTGCCATTCGGGATTCATAAAAGCTGGTACTTCTATTTCGCTACGAGCAAACCTACAACCTTCTTTGTGTAAAAAATAGTGACCTACTTCGTGAGCTATAGTAAAGCGGTCTCTTCCTTTATCGTTGCAAGCTCCTTCATAAACAGAACTTAATATTTTAATTTGATTTTCACATGAGTCGTAATAGGCATATGTTTTATTAGGCAGTTCGTATGCCTCTACATAATCATAATTGAATGTAGAATCAATTGAGGGAATAACAAATTCTACAAACGAAACAATGTCAAAATAACAATTCATACAATCGAAAGTTCTGCGAATATTATCAGTTAGATTTTCAATTTTAGCCCTGCTTAGGGCAGGGGCAATTTGAGTTGGCATCCTAGTCCTCCTTGTTAAGTATTTTTATAAGTTTTTTTATCTGATCGTCAGATAATCCATCAAATTTTCTTGCAAACACAAGTCCTAGGTCTTTGCGGTTTTGAGATTGATTTGACAGATTAATACTTACATTTTCAATAGTGGAATGAAATGCCTGAATTAAATTTTTTTGTTCTTCACAGGGTACATTGTATACTTTGAATAATGTATCCATGAATTTTTTTGTTGGTTCTCTTTTTCCGTTTTCAATAGCTGATAAGTATGCTGGTGTAATTTCTAACTTTGCGGCCATATTCTTTAAAATTTCATCATTATTAATTCTTATCCTTCTTAATTCTTTGCCTAAATCTGTTAGCATAACCATCTCTCCTATCGTTATCAAACAGTTCATTACTATTGATTGATTTAAATATATCATAAAATTTCAGTATTGTCAATACAAAAAATGCAAAAAACATAAACAAATTTGTTGATGATTTTATACTTTTAATATAACTTATTAAGTGCTTGTATTGTTTACTTTTTGTGTTACTAATAGATAATTATAATGTCCAAAATTTTTTCTTTCTTTATTTGCTCGTATTGCTCAATTTTTAATAATTTTTGATAATCAATACAAAAAACACATTTTTATAGATGCAAAGTATCTTATATCAGAAGAAGAAAAAAAGAATAGCAAAACTTTTTTTGCATTGAAAGTTAAAAAACAAAAAATTTGCAATTATTTCATTTGTAAACATGGATTGAAAAAATGTTCGGTATTGATAGTTTTAATAATAAAAAAGCAAAAACGGTGGAATAGAAAAATCCACCGCTTTTTACATCATTATACCGCAATATTGAATAGGTATGTAATCCTTTCTTTTTGCTTTGGAAACTGCCAATTTGACCGCATAAATTCTACTGTTCGTACAGGACACATTATATTAACCATCTGACCGCCTACTGAACCAGCCTGCTTTGAAGTAAGGTCACCGTTGTAACCCTGCTTAAGGTTAACACCAACTTCTGAAGCAGCTTCCATCTTGAATCTGTTAAGAGCTTCCTGTGCCTCTGGTACTGTTGCCATTTCTATTACACCTCTTTTGCTATTTAATTGCAGATTTGAAAAATAATCTTTTTGAAAAACCATTTCTCACGCCTGCAAATATAGTTTGTGAAATGATTTGCTTTTTACAATTGAAAAATTTTAACATTTATTTTTCTTGTAAATTACAAAAATATGAATAAAAAATATTTGTCTTAACTTTTTTCTTTGTCAATGTTATAATGAATTTATAAAGATATTCCAAAATATGAAAGGCAGATGTGCATCAAGCTTATTATTTGCGGTGTGCGTCACAGAGTTAACCGTTATGGACAAAATCAAGGTTCTTATTGCAGAAGACGATAAAGATATAATTGAAGTCTTAAAACTTTATATAGAGAGCAACGACATGGATGTGCTTGTTGCTCAGGACGGCGAAAAAGCGCTGGAACTTGCCCAACGCGGCGGTGCTTCCATCGCATTAGTAGACATAATGATGCCGAAATTAAACGGATACGAGCTGATAAAAGAAATACGCAAGACCAGCAGTATGCCGATAATCATTGTTTCGGCAAAAAGTGCTGACAGCGACAAGGTGCTGGGGCTTGATATAGGAGCTGACGCTTTTATCACCAAGCCTTTTAATCCGCTGGAAGTGATTGCATACATCAAAGCCACGCTGAGAAGATGCGCCTACGCAGAAAACGGTAAAAGCGACAACTCTCAAATTATCTGTCTGAAAGAGCTTAAGCTCAACATCAACGAGGGGGTTCTGACGAAAAACGACAAGGTTATCCCAATAACCGGCGCTGAAATGAAAATTCTTCAAAAGCTTATGGAAAATCCCAACAGAATTTTCACCAAAGCACAGTTATATAAATGCATAAACGACGATTATTTCTGCAATGACGAAAACACCATAATGGTTCACATATCAAACATACGCTCAAAAATCGAAGATGATCCTACAAAGCCCAAATATATAAAAACGATGAGAGGTTTAGGGTATAAAATTGAAAACTAAGAAAAAGAGCATACTGCGGATATGCCTGCTGCATTTCACACTGTTTTCTGTAGTCATAATCGCCGTATTTTTTGCCACCGGGCAGATATCAAATTCTTTTTTTGAACATGCGCTGCCTATAATCGACGACATAATGAAATATGAGGACAAGCTCAAAGCGGAGGATTATTCCTCAATCCCGATAAATAAAATGCGCAAAAGCAGTTTCGCCGTATTTGACGAAAATGATAATATGATATATTTTTCCTCAAGCGATATCTTAAACGACCTTAATGAGGAAGATATTAAATTTATCAGCGACACATATAACGGAATATGGTTCAGTGTTTTAAAATTCAGCAATGACGGCAACGGAAACAGCGGCTACGTTATTATGAAAACCCGTTATGACGAGAAAACCAAGACGGACCGTGTACTTGACCACTGCTTTATTGACAATGATTACAATATTCTTTCCGGAGATATGTTCCCCGGCAGAACAAAGCTTACAGAAAAAGAATTTGAAATTCTTTCAAAAGGAATATTGTCAAGCAAAAAGAATATTGAAAAAGCCTCGTTTACAACAGCGGATGGTCAAAAGCGTACGCTTGCCTTTATCTCTCCTTTAGATAATCAGAGCAGCTACAATATCGCTCAAACAAGGTCACGTTTAGTGTGGCTTACTATGATACCTTTTTTGCTGGCGGTAATTTTGATTGAGACACGCTTTTTCGTACTGCACTTCAAAAAGGTCTTCAGACCTCTTGACGATTCCATCAGGGATTACGAAGCAAGCAGACACTTTAATATAAATCAGTCGGATGTTCCGCAAGAACTTGAGACCTTTGTTTACGATTTTACCGAGCTTATCGAAATTCTCGACCGTGAAAAAAGAAAAAACGAACAAGCTTACAAGGAAAAGCAAAGGGTATTTGCGAACCTTTCCCACGACCTGAGAACTCCCCTTACAAGCATCCAGGGATATTCAAAGGCATTTATCGACGGAGTTGTTCCCGAGGAAAAAAAGAGCCAGTATATGAAGGCGATTTACGACAGAGTAATTGACGCGTCGGATATTATTGATTCCGTTTACGAATATTCAAGGCTTGAGCACCCTGATTTCATGGCTAATTTTGCAGAAGATGATTTTTGCGAATTTATTAAGGAATATGCCGCTGAAAAATATACGGAACTGGAATTCAAAGGTTATAAAATGGAGGTTGAGATACCCGATAAAATCATCCTTATGAGCTTTGACAAAATTCTGATTACCAGGCTTTTTAATAATATAATCGGAAACAGCGTCAAATATAATGATACGAAAACGACAATCTATCTGATATGTAAAGAGGATGAGGAAAACAAGGAAGTATTAATAACCATTGCAGACAATGGAAAAGGCATGCCCGACGATGTCAGAAAAAGCATATTCAAACCCTTTGTTGTTGGGGACGAGGCAAGAACAAAAACGACGGGAACGGGACTCGGACTCACCATATCACGAAATATCGTCAGTCTTCACAAGGGTAAAATTGAATTTGTTTACCCGCCTCAAGAACCGTACAGCACGCAGTTTAACATAACATTAAATGAAAATAATTAAATAATGCAGTACAAAAACGCTTTGCTGAATCAAATTCAGCAAGGCGTTTTTTCTTTTCGACACAATATTTTAATCTTCTACAACAAATCTTAAGATTGTCTTTAGGTTGCATTAATGTAGGGATTTTATAATCTGGGTGAAAAAACGAAAAGGAGGAAACCATATGAAAAACGTTCTGGAATATCTGGAAAAGACGGCTTCAGTAAAGCACGACCAGCAGGCAGTGGTGATGGAAGACCAGTCCGTTAGCTGGGCACAGCTTGCAGAAATATCACAGCAAATAGGAACCGGACTTGCAAAGCACGTTAAGCCCAAGACTCCTGTCCCTGTTCTGGCAGAAAAAGGAATTGACACCCTTTGCGCCTTTTTCGGAATTGTTTACGCAGGCTGTTTTTACATTATGCTTAATCCCCAGCTTCCTGAGGCACGCCTTAAAAGCATTCTTGACACACTTGAAAGCCCGTGTCTGCTGACAGACGCCCAAAGTGCCTCTCTTGCCCACAGTTTAAGTGCCAACGTTATCGAAATAGAAGAACTCAAGGTGGAGGCAAATTACGGGCTGTTAAACAAAATAAGAACTGCTCAGACAGATTCCGACCCGCTTTATGCACTGTTTACCTCAGGTTCCACAGGAGTGCCCAAGGGCGTACTTGTTTCCCACAGGAATGTAATTGATTTTATCGACACTTTCACAGGCACCTTTGATATCGGCGAGGGTGATGTTATAGCCAATCAGGCGCCGTTTGATTTTGATGTTTCGGTAAAGGATATATATTCATCCATTAAAACAGGCGCAAAGCTTGTGCTTGTGCCAAAGCAGCTTTTCTCCCAGCCTACGGAGCTGACGGTGTATCTGGAGAAAAACGGTGTTACCACTCTCATTTGGGCGGTGTCGGCGCTGTGCCTTATCAGCACGTTCCACTGCCTTGACTACTGCCGACCGCAGCTGATAAACAAAATCCTGTTCAGCGGCGAGGTAATGCCTGTCAAGCATCTTAAGGAATGGATGAGCTATTATCCCGACGCTGTTTTCGTAAATCTCTACGGACCTACAGAGATAACCTGCAACTGCACTTATCACATAGTGAATAACAACGATGGCTACGAAAGCGGCATACCCATCGGCAGAGCGTTTAAAAACCGGGAGGTTTTCCTCCTGGACAATGAAAACAACCTTGTTACGGAAAGCGGCAAAACAGGAGAAATCTGCGTAAGGGGCGTGTCCGTTGCTATGGGTTACTTTAACAATCCGCAGCAGACGGCGCTTGCCTTTGTTCAGAATCCGCTAAATAAAAAATATACGGATATAATCTACCGCACGGGAGATCTGGGCAAATATAACGAAGACGGCGAACTTGTTTTCAGCGGCAGAAAAGATTTTCAAATCAAGCACATGGGGCACCGAATCGAGCTTGAGGAAATTGAAAGAGCCATGACGGCGATAAACGAAATAAGCCGCGCGTGCTGTGTTTTTGATGAGAAAAAGAGCAAGCTGTTTGGTTTTTATACAGGAAATCTTGAAAAAAAGGAGCTTCACGGTGTGCTCAGCAAAACGCTGCCCGTTTATATGATACCGAGTGCTCTCAGGCAGATTGAAGAATTCCCGCTTAACAAAAACGGAAAAATCGACAGGAAACTGCTTTTTGAAATATACGGAGGCAGAAGAAGATGAGTTATGAAGAGCTTATAAAAAAATACGAAACGCCGTTTTACGCCTTTGATTTTCAGGTGCTCAGGGAAAGAATTGATTATATTAAAAATTCCCTGCCCCAAAATACGGCTCTTTGCTATGCTGTTAAGGCAAACACCTTCATTATATCGGAGGCTCAAAAACACGTTGAGCGGCTGGAGGTATGCTCAGAGGGTGAATTTGAAGTCTGCGAAGCGCTGGGCGTTGATATGGAAAAAATCGTGCTCTCAGGAGTATACAAAACGCCGAACTTCATCAGGCGTGTAATAGAGCAGTACGATAATCTGGGAATATACACGGTGGAATCAATCTCCCAGTATGAGCTTTTGAAAAATCTGGCAAAGGAATTTGATAAAAAAATAAATGTGCTTGTAAGGCTCAATTCAAAAAATCAGTTCGGTGTAACCGAGGAGGATTTCAGACAAATTCTTGAGGAGAAAAACGAACGCATCAGCCTTAAGGGAATACAGTATTTCTCCACCACTCAAAAATCCTCGTTTAAAAAATTAAAAAGAGAGTTTGATTATCTCTCTCAGCTAATAAACCGAATTGAGGAAGAATATTCAATCAAGATTCATGAGCTGGAATACGGAACAGGCTCGCCGGTATGCTATTTTAAAGAGGAGAGCTTTGACGAAGAGGAGTATTTTGAAATTCTTTCTCAGTTGCTGTCCAGCCTGCCTACTGACATAAAAATAACCCTTGAGATGGGAAGAAGCATAGCCGCCTCCTGCGGCACCTACTATTCAAAGGTTGTTGACAAAAAGAGCAACAAAGCAGGCAATTTTGCAATCATTGACGGCGGAATGAACCATCTTGTCTATTTCGGGCAAAGTATGGCAATGAAGCACCCTTATTTTGAAATGTATCCGCATCGTGCTGACGACAATGCCGAACTTTGGAATATCTGCGGCAGTCTCTGCACGGTAAACGACATTTTGGTAAAATCACTTCCTGTCACAAATCTTGATACAGGAGATATACTGATTTTCAAAAATACAGGCGCTTACTGCATGTGCGAGGGCATATCGCTTTTCCTCAGCCGTGAGCTTCCGGCAGTAGTCATTGATGATAACGGCAATTCACAATTAGTAAGAAATCACTTTAAAACAAGCCAATTAAACAAACCAAATTTTAATTTAAAATAAAGGAGAAATAATTATGGAAACTTTACTTGAAATTTTAGAGGACATCAGACCCGACGTTGATTTTAAAAACTGTAATACTTTAATTGACGACCACATTCTTGATTCACTGGCAATTATTTCGCTTATTGCAGAAATTGAGGACGAATTTGACATTACGATACCCACTGTTGAAATAGCTCCGAGGAATTTCAACAGCGCAAACGCTATATGGGATATGATAAAGCGGCTTCAGGAGGACGATGAGTAATGACCTATTTCGGCCCGGAATACTTTGCCCTTTTCCTGCCGATTGTCGCTCTGCTCTATTCCATAATGCCGAAAAAAGTACGCCCCTTTGTGCTTTTGCTGGCAAGCTACCAGTTCTTTTGGCTGATAAGCGGCAAGCTGATTGCGTATCTGCTTTTCTCCACCGTTTCGATACACCATTTCGGGCTGTGGTTAGACAAGCTTCAGCGTGAGAAAAAACTGGCTGTAAAAGGGCTTGAAAAGGAAGAAAAAAAATCTGTAAAAGCGGCTTTTGACAGGCAGCAGAATCTTGTGCTCGCCTTTGCCGTTATAATTCATATAGGCTTGCTTGCCGTGCTAAAATACACACCCTTTGCGGTAAGCAATCTCAATCTTATTCTGGCACACTTTAATGTTCAGGTAAGCAAGATCAGCTTCATGGTGCCTATCGGAATATCATTCTATACGCTTCAGGCAGTGTCATACATGACCGACGTACGCCGTGGAACTGTGAAGGCAGACAAAAATCTGTTTCGCCTGGCGCTTTATATGAGCTTTTTCCCCCAGACAATGGAGGGACCCATCGCCAGGTATTCGGACACAGCCCAGCAGCTCTTTAACGGAAAGCAAATTGATTACAATAATTTCGTTTTCGGCTTTGAAAGAATAGTATTCGGACTTTTCAAAAAAATCATTATTGCCGACAGACTCAACGAATTTGTAAAATCCGTCTTTGACCAATATGAAAAATACGACGGCGGAATAATACTGATTGCGGCGATAGCGTATACCGTTGAGCTTTATATGGATTTTTCCGGCGCAATGGATATAGGTATCGGAAGCGCAAGAATATTCGGCGTAAAGCTGCCGGAAAATTTCAGACAGCCGTTTTTCTCAAAAAGCATTTCGGAATTCTGGACAAGATGGCACATTACACTTGGCACATGGTTCAGGGATTACGTGTATTACCCTGTATCATTTTCCGGCTTTTCAAAGAAGCTTACCGCCGCCGGCAGAAAACGCCTGGGCAATTATTTCGGGCCTCTTATGGCAGGAACTATCGCTCTTTTCTGCGTATGGTTATGCAACGGCATATGGCATGGCTCAGCGTGGATGTACATATTCTTCGGCATGTATCACTTCGCAATGATTTTCACCGGCAACCTGTTTAATCCTGTCATAACAAAAATTTGCAGCAAGCTCCATATAAACAGGGAAAAAGGCCCTGTAGCGACAATAAGAATCGTTAAAACCTCTTTCCTTGTGGTGCTGGGTGAGATATTCTTCCGTGCGCACGGACTTGCTGAAGGTCTTCAGATGTTCGCAAAAATATTCACGAATTTTTCTCTCAAGGGCATTACATCAGGAGACATAACAAAGGCAGGACTTGATTATCTTGATGTCATCGTCGTGCTGATTGCTGTGGCGGCTGTATTTGTCATCAGCGTTCTTAAAGAGAAAAATGTCGATATCTGCCAGCGTCTTTCCGAAAAAAATATTGTTTTAAGATGGGGCGTTGTTTTAGCTGCCGTTACGTGCATAATCGTTTTCGGAGCATACGGAGCCGAATATATACCAGTGGCTCCCATGTACGCTGACTTTTAAGGAGAGAATATGACTGAGAAATTTAAAATTTTAAAGATAGTTGTTTTCATCTGCGCTGTTTTTACTATTATCGGAGTGCTCTCTGTTATGGTAAATCCTTACAACACAGGCGCAGGCGTGGACAAATTTGACAAGGTTGTAATCGATGCGGACTCAGAAAATGAAAATTCCATAGACGTTGTGGTTATAGGCGACAGCGAGGCTTACCGCTCCATAATTCCGCCTGAAATGTACCGCAAATACGGCTTTACCTCGTACGTTGCCGCATCTCCTGCACAAAAGACATACCAGTCCTATGACATGCTTGAGGCGATACTTGAAAGGCAGAAGCCCAGCGTTTGCATCCTTGAACCCAACGTACTGTTCAGGGACTACTCGATAGTTTCCTCAGTGTGGCCGAGATTTGAAAAGACATTTCCGATATTCAAATACCACAATGCGTGGAAAGGTGTTTTTGATTCTGACTACAAGTACGACGACCTGAGCTTTGACAGCTTTAAGGGATACAGATACATCGACTCGGTTAAGGCAACTAAAAATGTAAATTATATGGTGCAGACGGACAGCACGGAGCCTATCAGCACATCAAATATCAACGATTTTCGCAGGATATGCGGGCTTTGCGAAAAAAATGATATAAAACTTCTGCTTCTCAGAACGCCCAGCATAAAAAACTGGAACTATGCAAAATATGACGCAGTTCGTCAGCTTGCCGAAAAATACAAGGTAAAATTTATTGACCTTAATATGGACAACTCCATTGGTATTGACTGGACTCAGGACACCTATGATAAGGGGGACCACCTGAATTACAGCGGCGCTGAGAAAGTCACGAATTTTCTGGGCGCATATCTTGACAAGCGTTATGACCTGCCGGATCACCGTGGCGACAAGGAGTATGCCTCCTGGGAAAAATCCGTTGAAAAATACTTGCAGAAAACAGATTAAAAAGCAGATAATAAGCATATTAAAAGGCGGGAGCAAATGCTCCCGCTTTTACTGTGATTACGAAAAACTTTTAAAGCAAGCTATTATATGATTTTTAATTTGACGGCAAAGATAGTTTTTGTTAAAAACAAGTTGAAACACGCCCGATTATGCTATATAATATATCCCCGAAACGCTTTACAAAGCTTTAATTTATTCGAGGAATTATCATGAAAAAGAAAAGCAAAAAAGCAACAGCATTATATGCCCTTAAGCAGTCGCTGCCCGTTCTTTTCGGCTATCTGTTTTTAGGCTCCGCCTTCGGCATAATGCTGTATGACGCAGGATACAACTGGATATGGGCAATTTTCATCTCAATAATCGTTTATGCCGGATCCGGGCAGTTTTTGCTGGTGTCCCTCATCTCATCTGCGGCAAGCCTTCCAACAGTGGCAATGATGACGCTCTTCATAAACTCACGCCACATGTTTTACGGGCTCTCCCTCATTGACAAGTTCAAGGCGGCAGGCTGGAGATATCCGTTTATGATATTCTCGCTGACGGACGAAACATATTCAGTAAATGTTTCCCTTAAATCCGTACCCGAAAATGTGGACGAGGCGAAAGCCCGCTTCCTTATCGGCGAATTTGACCATTTTTACTGGATATTAGGCTCGGTAATCGGTTCTCTTGCCGGTCAGAACATCCCCATTGATTTTACCGGAATAGACTTTTCTATGACGGCGCTTTTTACCGTTATATTCGTTGATTTGCTGGTGGATACAAAAAATAAAATATGCGGTATGGTGGGCATATTCTGCGCCTTCGTATGCCTTATGATTTTCGGCGCTGACAAATTCCTGCTTCCTACGCTGATGCTCACAGTAGTCTTGCTTATTGCCGCAAGACCTGCGCTTACACGGAAGGAGGGCGGCAAATAATGCCTATTTCAACCAAGGAGACCATTATTATAGTTATTGTAGCCGCCGTATGCACCTTTGCCACAAGGCTTGTGCCTTTCGTGCTGTTCAGCGGAAAGAAAGAGCCGCCTAAATTTGTAAACTATCTTGGCAGTGTGCTCCCAGTTGCCATTATCGGCGTGCTGATTGTATACGGAATCGGCGACGTAAGAGATATGGGGCTAAACGGACTTTTGCCAAAACTTATTGCCGTGGCTGTTACCGCTATTTTGCATTTCTGGAAAAGGAATACGCTTTTGAGCATTGCCGTCGGCACCATCGGATATATGCTTTTAATAAATTTCGTGTTTAAATAAACAGATTAATCACTATAAGCAAAAAAGTGTCGGATTACTCCGGCACTTTTCTTTTTTATTCCCTTGTGATAATCAGCTTTAAGCTCTTATCGGGATTTTTTATTTCGTTTTTTATAAATTCAGGATAGAGTAATACCCTGTCCAAGCCGTTTATATCCAGCCACTCAAAGGTATTTGTTCTGCCGGGTTCCCGTGTTTCAAACACCGTTTCGTAATTATCGAAACCGGTATTTTCTATATTGGCAAGGTAGTACACGCCTATCTCGTGAAATTGTCTGCCGTCTTCAATAAAGAAACATTCGTTAATCCATAAGGGCTTTATGTCTGAAATCTCAACGCCAAGCTCTTCGAGGATTTCACGTGAGACGGCTTCCCTGGATGTTTCGCCGAATCTGACCCTGCCACCCACGAGATAATATTCGCCGCTTGATGTGTTCTTTTGGGCAAGCAGCTTGTTATTATGAACAATTACCGCCGCTGCCCTGTGGTTAAAAATTCCTTTTTCGGTATTAAGCGTTAAATCAAGGGAATTGATTTTTTCAATGTATTCGTCAGCCTCTTTGTGGGAGTGAAAAGTGACTGTTTTTTTGTTGTACTTTTTAATTAGCCTGAGTATTACAGGCTTTACGTCAGCGTTAAAATTCTTAATAAAATCAATGAACTCTTCGTTCACAGGAAGCTCGCAGGGCATTTCAGGGCGACCGAATTTTCTGTTTTTAGCCCCTTCTATGCAAATTTCCATAGGCAAATCAAATAAAAATATTAAATCCGCCTGTGAAATTCTCATCTCAAGAGTGTTTCTGAAATTGCCGTCTATTATAAAGCTGTCCTTTTTCAGTATTTCTTTTTGTTTATCTTTCATTTCTTCCCTGGTGATATGCGAAGAGTCCTTGTTCCAGTAAATCGCATCCAGGCAAAACAGCTCTATACCCGTAGCTTTTTGCAGTTTTCGGCTGAAAGTACTTTTACCTGCACCCGAACAGCCGATAATGATAATTTTCTTGTAACTGAACATTTTTCAAACCTCCTAAAAAAATAAGCTCTTGTATTTTCTAATAATACAAGAGCTTTACTTCTGTGTTCGGAATGGGAACAGGTTATCTCATTTTTCGTCAGTTTCAACTGACAGGATTATTATATCATCAAAAGACACATTTAGCAATGAATATTTTTCTTCAATAATATGTATTAAAAGAAATATTTTCAAAGCACATTAGATTGACAACTATTTAACAATTATATATAATTAAATCAAAAAGGGGGAGATTTTCATGCGGAATAAAGCTTCCTCTTCAAGACTATGCTGCCTGTTAGCCGTATCCCTAATCCTGGCTGCTTACGTCTTGCAGAGGATTTTTCATATAGCATTTAACGTCACAAAGGAACTGCTGATTATCGAGGCAATTTTATTTAGTCTCGCCAGCGCTGTTGTAATGCTCTTGATGACGAAAACTAAAGAGAGCTTTTACGGAATACTTTTGGCAATTTTCGGTCTGAGGATGATGCCGCCGGACATAAACGGACTTGAATTGCTCAGCCCCCATGCCGACATACTGTACTTTATAGTAAAACAATTTTCTCTGCTTGTTTTTGCGGTGGGGATACTCTGGTTTTACGAAAAGCAGGAGAAACCGAAGCAAATAAAAGCGCTTCCCATTCTCGGTACTGTGCTTATCGTTGCGTTTTTCATGAAGGTTCAAAACGGGCTTACGGCTTATTTTGACCAGGTAGCGCAGGGAAATATGATGTACAGTTATTTTTCCGGATTTATTCTATATGCATTAGCTATGATGATTCTTCTGTTTATCGCAGTACGCTCGGATATATCCGGTGCAATGCTGATAACGGACTATCAGCTGGTGGCGCTGGCGCTTAATTTCGGCAGAAGGGTATGCGCTGTTGCAATCAATCTTATAAACGGAACTCATATCAGCCGCAGTTACTATTGCTGGCTGGCAATATATGTTTTCTTCTTTGCCGCTTTTCTTGCGTTGAGAATAAAAAAGTTAAAACAGCAGTCGCCTGAAAAGCAGAACATAACACAAATCACGGCATAAACATTAAAATAAAAAAATATGAGGAGAAACCTATGACAAACGATAATAATAACAACAATAACAACTACACAAACAATTCTAACGATCAGCAGTATTCTCAGCCAAATCAAGATGAGAACAATAAGCAGTATTATCAGCCGACTCAGGAGCAGAGCAATCAGCAATACTATCAACCGCCACAAGATCAAAATAATCGGCAGTACTACCAGCCGCCGCAGGGCAATCAGCAATATTATCAGCAGCCCTACGGTCAGCAAACCTACGGACCGATGCCTCCTCAGGAGGAAAAGGCCAGCGTTGGACTTGCAATCCTGTCTTTTATTATTCCGCTGGCAGGTCTTATAATCTTTCTTGTAAAAAAAGACTCTCGTCCAAAGACGGCAAAAGTCAGCGGTATATGTGCGCTGGTGAGCTTCATAATCAATATTGTTTTTACTATCGTCATTTACGGAGTTATGGGTACTGCTATGCTCAGTGGTGTTACTGAAGATGCTATCAACGATTTCTCATATTACGAAGAGTTCGACGCCAATGACTATGATTATAATGACGCCGATGATTATAATTATGATTATAATATTGAAGAAGAAGCAACACAGGAAACCACTTCAGCCAGCTCCTCCGATTCTTCCCTCACTCTTGAGCAGCAAAACGCTATTAGGTCAGTAGAATCATATTTGAGCTTCACATCCTTTTCAAGAACAGGCTTAATCGATCAGCTTGAATACGAAGGATATTCTACAGAAACAGCTACTTTCGCTGTTGACAATTACAATATCGACTGGAATGAGCAGGCGGCTAAAAAGGCTCAGGAATATCTTGATTTCTCATCTTTTTCAAGAGATGAGCTTATAGATCAGCTTGAATACGAGGGCTTCACTGCCGAGCAGGCTGAATACGGAGTTACAGCAGTCGGATATTAATATTCAAAATCTGCAATAATTCATAAAACAAGCGGAGTACAAATTAATTTGTACTCCGCTTTTATATTATGTTAAACTACCATTTTCAGTTGAGCGGTGACTGCTCGCCGCCTTTGGGATTGTTATTCACACGCACCGTATCCTTGTTAAGCTTCATAATGGGAATCAAAAGTCCCGGCATTCCGGTGAACGAGGCGGCAGTATTGACTATCTGCCTTACAAACGGGAACAACTGGTCAAAGGAACCTGTATGGATATCCGGCTTTTCGTCCTCTTCACCGTAGGTAAATTCCGCTACCATTTCAATCTTCATTTCAAAGGGATTGAGGTCTGCGTCCATTATTCTCAGCTCAAGCCTGCCCACGCAGGTCTTGTTATCGTCCATATAATTAACATTGTATTTAAGCTGGTTCTGGAGTTTAAGCTGTGTGCCGGGTTTTGCCCTGTTTTCTATTTCAAGGCGGTTCACCTTATATCCTTTAAGTTCAATCATACTTACACCTCGCTGTATTTTACGTTATTGAATTTGTAATCCTCAACGCTTGGGTCAACCGCATGTCCGCTGAAACGGACAAGCTCAAGATTTTCCACATTTTCAGCGTCAATAGCATGCTTGTAATTATCGCACACCTTGCCCCAGCGTGTTTTCGTTTTCTCAATTCTTACGTTTTTAGCATATCTGATAAAGAATGCGGAGTTGTCGTATTCCTCAACACCCCAGTCAAGGCACGGGCGCAGGTCATAAAGTCCGCACTGCCACTTGCTGGTTCTGTTCAACTCTATGCGGCAGTTCTCAAAGGTAACGTCCTCAATAATGTTGTCAGCGTTGCCGTGGATTAGCACACCGTTTTCGCCCTTGGCAGTAACGTTGAAGAAGCGTATATTTTTAATTTTTCCGCTCTGAGTATTCTCATCCCTGTTAAATGTGGTTATTACTATCGGTTCGGCAGTTCCCCACCAGTCAGGGCAGAAACGGCGTGTTTCGACAATAATGTTCTGATATGTAACGTTCTCAACATTTCCGCCGTCACGAATCTGTATTGAAAGGCCTCTGTTTGACCTGCTGATAATACAGTTTGATACAATAACATTTCTGAAATTACCAACGCCCTCCGTACCTATTTTTATTGCGGCGGAGGTGGACACCAGCGTGCAGCCGTCGATAACTATATTCTCGCAGGGACCGTATTCCTCGTTGCCCTTGGAAGCTTTAAGGCAGATACAGTCATCCGCACAGGTAACATGACAGCCGAGAATTCTGACATTTGAGCAGTGATCCGGGTCAATACCGTCGCTGTTAGCCACGTCAAGGTCGTTTAATATTCTTATTCTGTCAATAAGCACATCGTCACAGCCTGCCGGATGAAGCGTCCAGAACGGAGCGTCAACGACAGTAAAATCCTTAAAGGTAATATGATTGCTCTTCTCGACATAAATCACGGTAGGACGCGGATAGAAATCGCCTGTAACGTAATACCTGTCCTTACGCTGAACAAATGCGTGGCCGTTGGCGTCGATAGTGCCCTCGCCGCTGATTGTGCAGTGGTCTGCCTCATAGGCATAAATAAATACAAAGCTGGGCTTTCCGGTTACAGGGTTGCCTATCAGCGCTGTTTTCGGGTCGTTAATAAGCTTGTTGGGGCGTATATAGCCGTCAATATTGCTGGTAGCCTTGAGCCTTGCGCCCTTTTGGATATGCAGGTCTACATTGGCTCTCAGGCGAATGGACTCTGAATAATACACCCTGCCGCTGGGCAGAACTACCTGTCCGCCGCCGTTTTTAGCGCAGTCGTCAATAGCATGCTGAATGGCAAACGCGTCATTTGATATTCCGTCGCCCTTGGCGCCGTACTGCATAATATTATAAATTTTCATACTTATCTCCTGTTATGCGTAATTTCTATTTTATGATATCACAAACCTTGATTCATTACAATGATTATAACTAAATAACTAAAAAATGTGTGCATATCCAATCCAAATTGCGCAAATAGCACATTGACAAGTGACACCGCATATAATATAATTAATTAAGGGCAACAGCAGTACTCCGCTGATGCCCTTAATTTTTCTTTACGGGAGATTTAACAATGGTAAGAGCAATCGTAGGCGCAAACTGGGGAGATGAAGGCAAGGGCAAGATCACCGATATGTTTGCCGGACAGAGTGACATCGTTATCCGCTTTCAGGGCGGAGCTAACGCAGGTCATACTATAATCAACGAACACGGCAGATTTGCGTTTCACCTTATGCCGTCAGGTGTGTGCTATGACCACACTACCTGCATCATCGGAAACGGTGTGGCGCTTGATATTAACAAGTTCTTTAACGAGCTTGAGGATGTCAAAAAAGCCGGACTTAACCCAAAGCTTCTTGTAAGCGACAGGGCTCAGATACTTATGCCTTATCACATTCTGCTTGATGAATATGAGGAGGAGAGGCTTGGCAAAAACGCTTTCGGCTCCACGAAATCAGGAATTGCACCTTTCTTCAGCGACAAATATGCTAAAATCGGCATCCAGGTAAACGAGCTGTTTGATGACGAAACACTCAAAGCAAAGCTTAAGAATATCTGCACCCTTAAAAATCTTACCTTGAAATATGTATACAAAAAGCCGCTTCTTGACGAAGACGAACTTTATGCCACATGCGTTGAATACAGGGATAAAATTGCTCCGTATGTCTGCGATACTCATACATATCTCGCAAACGCTCTTAAAGAGGGCAAAAACATTCTTCTCGAGGGTCAGCTTGGTACTCTTAAGGACCCTGATTTCGGTATCTATCCCATGGTTACATCATCTTCTACTCTTGCAGGCTACGGCGCTGTAGGAGCAGGACTTCCCCCTCACAGCATTGAGGACATCGTTGTTGTAACAAAGGCATATTCCTCAGCAGTAGGCGCAGGAGAGTTCGTGTCGGAAATTCTTGACGAGGACGAGGCGCAGGAGCTTCGTATCCACGGCGGTGACAAGGGCGAATTCGGAGCCACCACCGGCAGACCCAGACGTGTCGGCTGGTTTGACTGCGTTGCCACACGCTACGGCGTTGCCTGCCAGGGAGCCACTCAGGTGGTTATGACAGCGCTTGACTGCCTGTCATATCTGAAGGAGATAAAGATCTGCACCGGATACGAGGTGGACGGCAAGGTAATCAAGGACTTCCCCACCACTCCGACGCTGAAAAAGTGCAAGCCTGTTTTCAAAACAATGAAGGGCTGGCACTGCGACATCCGCGGAATCAGAAATTATGACGAGCTTCCCCAGGAAACAAAGGACTACGTTGAATTCATTGAAAAAGAGCTTGGCTACCCGATCACAATGGTTTCAAACGGACCTGAAAGAGAAGCTATTATCTACAGAAACAAATAATTATTAATAAACCACATAACATAAACAAAAGGGCTGTGATGTCTGCATTTTGGCAGGTCATCACAGCCCTTAAAAATTGTCTTTATTTATTCCAACGGAGATTCGCCGTGCTTTTCTTGAATAAAACTGAGGCAGAACTGTATTACTGTGCGGTCAGACTCAGCGAAGGATAATCACTTTTGTCAAAGTTAATATATTCATTGAAATCCTGCTGCTTGCTCTCAAGCTCGCTGCCGCTGAAATTCTTAATTATATGAACAAGGTCCTTGGCATTAATTGTACCGTCATTGACATAGTCAAGATTTACAACCTCAATCGGCGCAAAATCATTACCGCTCTGCTGGGAGCCTATAGTCATCAGCACCTGTCTGCTCAAAACGCTTTCGCCGCTTATCGTTATACTGAGCTGACCGGAATTAGTGGCAAAATAATAACTGCCGTTGCTGTCTGTAGTGGTAATCAGCGAATTTGTGGCGTTGTTTAAGATTCTTGCGTTTTCCACCGGGTCGCCGTTGGTGTCAACAATTGTTCCAGTTACCGCATACATAGCGTTTATCTTAATCGGCACGTCAAAATCAACGGAAGCGTCGGCAATCTTTATCGTCAGGGTATTCGCCGTGTATTCAGGCGTTTCCTGGGGATACCAGTGATTTTCACTCTGAGTATGCTTAAACAGGATATCATAGCCGTCTATCTGGTCCTTGCCGATTACGGTGCTGGTTCTTCCGTCAGCGTAATTTACCGTTATTTTCATATTGGCAATTATTTTGCTGATATCGTAATAAAAATAAGAGTACAACCCGCTCGGGTCTTTGGCCCAGTTGCCGTCCACATAGGCGCTGAGCACGGCAGGACACGAAAGCTCGATACTTTCAACGATTTTCTCATAATACTCATCGCATCTGAGCATAACCGTCATAGCAGTAGCCTTGTCAATGGTGTAATCAAAGCTCCAGCCTGCTGCGTAATAATACGTAACTCCCTTTTCAAGATAATATGTAAGGCAAAACTGAAGTATGTTATGCCCGTTTTCCTGATAATTCGGGTCGCTGTTTGAAAATTCAAGCTGTTTATATACTTTCTTGCCGGTTTCCGGGTCCTTTTCCTTGACAAACAAATATGCCTCAGACGCAGGAACATTATATGACAAAAAAGAATATGTCCCTGACGCAACAGGTGTAAAGGTATACCAGTTCATATCCCCTGCGCCGTCAAGAATATTAGTCACTTTAACATCAAGCTGTATTGGTCTTGTGGTGGCAAATGCTGAGATTGAAGCCGACATGCACGATAGTAATAACAAGACTGCAAGTAAAACAGAAATTAATTTCTTTTTCATTTCAGGTCCTTTCCGTCAAGCGTGACATACCATGTTATCTAATCATCAAAATTATAATCATATGTATTATAACACATATCAAAAAAAGAATAAAGCACAATTTTAATTGCTCCTGATGCCATTACCAACTGACAGCACGTGCAAAATACCATGTTCTTTTGCCGCGGCTATTGTGTTTCATACGCTTTAATGGTAAAATAATAGACACATGATAAATAAAGAACACACCCTCCCAGGAGTAAAATATGAAAAGAAACGACAAAACGGTTGACCTTAGAATTATAAAAACAAAGAAAGCAATCAGGGACGCTTTTCTTGCGTTAATTGAGGAAAAAGGATTTGAGCGTATCTCTGTAAAGGAGATAACCGAAAAAGCCATGATAAGCAGAAACACCTTTTATCTTCATTATTCGGATAAAAACGACCTGTTTAATAAAATATGCGATGATTTGATGCGCACCCTGTTTTTCAGGGCAGGAAAACAACTCAGGCGTGTGCAGCAAAATGAATTTACGCTCGCAAGCGTGGCAAGCATCATCAAAAGCGCTATGGCGGCGGTTGATGACGACAGGGAGGAATACAGGGTGTTTTTCTCCGACTCGGATATCTCCGGTATTTTAACACTTAAGATAAACACAATTGCCAGAAGATTTCTTGACCTTATTAAGGATGATATTGAGGGAATAAGCGAATGGTCCATGGCATACACGGTGTCAGGATTTTCAGGAGTAATAAGATACCACGTGCTTCACGGCGCTGAGGATCTCGACGCGGAATGTCAGAATTTCACGAAAATCCACCTTAAAAGCATAATAGAAATTGCCCGCAATTCAAGAAACGGAAAAAACAAAGATGAAAAAGAAAAAGCGCAGTGCTAAAAACCTAAAAATTAAAACAAGAATAATACTGACATCGGTGCTTGCAATCGTTATCCCCATTGTCGCGCTGTTATCATTTTCGCCGGTGCTGGTAAATACAATATCGGCATATTTTAGCTTCTCATCAGTAACCACAAATACATACAGCGCCATTAACCAGCTGCAGTGGACTCAGACAATATCAAGCATAACCGACGAACTTATAAGCGACAACAACGATAGTCAGAAGCTCAATAACCTAAGCGATTTTCTATCTCCGCTGGAAAAGCTTAATTGCCTTATTTACATTGAAAAAGACAGCCATGTATTCTACAAAACAGAAAATGCCGGCAATATCCCTGAAAAGGCAAGGGCTGTAGTTGATACAGACTTCTCAAAAAATCTTAACTACTTCGGCAGTAACGGACTTTTGATAGTTAATCACACGCAGCTTGACTCCGCCTCTCCCATGTACACACTGGTAATTGTCAACCAGGATTACACCGTAAACGACGCATCCCAGCGGCTGAGCGCACAGGAACTTACAGAGCTATTACTGGGCAGGACCGGTATTATTGTGCTGATTACCGCTGTGCTATTTGTAATCGCTATCTCGGTAATATCGCTTATAACCAGTAAAACCATAGTTGACCCCATTAAAAAAATATCCCACGGCGCTGATGAGATTGCCATGGGTAATCTTGACTATGAAATTGACTACAAGTCCACAAACGAGCTGGGTCAGACCGCCCGAAGCTTTAACGACATGCGAGTAAAGCTGAAGGAATCAATTGAGCGCCAGCACAAGGCGGAGGAGGAACGCAAGGTACTTATTGCCGGTATAGCGCATGATATGCGAACTCCGCTGACATCAGTAAAAGGCTATGCCGAGGGGCTTGCCGACGGAATTGCCGATACACCCGAAAAGCAGAAAAGATATATAAAAACCATCTGCGATTCCATAGCGGACATGGAAAAAATACTCGATGATCTGCTGACCGTATCAAAGCTTGAGCTGATAAATTACGAGCTGAGCAAAACTGACGTGAGCGTCAAGGAATTTTTTGACGACGGAGCTCAGGAAATCAAAACACTGCTGGACAGCTGCGGCTTTGATTTCAGCTATGAGAACAAGTGCAGTGACGAAACTGTGATATGCATTGACTCAGATCGTTTCTCACGCGTTATCAGCAACATTATTTCTAACAGCATAAAGTATGCCCGCGATGACATCAAGGGGAAAATAAGTATTGTAATCGACGAATATGAACGCTCCGTAATAATTGAGATTTCGGACAACGGCATAGGAGTTGACAGGGAGAGCCTGCCAAAGATATTTGATACCATGTACAGAACGGATCCTGCACGCACCAAAGTATCTCAGGGCTCAGGGCTTGGGCTGGCAGTGTGCAAGCAGATAGTAGAGCTTCATTCCGGAACAATCTGGGCAAGAAGCGACGAGGGCAAGGGGTTATCGGTATTTATCTCCCTTCCTAAAAAAGAGGTGTTTTAAATGAGCAGAATTCTTATAATTGAAGACGACAGCAATATCCTACAGCTTGAAAGGGACTATCTTGAGGCGGCAGGATTTGAAACAGAGGTTGCCACCGACGGAGAAACAGGAAGCCAAAGGGCAATCGGCGAGCATTTTGACCTTGTACTGCTTGATATAATGCTGCCGGAACTAAACGGCTTTCAGGTGTGCAAAAAAATAAGGTCATTAAAAGACATTCCCATTATTCTTGTAAGCGCAAAAAAAGATGATTTTGACAAGATAAACGGTCTGGGACTTGGTGCTGACGACTACGTTGTCAAACCGTTTTCGCCCAAGGAACTGGTGGCAAGAGTAAAGGCGCATATCGAAAGATATAACCGTCTGACAAAGACCGCACGCCCTAATCCGGATGTCTTAGAGGTAAGCGGGCTCAAACTAAACAAGGACACCGGCGACGCCCGAATAAACGGCAAGGACCTTAATCTGACAAAAAAGGAATTTGAAGTGCTTTACCTGCTGGCTTCCCAGCCTGACACAGTATTCACAAAAAACGAGCTTTTTGAAAATGTGTGGGGATATGACTCCCTGGGAGATACATCAACGCTCACAGTGCATATTAACAGGCTGCGTGACAAGTTCAAGGAAGCTGATGAGAACGCAGATTTTATTAAAACAATTTGGGGCAGGGGCTACAGATTCAAATAAACTGCAAAGCAAAAGCGCCGTCTGAACAATCAGTTCAGACGGCGCTTAACAATTCTGATAGTATATTTACCAACCGAGTCTTACAATCTCTATTGAACAGCTTCCTGTTCCGTATCTGTAGCAGGCAGCGTGACCTTCTGGAGTGAAGATATCAATTCTGCCGACAGTGGAAAGTCCTGAGCCGCCGCGGTCCACAACGGTGTAATTCTGACCGTTTACTTTAATGACCGAGCCCATAGGAAGCCAGTTGCAGGCAACATAATACGGATTTGACATGCCGTTATATACTCTCTTGCCGCTGGCGGTAACGCCTGAGCCTGAGCCGCATTTGCCGCATGCACAGTAATGAGTATATCTGCCTGAGATCTTCTGACCTACAGTATAACCGTTTTTAGAGGTTACTCCGTTCGATTTTACAGTTGATGAACCGGAGGATACTTTCTTAGTACCTACGTTTACAACTTTGTTTACAGGTTCTTTAACGGTAACACGTTCGGTTTCTGTTCTGTTTTCTTCTTTACCGTTCACATATTTTACATTGTATGTGACCTGATCCTCACCGTTTACACCCTCGGTAACAACCTTTTCGGTGCCCTCGTTCATTGAGGATTTCTTAACGGTGGTTGTTTTATATTTAACAGTTTCGGTCTCTGTTACTGTTTTATATTCAACACGGTAAACAGTTACCTTCATATCAGCTTCAAGCTGAGTGTCAAGGGACGGCTTAGTATAATCGTCCTTACCCAGGGTAATCTGAGCCAGCTCCAGCAAATCCTTTACTGTGCCCTGGTAGATAGCGTACTTTGTATCTTTTCCGTCCGCTGTAAGTGTTACGGATTTTGCCGACTTGATAGTAATTACCATTCCGTCAACAACAGGATCCGTAAGCTCATAATTCATCTTTGTGTCATTGTTTAATTCAATACCGAGACTTTCAAGAGCCTCTCCCACTGTGTCCTCATAAACACTGTAGGTGTTGATGACTGAGTCAAATTCAACATTGATACTGTTCAATTTGTCAATCTTGATTGTTCCGCCCTCACCGGAATTGAACTGGCTGATGTCCAGCTTGTCGCTGTCGGCGAGAGTAATGTTAGCTTGTGCCAGGATTTCGATTGGTTCCGTTTCATTGGTTGTAATTACAATTGCGTCATTATTATCAACTACAATCTCAACATTATACTGTGATGCAAGTCCTGCAAATGCAGTGGTTGCAAAGATTGCAATTGAAAGGACAAAAGTAATTACTGCTATCAGAACTGCACGGCTGATGCCTTTGAGTCCCTTCGCATTTGATTGGTTAATCATCTTAATCTCCTTTGTCATTGTCGGAAACATTAGGTTTATTCAAATTTGTCCCAATGTTAGTGATAAATATCACTAAACAGAAGAATTACTTTCTGTTTTCACCGTTATTATTACCGAACGCAAGACATTATAGTCATAAGTGCATAAGATGTCAACAATTCAAAGCCTGTGATTTTGTGCACAATGCACAAACGATTCAATTTTGATGGACCGTAAACAGCTTGACATTACTACATATAGTGGTGATATGTTTTATTGCTTTAGTGTGTGATTATTTTTTTTTGTAAAAAGGTTAGAAATCGGCAAAACAAATCTTACAATTTGTAACATTTTAATTTTTGAATAATTCAAACCACAATATATTGATGAATAAAAGGCAATTTCTGATTTTTTTAACAACATACAGATTTAAGAAAAATACTGACAAAATATGACATTTCATAATTATTTCCAAAAATAATACAAAATGTTTACATAAAAAAATCCATACGGAAACAGTCTCAGCCGTATGGATTTTCACCCTTAATTTCTGTTAAGTTTTTCTAATATATAATTTATATATTATATATAATTATAAACATTATATTACTGTGTTATCAATAAATCAGCCTTTCTTTTTCTTTTGGTAATATTTCACAAGAAAGGCAGTCGCCGCCGCCAGTATGAATGCACCAAAAAATGCCATAACACAGAAAGATGCTGCCGCCTGGGATTTCAGTGCGTCGGCGTAAATTTGGGGAGTAATCCTAATATCGACAGATAAGCTTACAACAGCACCAACAGCCCCTGTTAAGAAAACAGAAGCGCCCACAGCCGAAAATGATGACGCCAGCGCTCTGCCGCGCTCGCTCTTTTGGCTGAACAAAACGCTTATAAGCATTATGCACACAACAACGATAAGGAGACCTACCGAGGCAAATTTTGCGTGATCATCCTTAACATCTGCTGCAAAATCCGAAAGCTGACTGCTGTCTTTTATGCTGAAGCAATCGGAATACACCTGCGCGGCATAAACCGCAGTATTGTGCACCTGTGCTTTGTCATAATCCATATTATTGCCGTCGAGATATTCTATACAAAGGTCCTCAAATCTTGAGACCAGATCATCATTGTAGCTATACGTATCAGCGCCGCTGAATATGTTGCGGACAGAGGATTCCACGCTTGGGGTACTTTTGTTCAGCACTGTTTCAAACACTCTCGACGGGATACCGCTTGCCGCTTCAACAGCTTTTATCCTGTCCTTAAAATTTTCAAGACACGCATTATTTACTGAATCCGAGGCAAGAAAACGTGCCGCAACATTTTCATTTATCATCAGCTGACTTATTGTCTGTGAACTGAAAAACATCAGAGCCCCTGCCGCCATAAGCAGTGACAATATAAAGGAGAGCACTTTTCGTGATTTTGTAAGCGACATAACGTTCCCCCCTTATCCTATAACGGCATTGCCGTCAGTCATTTCGCACACTACTGCAAGATATTTGTCAGATATGCCGACTCCGTCGCCGTCGTCAACGCAAATAACCATCGCCCTGCCGATTCCGTCAGCCTGCTTTACCGCATTGCCGAGGCTGTCAGCCTTGGAGGTCTTTACCACAGTATAGGTGTATTTGCCGTAAGGAAAATCAACATCCACGGTATCGCCTGTTTTAAGGGATTTTACAAACTGAGCGTCAGCTTTGTAGCAGGTGCATACCATGGCGCCTGTCTGACCCGCAAGCTTGCCGTCGAAAGAAACATTCATTCTTCCAACTGCATTAACCTCATTTGCGTCGTATATAAGCTCCATGGTGCCGTAATCCGCAGTTACACTGCCCAAAATTGTATTTGACGCATAAGCAGGAATATCTGATTTTTTTATATCCCCGTTGCTAAAATCAATTTTTTCAGCTGTTACCGTCTGCTCTTTTTCATAATCGGAAAGCGCCGTATCTTCACTCAAAAATGAAAAATCGGACTCAAAAGTGCTTTCCAAGGCAAAAAACAGGGCAGTTGTAACAACTGCCGCTACGAGCGGTATAATTACCGCATTCTTAACAAATTTTCTTTTATAACGGTCCATCAGTCTGTCCCTCGTTATCTGTTATTAAGATCCTGTGACTGCAACGCGTTTTGCATAAATCCTTTTCTCTTCTTCTTTGGTTTATATGGAGGAGGATTTTTCAGCTTTTTGGTAAGGCTGTTATTTTTGGCGGTGATCTTGTTTATCTCGTGCACCGGTCCTGACATATAATCGGACATATACTTGTCCGCAACTTCCATAAGCTTTGGATCGTTCTTCATCTCGCCGAGAATCGTTACGCCGATAATATCCTGCACCTCGTTGGTGCCGTCCTCATATACTTCGTTAAGCATTTTAAAAAGTTTCTTAACGTCAGTTTCGGAGCCGTTGGCAATCACGTCAATTATCCTTGCCGAACCCTTTTCCATAAAGAATGTTTCAGGCAGGAATTCGCCGTACTGAGCGATATTTGCTCTGATATCATCCTTCATATCGGGATAAAGAGTAGCAAATCGGTTGGCAAGAGAATCGGTATCGTAGCTTACAACACCGTTTTTAGCCTTAGTCCTTGACACAGCCTTGGGCATCTTGATCTTGTCAAGATCAACCTTTTTTCTTGACTTGAACAAAGAAGTTATCTCGTCGTTGATTTCGTTTGCCAGTGATTTTGCGTCACGCTCGTCATAGCTTTCTGCGTCAAAAAGGCTGCGGGAAATCGTATTAAATTCGGCATTTTCACTGTTTTCATAAGCACATTCAAATGCCATAATACTGCTTGACGAATCATATACTATTCTGTAAATTCCTTTTTCACCGGAAAAGCTGATGCTTTCATCAGTGGCTTTATCCTTCTTAAATTCAAGCTCTTTGTTTGTGCTGTCGAGCTGTTTTTCAATGATTCTGAATACTTCAGTTATTTCCATAGCGTATCACCTATAATATTATTTCGCTATATTATAACATTGCAAAGTGAATTTGTCACTAATTTTTATTTATTATTTTATTTATATTTTAATATGTTGATTATTGATAATCATTATGATACAATATTATGAATAATTGTGGGAGTATGAGCGTTATGAATTCTAAAATTACACTTGGTATTATATTCGGCGGAGTTTCATCAGAGCATGACATAAGCTGTATCTCGGCAAAGGGCATAATATCTAACCTCGACTACAGCAAATACAATGTGGTGCTGATAGGAATCACAAAGGAAGGAAGATGGTTCCTATATAACGACGACGTAAATCTTCTTGAAAACGACAGATGGATATATTCAAAGAGCCTTGTTCCTGCATTTATCTCACCCGACACATCAGTACACGGTATAGTAACTTCACGCGGAGAAGTTTTCAGCCTTGACGTTGTTTTCCCCGTGCTTCACGGCAAAAACGGAGAGGACGGAACGATTCAGGGACTGCTCCAGATGGCACAGATTCCTTTTGTCGGATGCGACGCAACCTCATCAGGGGTGTGCATGGATAAGGCGTTTACAAACGCCGTTATGGACACATTTAATATCCCGCAGGCTAAATGGTGTTCAATCACTCAGTATGACTACAGAAACGACCCGCACTCAGCTATAGAAAATGCTGTTGATAAATTAAGTCTTCCCATATTTGTAAAACCTGCCAACGCAGGCTCTTCAGTAGGAATATCCAAGGCTCACACCACGGACGAACTTGCCGCCGCCATTGATAAAGCCTTTAAAGAGGACAAAAAAGTTGTGCTGGAGGAGTTTATCGACGGCTTTGAGGTAGAATGTGCCGTTATGGGCAATGCAAACCCTGTTGCCGCAGAGGTAGGGCAGATAGTGGCCGCCGCAGAATTTTACGACTATGACGCAAAATACAACAATCCTCAGTCACAGCTCCACATACCGGCACTCATCAGCGAGGAAAAGAGAAACGAGGTAAGAAGCCAGGCGATAAAAGCATACAAGGCGCTGGGATGCGAGGGACTTGCAAGAGTTGACTTCTTCGTCACCAAGGATGACGGCAGAGTACTTCTCAACGAGGTAAACACAATCCCCGGTCAGACTCCTATCAGCATGTATCCAAAGCTGTTTGAAGCGGTAGGCGTTCAGTATTCCGAGCTAATTAACAAGCTTATCGGTTTTGCCCTTGAAAGAGGAGGAAAATTCTGATGGATAAAAGACCCTTGGGTGTTTTTGATTCAGGTCTTGGCGGACTCTCGGCAGTAAAGGCAATCCTCAAATATCTGCCGCAGGAGGATATTGTATATTTCGGAGATACCGGCAGAGTACCCTACGGAACCCGAAGCGAAAAAGCCATTGAACTCTACGCAAAAGAAGATATCGCTTTTCTTGAAAAGTTTAACTGCAAGCTCATTATGGCGGCATGCGGAACCGTATCATCAGTTGCGAAAAATGCTGTCGCATCGGTGAAAGAGCCCTTTGTGGAGGTAGTTTCCCCTGCCTGTGCCGCCGCAGTCAAAGCCACTAAAAACAAGCGCATCGGCGTTATGGGCACTTCCGCCACAATAAACAGTGGCTCATACGTAAAAAAAATAAAGCAGTTAGACCCTGAGATCGAGGTTGTAGGAGTTTCCTGCCCTATGCTGGTTTCACTGGTGGAAAACAACTGGATTGACAGCAACGACATTATTGCCATTGAAATGGTAAAGAGATACGTAAAGCCCCTGACAGACAAAAAGGTGGACACAATAATACTCGGATGCACCCATTTTCCTCATCTTTCCCCTGTTATTAAAAAGGTTGTCGGTGAAACGGTAACGCTGATTGACACGGGGTATGAAGCGGTTATGAGGGCAAAGACTGTGCTTCAGGAAAACGGACTTTTGAACGAGCCGGGTCACAAGGGCGAATCGTCATATTATATTTCAGACAGGACTCAGAATTTTTCCGAAACGGCGAAGACCTTGCTTGGAGAAGACATTTCCGACAAGGCAAACTTTATTGATATAAACAAATTTGAAAAAGAACTTACAAGTAAAGGATATGAATAGAACACTAATCGAAATAACGGGCACCCAGCGTGTTGACAGCCAGAAAAGTAAACTGGAGCTTACAACGGTGGGCACCATTGAGGAAACGGCTGACACTTACATAATAAATTACACTGAGGAGCAGGAGCCTCCGTCACATCCGGTAATGGTCAGCGTAAAAATACAAAAAGATGAAAAAAAGGTGGAGATGATACGCTCAGGCGCATTCGACTCCTGCCTAATAATAGAGAAATCCAAGCGTAATCTCTGCCCTTACGGTACGGAATACGGAGATATCCTTATGGGAATATCGGGTCATACCATCGACAGCGAATACGCAGGAGAAAGAGGAAAATTCGTGTTTTCCTACGATATTGATATAAACGGAGCGCTGGTCTCCCGAAATGAAGTAAAAATGATTTTGAAAAATCAGGATTCGGAGTAAGAAAAAATGTCAAAAATAGTAAATGCCACTGAAAATTCATTAAAAAAGATGCTTCAGGACGCCACAAACGCAGCAATAGCCGCAGGCGAACTGCCTCAGGCTGAAATAGCAGAATTTATTGTAGAAAAGCCGTCAAACAAAGCAAACGGTGATTTCTCCTCAAACATAGCAATGGCTTGCGCAAAAAGTTTCAAAAAAGCGCCCAGAGCTATTGCCCAGAGTATCGCCGATCATATTGATCTTAGCGGTACTGTATTCGAGCGTATGGAGATTGCAGGTCCGGGATTTCTTAATTTCTTCCTGTCAGGCGAGTATTACAGCTCGATACTCAGGGACATATTTGCCTGCGGCGACGATTACGGCAGGTCAGATTACGGCAACGGCAAAAAAATAATAGTAGAATTTGTATCAGCCAATCCCACAGGTCCTATGCACATAGGAAACGCCAGGGGCGGAGCTATCGGCGACTGCCTTGCAGGCGTGCTTGACAGGGCAGGATACAATGTATGGCGTGAATTTTATGTAAACGATGCCGGAAATCAGATTGAAAAATTCGCCACATCTCTGGAAGTGAGATATCTCCAGCATTTCAAGGACGATATTGAGATGCCTGAGGACGCTTATCACGGCGCAGATATCACTGAACACGCCGAGAATTTCATCAAGGAATACGGCGACAAATATGTTGAATCCCCCAGCGAGGAAAGAAGAAAAGCGCTGGTGGAATTTGCCCTTCCTAAAAATATTCAGGGACTTGAAAGAGACCTTAAAAGATACAGAATCACTTATGATAACTGGTTTAAGGAGTCCTCTCTCCACAAGGACGGCTCAGTTGACAAGGTTATCAGCGCTCTTAAAGAAAAAGGCGTTACCTACGAGCAGGACGGTGCGCTATGGTTCAAAGCATCAGAATTCGGCAATGATAAGGATATAGTTCTTATCCGTGCCAACGGACTGCCCACATATATCGTGCCGGACATTGCATATCATTACAATAAGCTTGTAACCCGCGGATTTGACAAGGCAGTGGATGTGTTGGGCGCAGACCACCACGGATATGTGCCGAGAATGAAAGCGGCTCTTACTGCGCTGGGACTTGACGCCGGCAGACTTGACGTTGTTATCATGCAGATGGTAAGACTCGTCAGGGACGGCGAAACCATAAAACTTTCAAAGCGTTCCGGAAAAGCAATTACTCTTAACACTCTTATTGACGAGATACCGCTTGACGCCGCAAGATTCTTCTTCAATCTCAGAGAGCCTAACTCTCATTTCGACTTTGACCTGGAGCTTGCCGCAAAGAAATCAAATGAAAATCCTGTTTACTACGTTCAGTACGCTCACGCGCGTATATGCTCTATAATCAAAAAGGCTCAGGAAATGGGCGTTGAGCTGAGAACGCCCACTGACGAGGAGCTTCTGATGCTAAACAGCAGCGAGGAGAGAGAGCTTATCAGCCACCTGTCCATGCTGACAAACGAGATAGTTGCGGCGGCAAAGGCTTATGACCCTGCCAAGATAACTCATTACGTAACACAGCTTGCAACGCTGTTTCATAAATTTTATAACGCTCAGCGAGTTATGTGTGACGACGAAGGGCTGATGCAGGCAAGGCTCTACCTTTGCACGGCAGTTAAAAATACTATCAGCAATATTCTCAACATGCTTAAAATTACCGCTCCGCAGGTAATGTAATATATACTAAACCCGTAAGAAAGGAAAATCATGTCACAAATCAAGAGCAAAATACTTCACAAGGTCGGTAACAGACTGTTTAAGTATATCTACAAAGACCCAAAAAAGAATATGCTCAGGCTTGTAAAAACAGGCAAGGTTTTTGCCGGGAAAATGTACCCTGAAAGCACATTTACCAAACCCATTGAAATTATTTCGGATGAAAGTAACGTTTGGCATCAGTTCCTTTTCCGTGGGATTGATGAGGTTGACCATGAATTTCTCAGGAAAGCCGTGCTCACCTTCGGCATTGACCTGGGGCTTATCGGCACCTCCACTCTCAGAAAAAAGAGGGATGAGGAGCACTGCAATATCCCATGGGTAGTTCTTATGGACCCCACGTCGGCATGCAATATGAGATGCAAAGGCTGCTGGTCGGCAGAATACGGCTACAATTCAAATCTCACCCTTGATGAGATGCGCCGAATCGTCAGCCAAAGCAAGGAACTTGGTACGCATTTCTTTATGTACACCGGCGGCGAACCGCTTATCAGAAAGAACGATATTCTCACCGTGGCACGTGAAAATCCGGACTGCCTTTTCCTTGCCTTTACTAACGGTACCCTGGTGGACGAAAAATTCTGCGAGGATATGAAAGCGTGCGGCAATCTGTCGCTGGCGCTCTCTATTGAAGGCAGCGAGGAAACCAACGACAGCAGGAGGGGCGCAGGCGCTTATCAAAAAACTTTCAGCGCAATGAGGCTTCTGAAAAAACACAAGTGCCTTTTCGGCACTTCCATATGCTACACCAGCGTCAATTACGAGGCGGTAACCTCGGATGAATTCTATGACCTTATGATTGAAAACGGCGCACGTTTTGCATGGTTTTTCCACTACATGCCGGTAGGCAGCGACGCAGATACGAACCTGCTGCTGTCTCCTGAACAGCGTGAGCACGTATACCGCAGTATCCGTGAAAAAAGAAATTCAAAAACCGGAAAGCCTATATTTACCGTAGATTTCCAAAACGATGCTGAATTTGTCGGCGGATGCATTGCCGGCGGCAGAAATTATTTTCACATTAATTCCGAAGGCGATGTGGAGCCCTGTGTATTTATTCACTATTCCGACTCGAACATACGCCAAAAGAGTATCAGCGAATGCCTTAAATCCCCTCTTTTCAAGGAATACTACAAGGGACAGCCTTTTAACGACAATATGCTCAGACCCTGCCCGATGCTTGAAAATCCAACAGCGCTGAGAAATATGGTTAAAAAGACCGGTGCCAAATCTACAAACCTTATTCAGGCAGAAAGCGCTGAGGAACTCTGCTCAAAATGCGACGAATACGCAAGACTGTGGGCACCCAAGGCAAAGGAGATATGGGAAGAGCAGGAGCGGTTTAAGCCGTTTACACAGTATTACCGCGACACCCCTGAGGGCAAAGCCCAGTTAGGCAAAAAATCCTAATAAAATTATAAAACAAAACGCAAGGTTCAGCTCAAATGCCGCCTTGCGTTTTATTTTTTATATTACTTTTTCTTATATCATTTTTTCTTAGCGTGATTTTCCGCCGCCGCTGTTACAAATCCTCTGAAGAGCGGATGCGGTCTGTTGGGTCTTGACTTAAATTCGGGATGGAACTGACACGCCACGAACCACGGATGCTCCGGTATCTCTATCATCTCAACAATATGATTGTCAGGCGATGTTCCGGCAAAAATCATTCCGCCGTTTAAAAGCTCCGTGCGGTAATCGTTGTTCACCTCATATCTGTGTCTGTGGCGCTCATAAATCATTGAGGCGCCGTAAAGCTCGTATGATTTTGACTGAGGATTAAGCGAGCAAGGATACTGTCCCAAACGCATAGTACCGCCCATATCGGTTACGTCCTTCTGCTCTGGAAGAATATCGATTACCGGATACGGTGTTTCAGGATTTATCTCCGATGAATTTGCGCCCTCCATTGACAATACGTGCCTTGCAAATTCGATAATGGCAATCTGCATACCAAGACAAATTCCGAGATACGGCACGTTGTGAGTCCTTGCGTACTCACATGCCTTGATTTTGCCCTCGATGCCTCGTGAGCCAAATCCGCCGGGAACCAAAATTCCGTCCATATCGCCGAGAATTTCGTCAATATCTGCGTCCTCTGCCTCAAGGCTCTCGGAATCTATCCACTTAATTTCAACTGCGCTTCTTGTCTCAATACCGCCGTGCTTAAGCGCTTCGTTTACTGATATATATGAATCGTGAAGTTCAACATACTTGCCGACCATGCCGATTTTTACTGTCTGTACAGGATTTCTCAGCGCTTCAAGCATTGCCGTCCAGTCGGTAAGGTCAGGCTCAGGGCATTCGATACCAAGCTTTTTAAGCACCACGTCGTCCATCTTCTGCTCACGGAGCATCATAGGAACAGCGTAGAGTATATCGCAGTTATTATTTTCTATAACACATTCCTTGTCAACATTGCAGAAAAGCGCAACCTTGTTTTTTATGTCGTCAGTAAGCGGATGCTCTGTACGGCAAACTATAATATCGGGATGAATACCCAGGGAAAGCATTTCCTTTACAGAATGCTGAGTGGGCTTTGACTTAAGCTCGTCCGAAGCCGCAAGGTACGGCACCAGCGTAACGTGAATAAACAGGCAGTTACTGCGTCCCACCTCAAGGGAGAACTGTCTTATCGCCTCAAGAAACGGCTGTGACTCGATATCGCCGACAGTGCCGCCGATCTCCACAAGGCAAACGTCGGCTCCCGTATCGGCATTTCTTGCGATTGAACGCTTTATTTCATTTGTAACATGAGGAATTATCTGAATAGTCTGGCCGCCGTAAACGCCCTTTCGCTCGTCGGAAATAACCTTCCAGTACACTCTGCCGCTGGTCAGGTTGGAATTCTGCGAGAGGCTCTCGTCAATAAAGCGCTCATAATGACCCAGGTCAAGGTCGGTTTCCGCTCCGTCGTCTGTAACAAAAACCTCGCCGTGCTGAACAGGATTCATTGTGCCGGGGTCTACGTTAAGATACGGGTCCAGCTTCTGCGCCGTAATCTTAAGCCCTCTGGATTTAAGCAGACGTCCCAGCGACGCAGCTGTTATTCCCTTTCCCAGACCGGACACTACTCCGCCGGTTATAAAGATATATTTTGTGTCCATTTTCAGTCCTCCTTGTTTTATTTATACATAGTTTATATACAGAATTAAAGCGCCTTTTTCTTGTCCGTTTTTGGTGAACAGGTAAGGTGCATGCCCAGATGCTTGATGATATTTTCATCCACCTGGGAAATCATTACTGACGAATGCATCTCGCAGCCCTTTAGATATGAAAGCTGCTCCAGCGCTTTTTTCGCATTTTTATCACTGACTGCCGAAACTGACAATGCCAGCAGTACCTCATCCGTGTGAAGTCTCGGATTTTTATTGCCGAGATGATTTATCTTAAGCTCCTGAATAGGTTTGATGACCTCTGGAACAATAAGCAGTACGCTGTCATCAATTGAGCCCAGGTGCTTAAGCGCATTAAGCAGCATTGCAGACGCGCATCCCAAAAGGGACGAAGTCTTGCCGGTTATCACCGTGCCGTCGTTAAGTTCCACTGCGGCGGCAGGCTGACCTGTCTGCTGTGCGATTTCTTCCGCTGCCTTAGCACATTTTCTGTCGGCTGTGGTAAGCTTAGCATTTTCCATCAAAAGCTCAAGCTTATATATTTCGTCATTTTTATTACCGTTTTTAAGGTTATTGCAGCATGCTGTATAATACCTGCGTATTATTTCCTGCTTTGCGGCTTCACACACGGCGTCGTCATCAAATATACAGTTTCCAGCCATATTTACACCCATATCAGTGGGTGATTTATAGGGGCACTCGCCGTAAATCTTGTCAAAAGTTGCCTTAAGAACAGGGAAAATTTCCACATCTCTGTTGTAATTAACAGTGGTCTTCCCGTAAGCCTCAAGGTGCCACGGATCTATCATGTTAACGTCGTTAAGGTCCGCCGTTGCCGCCTCGTAGGCTATATTTACCGGGTGATTAAGCGGCAGATTCCATATGGGGAATGTTTCAAATTTAGCGTATCCGGCTTTGATTCCGCGCTTATTTTCATGATAAAGCTGAGAAAGACAGGTTGCCATTTTGCCACTTCCGGGACCGGGAGCGGTTATTACCACAAGCTCACGTGAGGTTTCAATATAATCATTTTTGCCGTAGCCCTCGTCGCTGACAATATGGCTTATGTTGGCAGGATATCCCTCAATAAGATAATGGCGGTATGATTTGATTCCCGCCTTTTCAAGTTTCTTTTCAAAGGCGTTTACCCTCGGAGTGGACACATATTTTGTAAGCACCACGCTGCCCACAAAAAGACCTCTGCCGGTGAAAGCGTCAATAAGTCTGAGAACATCATAATCATAGGTAATTCCCAGATCGCCTCTAACCTTGCTTTTTTCAATATCCTCGGCGCTTATCACAACAACTATTTCAGCACGGTCCTTTAGCTGAAGAAGCATCTGAAGCTTGCTGTCAGGCTGAAATCCCGGCAACACACGCGACGCATGATAATCGTCAAAAAGCTTGCCGCCGAATTCGAGATACAGCTTGCCGCCGAACTCGTTTATTCTCTCTTTAATTCTGCTGGACTGCATCTGAAGATACTTGTTGTTATCAAAGCCTGTTTTGTACATATTTCCTCTCCTGAACACGGGCAAAGCAACACAATGCCCAAAAATACTGCCGTTTATAATACAAAAAACGGCTGTACCGAATGTACAACCGTCTGTACTTACATATTATACAGTAAAAAATCCCGTAAATCAATAGGCTGTATTAATTTTTTTATTCTTTGCAAATTGATTTGGCTCCGCTATTATGTTATTATAAACACATAATAATCCGACAGGAGGTGACAGCATGGGGGATAAAATTTTTGTGCTTGAGGACGACGCGTTTTTGCGTGAAGGGCTTTGCGACATGCTGGAAAAAGAAGGATATACTGTAACCAGTGCAGGAACCTGCGCCGATGCTGAGAAAACGCTCGAAAGTTCATCATTCAGGCTTATAATATTAGATGTTATGCTTCCAGACGGAAACGGATTCGACCTTTGCTCAAGGGTTCGTAAATCAGGATGCGGCACACCCATACTTTTCCTTACCGCATGTGACGACGAGATACAGATAGTAAGGGGGCTTGACAGCGGCGCTGACGATTATGTGACTAAGCCTTTTAAACTACTTGAGCTGCTTTCAAGAGTAAGGGCGCTCCTCAGAAGGAGCAACAGTTTCACCTTTAAGAGCAACGACGTGGTAATAGACACCAGCAATATGACCGTTCGCAAAAACGGTGAAAACATATTTGTAACACCGACGGAATTTCAGATCCTTTCAATTTTGATCAGAAACAGCGGTGTAATTGTTAAGCGTGATACCCTGCTGCAAAATATATGGGACAACAACGATATTTTTATAGACGACAACACGCTGTCGGTGCATATCAGCAGACTGCGTGAAAAAATAGGCGCTGAGCACATAGCCACCGTGCGCGGTATCGGCTACAGATGGGAGGAAAAAGCATGACGGCAAATGTAACGGCGATTATCATTTGCGCCGCTGTGCTTGCGATAGTCTGTATTGTACTTGCTGTTTATATTATCCGTCAGCAAAAAAAGATAAAATTTCTTACAAGAAGTATCGACAAATTCATTGAAAAAGGTGAAATCACCGATTTCAGCGTGTGCGACAATTCTTTGGCAAGGCTTCAAAACAGTGTATCAGAGCTTGAAAACATGATAAAGCTGGAAAAAAGCAATACCATTTTTCGAACAAAGAAAAACACGGAATTTATATCCGACATATCGCATCAGCTAAAAACTCCACTGGCAGGCATACGCCTTTACTGCGAAATGCAAAACAACGAATCCCCCTCGGAATACGTAAAAAAAGAGCTTCAGCTTATAGAGAAAATGGAAAATCTTGTGCAAAGGCTCATAAGACTTGAAAAAATCAGGTCAGACTCCTACGTTATGGATTTCAGACCATGTGAAATCAGCGAAATCGTAAACATAATAATAGCGGATTTCCGTCATCTTTTTCCTGAAAAAAATTATACTGTAAGCGGCAAAAGTATGCTAAGATGCGACAAGGCTTGGATAAGCGAGGCTATAGGAAATATTATAAAAAATGCCAGCGAGCACACCGCCGCCGACGGCAGGGTCAGCGTTGATATATCGGAAAGCGAAAACTCAACAATAATTGAAATTCTCGACAACGGCGGAGGAATCTCTCCTGATGAGATACCAAAACTTTTCAAAAGATTTTACAGAACGGACAATTCTGCCCCAAACAGCGCAGGCATAGGTCTGCCGATAACCAAAGCAATCGTGGAAAAGCACCACGGTATCATAACGGTGGAAAACAAAAACGGCGGTCTCTGCGTGACAATGTGCTTTCCGCATATTGACGGATGCACAGCGATATAATCTCAGGCGAATAGTTTCTCTGCAAAAAATTTTGATTGACTGAATTAGCGGCACAAATTATAATAAATGTGCCGGTTAAAATTTATTTTTTAATTCGCACTGAAACAGCGGCAATTACACACCGCCTTCAACAGGCACAGACAGCACAGTCACTGTATTATTGACTGCAATCAGAGGAATTTATATGGATATTTCTTTTTCTGCTTTTTTTGAAGCAATGATGGGCAATCCCGTATTGCTCATAACCGTTGTTCTGACGCTGGGCGTCATTTTTGTAAACGGATGGACAGACGCTCCAAACGCCATCGCCACCTGTGTAACCACAAGGTGTATGGGAGTTAAGAGCGCAATCATAATGAGCGCCGGTTTCAATTTTCTGGGCGTACTCATTATGACCAAGATAAACAGCTCCGTTGCCAGCACCATAAGCAATATGGTAGATTTCGGCGGGGACACCAGGGAAGCGCTGATAGCTCTCTGCGCAGCGCTGTTCTCCATAGTAGTTTACAGCGTGGGTGCGTCTTATTTCGGAATACCCACCAGTGAGAGCCACAGCCTCATAGCCGGACTGTCCGGAGCGGCAATCGCAATTCAAAACGGATTTGACGGTATCAACATGAAGGAATGGGGCAAAGTTCTCTACGGACTTGTTCTGAGCCTGATTCTGGGATTCGTGCTGGGCTGGATAGTATGCAAGCTCGTAACACTGCTCTTTGCCCGTGCGGACCGCCGCAAGACGAACTCGTTTTTCAGGGGCGCTCAGATATTCGGCGCTGCGGCAATGAGCTTTATGCACGGCGCTCAGGACGGACAGAAATTTATCGGCGTACTCTTCCTTGGTCTTGCGTTCTCACACGGTCAAAACGATGTAAGCGGTATAGCAATCCCCGTATGGCTGATGCTTCTTTGCAGCGTGGTTATGGCGCTGGGCACCAGTGTAGGCGGTGAAAAAATAATTAAATCAGTCGGTATGGATATGGTAAAACTTGAAAAATACCAGGGCTTTTCTGCTGATATAGCTGCGGCGCTTTGCCTTCTGTTTTCCAGCATTTTCGGCATCCCGGTATCCACAACCCATACAAAAACCACAGCAATCATGGGCGTTGGCTCCGTGCGCAGAATCTCCGCTATCGACTTTAACGTAGTTAAGGACATGATGCTCACTTGGGTGTTTACATTCCCGGGCTGCGGACTGATAAGCTTTATTATGGCAAAAATATTTATCGCATTGTTCAACTGATATTCTTATATAACCTACAAGGAGAACGCTTATGTCAAAAAAACAGGACGCTTATTATTTCAACAACTTTATAGAATGTGCCGAATGTGCATGCAAAGCGGTGCATCTTCTGGACGAAATAATGAACAATTTTAATCGGGGCGAATTATCAGACTATTTAAACAAAATGCACGAATTAGAGCATTCTGCCGACAACAAAAAACATGAGATGCTCAACACTCTCATTAAGGCATTTATCACTCCCATTGACAGGGAGGACATTCTTCAGGTCAGCCAAAATATTGATGAAATGACGGATAAAATTGAGGACGTGCTTATCAGAATCTACTGCAACCATGTGGAGAGTATCCGTCCCGATTTCATCGAGCTTGTGCACGTTGTCACAAAATGCTGTGACGAAGTGCTGGGACTTATGAAATGTTTCCCCGACTACAAGCGCTCAAAAAGCATTAAGGAGCATATCATCAGCATTAACTCCTATGAGGAGGAGGCTGACAAACTTTATATTAAGTGCATGTATAATCTCCACGATAGCAGCAATGATTTAATGGAGATAATATCATGGCGTGAGATCTATACGTATCTTGAGAAATGCGCCGACACGGCGGAGCACATCGCCGACATTGTGGAAAGCGTTATTATGAAAAACAGCTGATTAATAATAACAAAGCCGCTGATTACAGTAATCAGCGGCTTTTTGTTGACTTATTATATAAAACATAGTAAAATGATAGCATACTATTGGAGGTTTCAGCATATGGTTAATTCAGACAAAACGATGGAAAAAATAGTTGCCCTTTGCAAGGGCAGAGGTTTCATTTTCCCGGGCAGTGACATTTACGGCGGTCTTGCTAATACATGGGATTACGGTCCCCTTGGCGCAAGGCTCAAAAACAACGTAAAGGACACCTGGAGAAAAAGATTTATTCAGGAAAGGAAAAACAGTTACGAGGTTGACGCTGATATTCTTATGCACCCGAGAGTATGGGAAGCCAGCGGTCACGTTGCGTCATTCTCCGACCCGCTGCTGGACTGCAAGGAATGTAAGATGCGCCACAGAGCGGATAACCTTATAGACGATTTTGACCCCGATGCCCATGCCGACGGTATGACCAAGGAGGAAATGTTCCAGTACATCAAGGACCACAGCATTCCCTGCCCAAACTGCGGCAAGCATAATTTTACGGATATAAGAGAATTTAACCTTATGTTCCAGACATACAGGGGCGTTACCAACGACAGCAAGAGCATTATCTATCTCCGTCCGGAAAACGCTCAGGGTGAATACGTAAACTATGTAAATGTTCAGCGTACAATGAGAGCTAAACTTCCCTTCAGCATCGGACAAATAGGCAAAGCTTTCAGAAACGAGATAACTCCCGGTAACTTCACATTCAGAACAATTGAATTTGAACAGATGGAATTCCAGACCTTCTGCAAAGAGGGCACCGACGGCGAACTGTATGATTATTTCAAGCAGTACGGCAAAAAATATTTTGAAGATCTCGGCTTGGCTGAGGAGCATCTTCGTTATCACGACCACGAAAAGCTCGCTCACTACGCCAAGGCGGCATGCGACATTGAATTCCTGTTCCCATTCGGCTGGGGCGAAATCAACGGCACTCATAACCGCACCGATTTTGACCTGACCAGGCACCAGGAATACAGCGGTCAGAAAATGGAATATCTTGACCCTGTTACCAATGAAAGATACATTCCGTATATCATTGAGTCAACATACGGACTTGACAGAACTGTGCTTGCGCTCATCTGCGAGGCATACGACGAGGAAGTGCTCGATGAGGAGAAGAATGACACCAGAGTGGTTCTTCACTTCAACCCTGCTATCGCTCCTTACAAGGCGGCAGTTCTTCCGCTGTCCAAAAAGCTTTCAGACAAGGCTTGGGAGGTATGCGAAGAACTCAGCAAATCATTTATGACAGATTTTGACGAAACAGGCTCCATCGGCAAGAGATACCGCCGTCAGGACGAAATCGGCACTCCGTTTTGTATCACATATGACTTTGACTCACAGGAGGACGGCTGCGTAACCGTCCGTGACCGTGACACTATGGAGCAGGTTCGTATTCCTATTTCTGAACTCACACAATTTATCGAAAGCAAAATTAAATTCTGATTACAGATGAAAAGAGTTTGTATAAATGATTAATATTAACAGACCGCTTGTAAAATCACAGGCACGTCAGATAATAAAGGGCAAGGTTTTCGCGCTCTTTATTATCGTTGCTGTTGTGTCAATACTTATCAGCGGCACATCAACGACTTTCAGCATTATCTCAAACTACAATCAAATAAATGATTTCAGTCAGGACGGCTATTTTGACGAATACGATGATTTTGACGCTGATTATTTCGGTGATTTTAACGGCAACGGCAATCCTATCGAGGACTTTGAATTCAGCTCAACTGCCGCAAATACATCAGCTAATCAAGCCGTAATCCCCGCAGAATCCCCTGTCTTAATGGCAACCGCAGTTTTGGCAATCGGTAGTATTTTGGGAAATCTTCTCTATCTGATTTTTTCTCCTATGAGCGTAACGACTGAGGGCATGTTTGTGTCCCTTGTCAGGAGAAATGCAAATGAGAAATTTGAGCTTGGCAAAGAGCTTTCAGGAATTTTCAGCAACACTTTTAACGCCACATTCGGAAAAAAATTAGTATTAATAATCCTGTTAGGTATAATAATGTTTTTCCTGTCACTGCTCTTAGTATTTCCGGCAATCATATTCTACTACAGCGCATACTTTGCGCCTAAGATTATGAATGACTATCCGAACATTAAGCCCTCACAGGCAATAAGCCTTTCCAAAAAGATTGTGAGAGGGCACCGCGGCGAGCTGTTTGTGTATGACCTCAGCTTTTTGCCGTGGTTATTCCTGACTATAATAACGGTGGGTATCGCAGGAATATATACAATTCCGTACAAACGCACAGCTGATGCGCTTTATTACGAGAATTTCCGCTTAAGAGCGCTTGCCAACGGCGTTGTTACCGAGGATGATTTCCTGTCAGAGCAGGAACTGATGATGAAATACAGCAACGCAGGATTTAACGGCTATAATAATCCTTATCAGCAGGCTTCGTCGCCGTACTACAATCCGTCAAACAGTGCGCCTTACAGTCAGACACCGCCGCCGTATGCGAATTATTCGCCGTATCAGCAGTATCAGCCACAGGCACCACAGCCGAACGCACAGTATTCGCCAAACGGTTTCAATCCTCTTGGATACGGAAACGGCACGTTTTATGAGCCTGATTTCAGCATGGCTCAGCCATATGCTCCGGCTGCCGGCGGTAATTTCGACGGCACAGCGGCATATAATCAGCCAAACGAGCCAACTTATCAGCCCCCTGAGCAGAATTATCAGCCGCAGGGCGGCTATCAACAGCCTGTAAATGAGCAATATCAGCAGACAAAAGAGGCTCAGCCTGCTGAGCAGCCACCAATCAATTACGCTGAAAACTCAGAAATAAAAGCAGAGGACACCGCTTCCGCTCAAAACGAAACTGAGCAAAGCGAAAACGTCAGCGACACCACTGACAAGGACACGGACAGTTTCTCTGATACTGACGAAGAATAATAAAAAATAAACCGGGATGTCAAATATCCCGGTTTTATTTTTTGTAATAAGCAACAGATTTTTCAGTTCAAAATCTGCCGAACGTCACGGCAAAGCCGCTGTCAGAGCTGATTTTCTTCCTGATATTCCTTGGAAAATTCCGTGTTCAGCTTATCGGGGACGGGTACTCCCATCTCGGTTTTCTCATCAGGCTGCACGGTGGGATTAGTTACCCAGCTGCTGTAGCGGTTTGTTAAGTCCCTTTCAAGTCCGTACTTTGCCTTATAGCTTTTTCTTACTTTTTTTAAGCTCGGCGATGTGTTGCTGTTATTAAGACTGCTTTGCGTCTGCTGCGGTTTTTTTCTGCTAATTTTGTGCATTTTCCGCCGTGCCTTCCGCAACTGCTTTAAGATCCGCCAAGGAATTAATCTTGGCTCCGCTTTGGATTATTGATTCCTGTATCATTTCCGGCAGTGAGTTAAAGTATTCCTGCATCTGCGGTGTTAAATTAAACATATCTGGCATAATAAAAAACTCCTTTCACGTTTATTCTGCGCCAAAGAAGTTCTTTTATTTATGTTATATTAAATTAATTCGCTGATAATATAATTTGAGACCAGCATTCCTTTTTCGGTAAGAGCGATTCTGCCGCCGTTTTCAGTCAGAAGTCCGCTTTTGCAAAATCGGCTGTAATCTTTTTTTACAAGATTTTTTTCAATGCCCTTGTTAAGCCTGAGACCCAGCATGATTTTTTCCTCATCAGTGCCGCCGTCACCGTCATCGACTATATTAAAATCCCTGTCGTAATAAAATCGTTTTTTATTAAAATAAGAATGAGCGGACGCACCGAGACCGAGATATTCCTCAAGCTCCCAGTATTTAAGATTATGTCTGCTCTCAAATCCCGGTTTTGAAAAATTGCTTATTTCGTACTGGTCAAACCCAAGGGATCTAAGACTGCTGACAGTTTTAAGATACATATCGCAGACCGTGTCCTCATCCGGAAGATCAAGGCGGTCTTTCATTTCAAAAAACTTTGTGTTTTCCTCGATTTTCAGCATATAGGCGCTGATATGAGTAACGTCCATTTGGCTGATAAACTCAAATGTCTCGTCAAGACTGTCTATCGTCTGGCGAGGTATGCCCAGCATAACGTCAAGGCTTATATTATATATACCCGCTTTTTTGGCGTCGTTAACCGCTTTTGCCACCTGAGCCTGACCTGCGGCTCTGCCAAGAGCAAAACGCTCACTGTTTCTGGCGCTTTGCATACCGATGCTGACTCTGTTTACACCGAAAGCGGCATAATCCTCAAAATCCTTTTCCAAATCCTTGGACGGATTACACTCAACTGTTATCTCGCAGTCAGGAGAAATATTGAAATTCTCCCTTGCCGCACGTATTATTTCACCTATAAGTCGGCTGGCGAGCACGGAGGGCGTTCCGCCTCCTAAATACACGGTATCAAACGAAGAGTTATATTTTTTCATCTCGTCAATTAGGCGGCTGACATATTTTTCAGCGGCGTCCTGCTGATATCTGACGCTGTAGAAATCGCAGTAAGGGCACTTTGAACGGCAAAAAGGTATATGAATATACAATCCCCTGCTCATATTATCGCCTCCCTGCCGTGTTTAATTGATTTACATAATGATTTTACTTTATAAAATATAAAATTGCAAGTGGCGTGAAAATATGATAGAATGAAATCAAGATAAAGAAAGGGGTATTCTTTATGAAAGACTACGTAATCACAATCTCAAGGCAGTTTGGTTGCGGCGCTCACGAAATTGCCACTAAGCTGTCGGAAAAGCTGTCGATCCCGTACTACGACAAGGAAATATTAAAGCGTGCCGCCAAGGACAGCGGATTTGATGAAAGGCTCTTCGTTTTCTATGACGAGAAGCCCACCGGAAGTTTCCTGTTTAACATATCCGCAGACGGGTACACCACTGTTACGGATACAGGAATAACCCTTGAGGATAAAATTTTCCAGTATCAGTTTGACACCATCCGCAAGCTGGCAGAGGAAGGCAGCTGTATCATCATCGGAAGATGCTCCGACTATGTGCTCAGGGATTTTCCGAATCTGCTGAAGATTTTCCTCCACGCAAACAACGATTTCAGACGAGAAAGAGTCATCAATCAGTACGGCATCAGCGAGAAATCCGCCGCCAAGGAAATAAAGACTACGGATAAAAAAAGGGCTCGTTTCCACAATTTTTACAGTGAGTACAAATGGGGCGACGCCTGCAACTATGACCTTTCAATTGATGTGTCACGCATCGGAATCGACGATACTGTGGAACTTATTGCAGATTATATTAATAAAAAATACGCATAATAAACAAGTAAACCGCCTGAGATTAACTCAGGCGGTTTTAATTTTATACTTAACAAATTATTTAAGCACCTTGAAATCGACCTTGCCGATCTTTGTTCTCGGCAGTTCGTCGATATAAACTATCTCCTTAGGCACGGACCATTTTGAAAGATTCTGCATACCGAACTCAATAATCTTTTCTGTCAGCTTATCTTCGTCATCGCCGGCAAATTTCTTGTTCTTTACAACAAATAGCTTGAGCTGAGTCTTGCCCTCCTCGCCTGTTCCGATAACGCAGCAGTCGTAGATTTCAGCCATAGCTCTGTATGCCTCTTCAATGAATGAGGGGTAAACAAGATATCCGCTGATCTTGTATACTCTCTTAAGTCTTTGACGATAATAAATATCGCCGGTCTCTTCCTCAATAAAGCACATATCACCGGTATGAAGCCATACTTTGCCGTCGTCGTGCTTAACAAGCACCTTGGCTGTCTCCTCAGGATCGTGATAATAACCCTCCATAAGTGTGGGACCGTAAACGCAAAGCTCTCCGTCCTCGCCCTTAACTTCTTCGGTAGTTCCGGGCTTAACAGTCATAACCTCGATATTATAGCAAGGTATACCTATGCAGCCCTGAGGAGCCTCACGTCTTGGATCTGTAAAGGAGCAAACGGTTACACACTCCGTAAGTCCGTAGCCGGAAACGAAATGGCATTTTGCGCCGTTATCCTTAAGAAGTCTATCCATCTTCTCGGTAAGAGAGTAAGGAACAACATCTCCGCCTGAGCCGATAAGCTTCATGTTGGACATATCAATTCCCTTGAGGTATCCTGCCTTATAAACTTTTTCAAAGAAATCAGGCACACCGAAAACATAATTGATATGATATTTCTTGATTGCGTCGGAGCACATCTTTGCGTCAAACTGCGGGAACAGAGCCTGGGGCATACCTGTGCAAATTGAAACGTGCATACAAAGAGCAAATCCAAAGCCGTGGAAAACGGGCAGAGCTGTAAGCATTGCGTCTGTTTTGGCATCGACCTTCATTTCAAGCACGTTTTCAACAACGTCAAGAAGCTGATAGGAAAGGTTGTTAATAGCCTCGTTTGAGAGCTGAACACCCTTAGGGTTACCTGTTGTTCCGCCTGTCATCATGATAGCCGCAACAGCAAGAGGATCTGAGGCAACTTCAACGGTATTTCCGTCCTCGATAAACTTTTTGCCTTCTTTAAGAAATTCTTTCCAGTCGATATTTTTTCTTACTTCTGTAGCAGGAGCGGTCTTGCCCTTTATTTTCTTCTTATATACCTGATTTGCAAGGAAGCCATAAATTGTCTTTGGAAAATACTCGGCTGTCTTGCAGCGAACAACGGTAAGATTCTTCATTCCCTGGAATGATTTTTCAGACACGTCAAAGCAAAAAGCAAACTTTGCTCCCACAAGGTTAACGGCATACTGAGCCTCGCTTGCCACTGAAAGCGGGTGAAGCATTGAGGCAATGGCGCCGATCTTATTTACAGCATAAATCGCTGTGATACACTGGGGCATATTCGGAGCGCAGATGATAACTCTGTCGCCTTTTCTTACGCCGTTTGCCAGCAGTGCGGCGGCACAAAGGTCAACCATCTCCTCGGCTTTTTTCCAGGTAACTGTGTTGTTGTAATAATAAAAGCATGGCAGATCGGCATTCTGAGCTGCTGAGTCTGCGAACTTTTCATACATAGTCTTTTTTACATCATATCTGGTGGTGTATTCTATCATATGTAATCCTCCGAAAAAAATGTTGAACACATATCTTTAATGTGTACATTTATTACTGATAAATTATATCAAATACATAAATATAATTCTATACAAATCAAAATAATTTATCTTTATTTAATAATTTGACTTTTTTGTTATCTATGGTAGAATAAAAAAGAATTTTCAGTTGCAGAGGTGTGGCAAATGGCATATAAAATAAAAAAAGACCCCATTGAAAAAATTCCTAAAGCTCAGCTCGTTTTCTGGATAATTGTAAGGATCTCTATGATAATATGCGCCGCATACTCTTTCATAACAGGCGACGTCGTTATGGGGTTTGAAAGTGTGTTCTGTTTTATTTTTACTCATTTGTGGGACATGTTTCAAATTTTCGGCAACGGCAGCTTTATTGAGGAAGTGCCGCCGCTGAGCCAGACGATGCTTAATATTATCATCTTTGTCGGCATTGTCATCGGTTCATATTTCGGATTTTTTGACAGATTCATGTGGTTTGACAATATGATGCACGTTGTGTCAGGTTTCGTATGCGCGTCCTTCGGGTATGATTTTGCGTGCATAATCCAGCGTAAAAAAGGGCAATGCGCGGCTACGCTTGCGGCGATTTTTGCTCTGATGTTCGCTTTGTCCATAGCCGTGGGATGGGAGTTTTACGAATTTCTCATGGACACGTTACACGGCACAAATCTTCAGCTTGCCAAAGCAGGAGAGGAAACGGCAATGTTTGACCTGTCAAAATACCGTAACGAATACGGATATCTCGGACTTGTGGACACTATGACAGACATGATGATGAACGCCGTGGGCGGAGTCATAGGAATGATATTTATGATAATTCTCAGAAACAGAAAGAAAAAATAATGCAAAAAATGTCGGTATAAACAATATGATATTTATAAACGGAAAAGGAATTCAATTATATTCTTTTTCCGTTTATTTTTTTACATTTTTTTCACTTTCATTAAAATATAATATCCCTGATGAATTGGGGTGCATGAATGAAAGGGTAAAAAATGCAGGTCAGGGATAAAATAAAAATCAACAATTCATACAAACAGATATTTAAAGAGGTGCTCAAACGCGGAATATGGTTCGTTCTGGCGTTTGTGCTTAGTTTTTCTTCAGTGGTTGGCGGAAGCTGTCCGTTCGCTGTATCGCTGATAACAGTGTCAAACAAAAAGAATTTTCTCTTTTCGGCAGCGGGTGCCGGACTGGGATACATAATATTCTGCGACAGCTCCGACGCCATAAGATATTTCAGCGCTGTTATCATCGCCGCCCTTGGCACGCTGGCAATAAATCTTTTTAATTCAGGAAAAGACTTTTTCATGCCGATGATCGTGTCATCGCTATCCGTACTTTCCACAGGAATAGTAATGAACATAAAAAATCAGGACGTTTTGGGAGCATATGCCCTTACCGTCGGGGAAGCGGTGCTGGCTCTGGGCGCATCCTTTTTCTTCTACAGGACAGCTCACTGCAATTTCAAAAGGCTGAAATACAAGGCGCTGGAGCTAACAGATACCACTTGCCTTCTGGTATCTGCGGCGGTGGTGCTGACGGGTCTCTCCTTTCTGGAAATCAAGGGGGTTTCGCCTGCAAGGATCATCGCTGTTTTATTAATCCTTATCGCAGTTAGGTTCGGCTCTCAGACCTGGGGACTGATTATTGCTCTGTGTCTGGGCTTTGCGCTGGGAATCAGCCGTGAAAACAGCATGTTCCTGCTGGGAGCTTATGCTTTTTCAGCGCTGGTTTGCGGTCTTTTTACAAATATTTCAAGCCTCGGTATAGGGATAAGTTTTTCGCTTTCAATGGTATTTTTCGCAGTGGCGGCGGATATGGGCTCCTTTTCGGTATGCAGCGTGATAGAAAGCATAGCGGCGTCCGTAATAATGGTGCTTCTGCCGGAAGCGCTGACCGAAAAAATATCAGACTTTTTTGAGAGCGGAGCAGACATCGCCCCTGACGGCAGCCTCAGGCAAAGCCTTGTGGTCAGGCTGAGATTCGCATCTTCCGCTTTGGCTCAGGTGAGCGAAAGCGTGAGGGACGTGCGTGAAAAAATCAACCAGATGGGAAAAACACAGCCCATAGAAAGCGAACTCAGAATGGTGGCGGCGGACCAGTTCTTCTCTATTTCCGACATGCTGGGGGATCTTGCATTTGAATTTGACGAGGCGGAGATATTCGATTTTAAATCCGCCGGCAAAATAAGACGAATGCTGGGCGGTTATGATATCTATCCCGAAAATATTTCCGTAATTGTGGACAAGTTTGACCGCATGAGAATTGAAATTCTCGCCTCTTCAAAAACTACGGGACTCGACAGTCCTAAAATAAAAAATGAGCTGGAAAAAATCTGTTCCAGAGATTTTGAAAAAATACGCACCAACTACTCAGGCTCCAATTTGATGATAACCGTGATAGAAAAGCCGAATTTTAAAATGAGCTTCGGATTCGCTCAATACTGTGCCGAGGGCAAGCTGTGCGGCGACACTATCAAGACTATCAACGACACAAGAGGTCATATGATTTTCATAATAAGTGACGGCATGGGTAAGGGCGGACGAGCCGCCCTGGACGGCGCTATGGGAGCAGGTCTGCTGTCAAAGCTTCTGTCTGCCGGGTTCGGCTTTGACTCCTCGCTCAAAGTGGTAAACAGTGCGCTTCTTGTTAAAAGCAGTGAAGAAAGTCTTGCTACGCTGGACTGCGCCTGTGTGGATCTTTTTACCGGAAAATGCGAATTTTTTAAGGCGGGAGCGCCCAGGTCCTACATTGTCAAAAAAAGCAGTCTGACCAAATGCGAGCTCTCCTCTATGCCGGCAGGCATACTGCGGGGAATCGAATTTGCAAAGCGCACTACGGTGCTGAATGTAGGCGACGAGATAATAATGATGAGCGACGGCATAACCGACGTGGGAGAGGATTTACTGGATGAATTTCTGAAATATGACGACAGCGACAGTCCCAACGACAGGGCAAAGGAAATTCTTGACTTTGCCCTGGCGCACAGCGACTCACGTCACAGGGACGATATGTCAGTCATAGTTGCAAGGCTTATAAAGGGATAGATATGAAAAAGAAATCAAAAAAATTTTTAAAGAAAAGCAGGGATCCGCACCTGGATATACCAGTTACCGACAGGGGCGATTTCCCCGATTTTATGAGAAAAGAGATTTTCACACAGCCTCAGCTTATTGAAAAGCTATGCGAAAAGTATATATGGGCGGAAAAAATTCATTTTGAGCATTTGAAAATAAAGGCTGAAAAAATCCGCCGAATATATATCGCCTCCAACGCCTGCGACTACGGCGCAGCGCTGTCCGGTGCATACAATTTTGAAGTTTTGGCGGACATACCCTGCGCCGCCTGCCTTTTGAGTGAATTTAATTTTTCAAATCCGATACTGGACAAAAACACGCTGGTAATACTTATCAGCGCCTCAAAGGACGATATGCCGTGCAGTCAGGCACGCATCAGAGCAGAAAAAAGCGGTGCCAAAATAGTAGGCATCTATAACCGCGAGCAGGAGAGCGAAGACTCCTTAAGCCTGGATTTTATCGAAAACGCAGCCGTGTCCACCGCCGCATATACGCTTCGTTACACGGTGCTGACTTTGCTCGCCCTTTATATCGGCGAGAAAAACCAGGTCATTACCGAGCTTTATATACGCATTGCCACGAAAATGCTGATGTCGCTCAATGACAAAATAAAGTACATTCTTGAAAACGAATACCTTATCAGACACATCAGCAGCAAAATAAGCTGTGAAAATCTTGTGCTTACCGGCACTAATGTGGATCTTGCCGCCGCCGGTTATGCGGCATATCTTTTTTCATTTGCCTTTGGGCGTGACGTAAGAGCCTTTGCCGCAGGTCAGATAAACAGCTACCCCATAAATAAAAGCAATGTTATCGGGCTTGCCTCCAACGAAAATTTTTACGCCGTGCTGAATGACAGCGTGCAGTGCCGGGTACACATAATACCGAAAAGTATCCCCTCAAAAAGCGGTGACTTCATTGATTATGATGATTCCATACCGCTGTTTAATCCCCTGCTCGGCAGTGTTGTCTGCCAGCTGATGGCATATAATATTGCAAAAAATAATAACACCCAGCTTGAGCAAAGCAAAAGCGGTACAGGGTAAATCCTGTACCGCTTTAAATTTTATTAAATTAAAGATGATATATGATATCGTCACTCTTCCACCTGAAGAAGAGAATTCCTATACCCAGGGTTAAGACAGATACCACTGCGGCATAAAGCAGAAGCTTCCAGCTCATTATATATCCGTAAAGAACGCACTGCCTGAAAAGCTCTATCATCGAATATAGAGGATTTATCTTAATTACTATTTTTATCCAGTCGGTGGTTATATTCTGGAGCGGATAAAGAATCGGCACCATATAAAACAGCAGCTGGGTAATAACGTCCCAAATATATTCAATATCCCTGAAATATACGCACAGCACTGAAAGTATCAGTCCGACACCGGTGCTGAAAAGCAGCAGCAAAAACATCGGAACAAAGCAAAGCAGAGCATAGCCCGTGATATAGAGCCCGTCACCTCCGCTGATGCCCGTAACTTTAAAGAATATCCACACGCATATATAACACAAAAGGGATATGGCAAAAGTTACGAAATTGCTGAATATTGATGATAAGGGGTACATATACTTAGGCACGTACACCTTTTTGATAATTGCCTGATTCCTTCTAAAAGAAGTCATCGCCTGCTTAGTGGATGTGGTAAAAAAGCTGAATAAAAGCCTTCCGCTGAAAAGAAACACAGGATAACAAACAATGTATTTGCTGTGCTTACCGAAAATGCCGCCGAATACAACTGAGAGAACAACCATGTTCAAAAGCGGCTGCAAAAAGCTCCAGAAAATACCCAGCCACGAATTGCGGTATTTGAGCTTAACATTCTTCATAGTAAGCTCTTTTAGCAAGTTTTTATATTTATGAAAAACATCAACGCCGTGTTTAAGCTCGGCTGTTTCATTTATTTTCACAAAAGCACCTTCTTTTGTTATAAGCAAGTTAATTGTGCATATACGCTAAATGTGCGTGCATTATAACACACAAAGCAAATTTTTTCAACTTTAGCACAAGATAATCAACACGTGTTGATTATCTGAACATTTCGGCAATTTCCAGCGCAGTTTTTCTGACAGACATATTTCCGTCCACCACATAATCCGCCGCGCTCAGATATTTTGGTCTGCGCTCAAGGTAAAGTGCCTTTGCTTTTTCCCTGTCCTGAAAAAGAGGACGTGACTTTGAATCGCCGATACGCTGGCAAATCACGTCAAAATCCGAATCGAGAAAAACGATTTTGCCGCCCTGCTTGAGCGCAGTTACATTTCGCTCAAAAGTAAGCGCTCCGCCGCCTGTGGATACCACGCAGTTTTTAAACTGAGATATCTTTTTGCAGCATTCGTGCTCCAAGTCACGAAAATAATCCTCGCCGTGCACAGTAAATATCGCCTTTATGGCAATTCCGTTTTCACGCTCTATCATCTCGTCGATATCAATAAATTTTCTTCCCATTATTTTCGCAAGCTCAAGCCCCACTGTGGTCTTGCCGCTGCCCATAAAACCGCAAAGAATAATGTTCATTATTTTTTAAGCTCTCTTTCCGTTATGTCAATAACCGCTTTTATCTGCTCATCGGTGAATTTTACACCAAGCCAAATCTCCTGCGCCACCGCCGCCTGCCAAACAAGCATCGGAAGTCCGTTTGAATACTTGGCGCCGGCATCTTTTGCATAGCTGACAAGCAGTGTTTCAAGGGGATTATACACGGCATCGAATACAGCCGAGCATCTCTGAACCTGTTTTTTAGGTAAAACGCAGGCGTCTGATTTCGGGAACATACCCACAGGCGTTCCGTTTATAAGTATATCGTAATCGCCGTCAATGCTGTCAAGGTTCTTCACCGTCACATCACGCTCAAGCTTTTGGCGTATTTCCTGAGCGATATTTTCCGCAGCAGGGATATCGGAATCACGCACCGCCAAGGTAAGCGACGCACCCGCCATTACACTTTCAAAGGCAAACATTCTGGATACGCCGCCGCTGCCGCACAAAAGTACGTTGCCGCCGAGTTTGATGCCTGCCATCTCCATCGCCCTGAGAAATCCGAAACAATCGGTATTATAACCGATTTTCGTGCCGTTATCATTGAATACGGTATTAACCGAGCCGAAAAGCTCCGCTCTGTCGGAAAGCTTGTCCAAAAAAGATATTATTTGAGTTTTGTGGGGAATAGTTACGTTAAATCCCTTAAAATTCATCAGCGTGCCGATACCGTCTGACAAATCGTCGGGATGTATCTGCATAAGCTCGTATGAAGCGTCAATACCGTTGATTTTAAAAAGTTCCCTGTGAATAACGGGCGACATTGAGTGCCCCAGGGGATATCCTATGAGTCCGAATTTTTCCATTTTTAAACCTCTGCTAAAAAAATTATTGACAATTGAATATGAATTATATAATATGATAATAACATAACAAAACAATATTAACAACTACTTTTTGAGGTGAAGCTTTTATGGTATTTGAAAAAATCAGGGCAATTCTTGCCGAGCAGCTTGATGTTGACGAAGACAGTATCACCGCTGAAAGCCTTATAGTTGAGGATCTCGGCGCCGACAGTCTTGATGCCATTGACATCGTTATGTCAGTTGAGGACGAATTCGGAATAGAAGTACCCGACGAGATAGTTGAAAAGATGGAGAGCGTCAACGACATTATCACCTTTGTTGAAAACAACATATAGGACATATTAAATGATATGTGCATTTAGACGCTGAATAATGTAATCATCATTGACTTTAAAAATTAAATAAAGTAAAATAAAAGCAGGTATTATGCCTGCTTTTTTGTTTTGTGAAACGTAGAAAATAACAACCTATATAAATTTTGAGAGGGGAAATTTGTATGGCTGAAAAATATGTTATGGCGCTTGACCAGGGCACCACGTCGTCACGTGCCATAATATTCAACAAAAAAGGCGAAATCGTAGCAAAAGCTCAAAATGAATTTAAGCAGTATTATCCGCAAAACGGATGGGTCGAGCATGACCCGATGGAGATTCTGTTTTCCCAGATAAGCGCTATTCTTTCATGCCTCAGGCTTGAAAAAATAAACCCGAAGGATATTATCGGACTGGGAATTACAAATCAGAGAGAAACCACCATTGTATGGGACAAAAAAACAGGCAAACCGGTATGCAATGCCATCGTATGGCAGTGCCGCAGGACGGCTCCTTACTGCGAGGAATTGAAGGCGCAGGGACTCAGCGACTATATAAAAAACACCACAGGACTGCTGATTGACGCCTATTTCAGCGCAACTAAAATCAAATGGATTCTGGACAATGTTGACGGAGCGAGACAGAAGGCGGAAAACGGCGATCTGCTGTTTGGCACGGTGGACACTTGGCTTATCTGGAACCTGACCAACGGCAAGGTTCACGTTACCGATTACTCCAACGCCTGCCGCACAATGCTTTTTGACATTGACAAATTGTGCTGGGATCCGTTTCTTTGTGAAAAGATGGGAATACCCATGAGCATGCTGCCTGAGGTTAAACCATCCAGCTGTATTTACGGAAATGTTGCCAAGATAACAGGAATCGAAGATATCGAGGGCGTACCCATTGCAGGAGCAATAGGCGACCAGCCGGGAGCGCTGTTCGGTCAGGGCTGTTTCAAGGAAGGTCAGGCTAAGAACACTTACGGAACAGGCTGTTTCCTTTTGATGAATACAGGCTCAAAGCGTGTAAACTCACAGTCTAACCTGCTGTCAGGTATTGCATGGGGTATTGACAACAAGATTACTTATGCCCTTGAGGGTTCGGCATTTAACGCAGGCTCGGTTATTAAATGGCTCAGGGACGAGGTGGAGCTGATTCATTCCGCACCTGAATGTGACGAGCTCGCCGAAGAGGTACCCGATTCCGGCGGACTGTATTTTGTTCCCGCCTTTACGGGGCTTGGCGCTCCGTACTGGGATATGTACGCCAGAGGAACAATGATAGGTCTTACCAGAAGCGTAAACAGAAAGCATATTTGCCGTGCAGTGCTTGAAAGCATCACCTACCAGATGACGGATCTTTTAGAAGCGATGATCAGCGACTCAGGCATTATGCTTAAAGATCTTAGAGTTGACGGCGGAGCGTCGGTATCAAACATAATGATGCAGATTCAGGCGGACATGACCGGCGTGACCGTAAACAGACCTAAGAATATTGAAACTACAGCTCTCGGCGCGGCATACTGTGCAGGACTTGCCACAGGTCTATGGTCCGGCACTGACGAGATTGAGGAAAACAGACAGGTTGACAAACTCTTTATTCCGTCAATGGAGATATCTGTAAGAAATAAAAAATATGCCGACTGGAAGCGCGCGGTTGAACGCTCAAGAAACTGGGAAAGATAAATAATAAACAATTAAATAATTTTTGAAAGGAGTTTCATTATGGGTAAAGTTGTATGTCCATGGGATCTTATCACAAATTTCGTAACCGATGCATTTGTCGGCTACGGCGTGCCGAAAGAGGACGCTGAAATCTGCACGGACGTCCTTCTTGAATCAGACAGACGAGGAATTGAAAGCCACGGCTGCAACAGATTCAAGCCTATTTATCTTGACAGAATAAAGGCAGGTATCCAGAAGCCTGTTACCGAGTTTGAGATAATTAAAGAAACACCCACAACGACAGTTGTTGACGGACACGACGGTATGGGTCAGGTCATCAGTCACAGAGCAATGCAGATGGCTATTGACAAGGCTAAGGAATACGGTATGGGCATGGTTGCCGTGCGCAACTCCTGCCACTACGGCATCGCCGGATATTACGCAACCATGGCTACAAAGCAGGGTTGCATCGGTATCACCGGCACCAACGCAAGACCGTCTGTTGCACCCACCTTCGGTGTGGAGGGTATGTTCGGAACCAACCCTCTTACAGTAGGTATCCCGTCTGACGAGGATTTCGATTTCGTTATCGACTGTGCAACGTCAATAACTCAGAACGGCAAGATTGAATATTACGCCAGAATCGGCGAGGACGTTCATCCCGGAACTATCATCGGCAGAGACGGACAGCAGATTGAAGGCGACGCAGAGGTTGCGCTTAAGAAGATTCGTCAGGGTCAGGCAGCGCTCACAACTCTGGGTGGCATAGGCGAGGCTCTGGGCGGATACAAGGGATACGGTTACGCTATGGTTATCGAGTTGTTGTCGGCAATTCTTCAGGACGGCAGCTACGGCAAGGATCTTGACGGCAAGGACGAGAACGGAAATATCAGACCGTACCGCCTTGGTCACTTCTTTATTGCCATTGACACAAACCATTTCTTAGGCGAAGAGCTTACAAGGAAAAAGGCGGGCGACATTATCCGCTCCGTAAGAAATTCCGAAAAAGCTCCCGGCTGCGACAGAATATACTCTGCCGGCGAAAAGGAATGGGACGTTTGGCAGCAGAGAAAGGACAGCGGAGTGCCTATCAACGAGTCCGTACAAAAGGAACTTATCGAAATTCGTGACGAGCTCGGTCTTACACAGTACAAATTCCCTTGGGAGTAAAAATCACAAACAGCAGAGGTAAATAAACTATGGATTATCGTAAAGAATCATTAAAATTACACGGTGAATGGAAAGGCAAGGTAGAGATCACTGCCAGAGCAAAGGTAAACGACAAGGATTCTCTTTCACTGGCATACACTCCGGGTGTTGCAGAGCCGTGTCTCGCCATCAAGGAAGATTATAAAAAGAGCTGGGAGCTTACCCGCCGCTGGAACATGGTGGCAGTTATCACCGACGGCACGGCGGTTCTGGGACTCGGAGATATCGGTCCCGAGGCTGGAATGCCTGTAATGGAGGGCAAATGTGTGCTCTTTAAGGAATTCGGCGGAGTAGACGCATTTCCGCTTTGTGTTCGCACAAAAAATGTTGACGAATTTGTGGAAACGGTTTATAACATCAGCGGCTCCTTCGGCGGCATAAATCTTGAGGATATCGCCGCCCCCAGATGCTTTGAAATAGAGGAAAAGCTGAAAGCTAAATGCGATATTCCGATTTTCCACGACGACCAGCACGGCACGGCAGTTGTTGTTTCGGCTGCGCTTATCAACGCAACCAAGCTTACCGGCAAGGCGCTGTCTGATTGCAGAGCCGTTATAAACGGAGCAGGCGCGGCAGGTATCGCCATAGCTAAGCTGCTTATGACTCTCGGTCTGCGTGACGTTATCCTCTGTGACAGAAGCGGTGCGATTTACGAGGGCAGAGATAATCTTAACCCGTCAAAAGAAACTATCGCCAAGGTAACCAACAGAGAGATGACAAAGGGTACACTTGCAGAGGCTGTTAAGGGCACCGATATCTTCATCGGCGTTTCCGCTCCCGGTGTTCTCACTCCCGAAATGATTAAGACCATGAACAGCGACTCCATTATTTTGGCAATGGCTAATCCGACTCCGGAAATTATGCCTGACGAGGCTAAAGCGGCAGGAGCAAAAATCGTCGGCACCGGCCGTTCTGATTTCCCGAATCAGATAAACAATGTTGTGGCATTCCCCGGAATTTTCAGAGGTGCCCTGGACGTAAGAGCAAGCGATATTACAGAAAATATGAAGATCGCCGCCGCTTACGCCATAGCTTCACTTGCTGACGACAAGCTGAGCGAGGATTACATTCTCCCCTACGCTTTTGATGAGCGAATCAAGGATACTGTTGCAAAAGCAGTAGCCGAAGCCGCTGTCAAAGACGGAGTTGCCAGAATCTAAGCTAATTTGAAAACATTATAATATTAAAACGCTGTGATGCTTATGCGTCACGGCGTTTTTTATTTGTATTATTATAGCCATTTACGCATCGTGACAATATTATATAAAATTATATATTTTTAGATATATTAATTACATTAATATAATGCGTCATAATATACACTGCTTACTGATTAATTCTGCCGAGTGAATATTCCTGTTAATTCACTGCAAAATAATACCAAAACTTTCTGAAGAATCATCATTTTAAATTTAGCTATCTTGTCAAACAAAATCGTTGTTTATTGGACATAAGCCTATTATTTATTGACATTTTGTCAATACTTTTGTGCGTTTTTTGTAAATTAGTAACAATTATTACAAAAAGGTTACAAGCAACCTTGTTTAGCTTTCCCATAGATTACCGACTGCCGTTTATGTTAAAATGCAAAACGATGTTGAACAAACGGCAGATTTTGCCAATAATTGGCGCCGCCGTTTTGGAGGAGGCAGCAATGAATAAGCTTATAAAAAGCATTATCGCAACTGTTTTATTAACCATCGCAATTATAACCATATATCCTGTAACAGCTATGGCAGAGGAATTCCATCCTCGCCTTACAGCGCCGTCAGGAGAACCGTATTACACATCTGAGCTTAACACCTATTCTCAGACCGGCTACGGAATGCCCAACTGTGTGGCATACGCCTTTGGAAGAATATATGAACTCAACGGCGAAAAGCCGAAAATTGACCGCGGCAATGCAGGCGAATGGTGGTTTATCAACAAATCAAACGATTATTATGAATACGGCAGTGAGCCTAAACTTGGCGCAGTCGCCTGCTGGTCAGGTCACGTGGCGGTAGTTGAGGATATCGCCGACGACGGAGCTATAACTGTTTCGGAATCCCACTGGGGTTCAACATATTTTAATACTAATGTATATTATGATATGTACTCACACTACGGACAAACCTTTTACGGATATATTTACGCATACAATGAGCCTGAGGAGGAGCCGGAAATAAAGGAACCGCCGGCATATAAAATGGAGGAAGAATATTTTGAGCCTCAGGAAATGACATGTTTCACCGCTTTGGAATTCTCCCAGAGCAACAACACGATAATGAATCCAAATAACAACAGCCTGCTTAACGCAAATTAAGCGCAAATGAGGCTGATAATATTATGACAATAAAGTAGCGGCAGTGCTTAGGCACTGCCGCTTGTTTTGATAAATATTTCAAAATAATGAATTTTTTTCTTTTTTTGAAAAAAAGTATTGACAAAACAAAAAAACGGATATACTATAATAACAGAATTAGCACTCGGGTAATTAGAGTGCTAATCACTAAATACAAAAGAGGTGCAGGAGGATGATCAGCGAAAGGCGTCTGGCAATACTTAATTTAATAATTGAGCATTATATCCAGACCGGCGAGCCCATGGGGTCGAAAACGCTGTGCAGCCTTTTGCCCTATTCCGTATCAAGCGCCACGGTCAGAAACGAAATGGCTTATCTGTCACAGATAGGATATCTTGAGCAGAGGCACACCAGCGGCGGACGAATTCCCAGCAAGGCGTCATACAGATATTACGTTGACAATCTTATGGAACCGCAGGAATTATCCGACTATGAAAAGAGCATTATTTCCGAACTGCTTTCGGTAAATGCCGGTGATCCGGAACGTCTGCTAACCGACGCGGCGGCACTGCTTTCCCAGTACACAAACTGCACAGGCTTCTGTTGCTTGCTGGAGGATCCGCTGGATTGCATTCAGGGTGTTGACCTTATACCGGCAGGCAATTCAAAAGCGATGCTGGTTATGCTTACAGCCGGAAGCAAAATCAAATCGTCACTGATAAATATTCAAAAACCTATCAGCGATGATTTCCGATATCTTTTTTATGAGGTTATTAAAAGGCTGTTTGCAGGCACGGCGCTCAGTGAAGTCAACATAGCGCTGATTCAGCGCTGCGTACTCATCGCAGGTGAAAAGGTATTTGACCTTTTGCCCGTTTTGACGTCACTGTGTTCTCTTTGTGCTGAGGCGTCAAAAAGCAAACTGGTGCTTGAGGGTGAAACGAATCTCTTGTCCCACGGTGAAGAACTGGGCAACGAGGTTTACAAAATTCTCTCATTTATGACCGACAAAAAACGGCTTACTGATTTTTCAAAATCATTTGCCGAATCAAACGCAAAACAGGCTATGTTCATCGGGGACGAAAATCCCCTGTATGAACTGAAGAACACGACCACCGCCGTATCCAAATTCACTTACGGCAGAAATCAGGTGGCAACGCTGGGCTTTATAGGTTCAACGAGGATCGACTATGAAAAGATAATCCCCGTTTCCGAATACATTTTCAGCACGGTGGATAATTTGCTTGCAAATAACCACTGACTGTAAAGGAGGCACAAAATGAGCAAAAAGAAATCAGAAAAAAACAAAGAAGAAGAGATTAAAGAAAACATAAACACTACTGAAAACGAAGAAAAAGAAACAGAAAATCAGGATGAAAATCCCCTTGAAAAGGAGCTTGCCGACACAAAGGAGCAGCTTCTGAGAGTCACAGCGGAATATGCAAATTTCCGCAAGCGCTCTGAAAAGGAAAAAAATGAGAGCTTCGCCTTTGCCACTGCCAAAGCGGTGGGAGAGATTCTCGGTGTTATCGACAATCTCGAAAGGGCACTTTCAAACGAGCACGAGGATTACGAGGGGCTTAAAAAAGGCGTTCAGATGACCTATGACGGTCTTATGGCGTCGCTTAAAAAACTTGGAGTTACAGCCTACGGAGAAAGCGGCGACAAATTCGACCCCAATTACCACAACGCAGTTATGCACGTTGAAGACGACAGTCTTGAGGCGAATGTAATCACCGACGTTTTCCAAAAGGGCTATAAAATTAATGACAAGGTTGTCAGACCTGCAATGGTCAAAACAGCCAATTGATAAACTAAGGAGGAATTTATTATGTCAAAGATTATTGGTATTGATTTAGGTACAACAAACAGCTGCGTCAGCGTTATTGAAGGCGGCGAGGCTGTAGTAATCGCAAATGCTGAGGGTTCAAGAACGACTCCGTCAGTAGTAGCTTTTTCAAAAGACGGCGAAAGAATGGTGGGCAACGTTGCAAAGCGTCAGGCTATCACCAACCCGGACAGAACCATCTCCTCAATCAAGAGACATATGGGCTCTGATTACAAAGTAACCGTTGACGGCAAGGCTTACACTCCTCAGGAGATTTCAGCTATCATCCTTCAGAAGCTTAAAGCAGACGCTGAGGCTTACCTCGGAGAGCCTGTTACAGAAGCTGTTATCACTGTTCCGGCATACTTTACGGACTCACAGCGTCAGGCAACAAAGGACGCAGGTAAAATTGCCGGTCTTGAAGTAAAGAGAATCATCAACGAGCCTACAGCTGCCGCACTGGCTTTCGGCATTGACAAGGAAGACGACCAGAAAGTTATGGTTTACGACCTCGGCGGCGGCACATTCGATGTATCAATCATTGAAATGGGCGACGGCGTTCAGGAAGTTCTCGCCACAGCAGGTAACAACCGTCTTGGAGGCGACGACTTTGATAAAAAAGTAATGGACTGGATCGTTGCAGAGTTCAAAAAGGACAACGGAATCGACCTTTCTTCTGACAAAATGGCTATGCAGAGAGTTAAGGAAGCTGCTGAAAAGGCAAAAATCGACCTTTCAGGCATGACTACTGCTCAGATCTCACTTCCTTTCATCACAGCAGATGCTACCGGTCCTAAGCACCTTGAGCTTACTCTTACAAGAGCAAAATTCAATGAAATGACAGCCGACCTGGTTGAAGCTACTATGGGTCCTGTACGTCAGGCTATGAGCGACTCAGGCTTAACTATGAGCGACATTGACAAAATCCTCCTGGTAGGCGGTTCAACAAGAATCCCGGCAGTTCAGGAAGCTATTCAGAAATTCAGCGGCAAAGAGCCGTTCAAGGGAATCAACCCGGATGAATGTGTTGCCATGGGCGCTGCGCTTCAGGGCGGTGTTCTCGGCGGCGACGTTAAGGGACTTCTTCTCCTTGACGTAACTCCCCTTTCTCTCGGTATCGAAACAATGGGCGGCGTAAACACCGTTATCATCGAGAGAAATACAACTATCCCTACAAAGAAGAGCCAGATCTTCTCCACCGCTGCTGATAACCAGACCTCTGTTGAGGTTCACGTTCTTCAGGGTGAAAGAGAATTCGCAAAAGATAATAAGACTCTCGGCATGTTCCACCTTGACGGAATCCTTCCTGCAAGACGCGGCGTTCCGCAGATCGAAGTTACATTTGATATTGATGCCAACGGTATCGTTCATGTATCCGCTAAGGATCTGGGCACAGGCAAGGAGCAGCACATCTCAATCACTGCTTCCTCAAACATGAGCAAGGAAGATATCGACAAGGCTGTTAAGGAAGCAGAGCAGTTTGCTGAAGAAGACAAGAAGAAGAGAGAAGCTGTTGATCTCAGAAACAACGCTGATCAGATGGTATATCAGACAGAAAAGCTTCTTTCTGAAGACGGCGACAAATTCTCCGCAGATGACAAATCAGCATTACAGTCAAAGCTTGATACTCTTAAAGAAGCTCTTAAAGGCGAGAATCTTGACGCTATAAAGACTGCTCAGGAAGATCTCCAGAATAAGTTCTACGAGGTATCTCAGAAGCTGTATCAGGCAGCTCAGGCTGCCGGCGCAGATCCAAATGCCGCAGGTGCAAATCCTAATCAGGCAGCAGGCGGAACAGACGCAGGATATACTGACGCTGATTATACAGAGGTTGACGACAACTAATAGAAGAATAAGATAACAATGCGGCGGCGGGATGTGCAAATATCCCGCCACTGCACCATTTAAAAACACAGTTACGGCAATCTTAGCCTTATGCCGGGGATTCTTTTTGTCCGTGCAGGATTTTATAACAAATATATGATTTCCCCTGCACGCTTGGTATGAGGCGATATAATCGGAGGTGTATTAATGCCTGAGGAAAAAAGAGACTATTATGAAGTGCTGGGAGTCAGCAAAAACGCCAGCGAAGACGAAATAAAAAAAGCATACAGAAAAACCGCAAAGAAATATCACCCCGATCTGAATCCGGGCGACGCCGAGGCTGAGGCAAAATTCAAGGAATGCAACGAAGCTTACGAGGTACTGTCAAATCCGCAGAAAAAGGCGAGATATGACCAGTTCGGCTTTGCCGGAGTTGACCCCAATTACGGCGCAGGTCAGGGCGGCTCAGGATTTGGAGGCGGATTCGGCTTTGACGGCGATATTGACCTGGGCGACATATTCTCCTCCTTCTTCGGAGGCGGATTCGGCGGCGGCAGAAACCCAAATGCTCCCCAGAGAGGGCGAGATCTTCAGACATCAGTCAGCCTTACATTTGAAGAGGCTGCAAAAGGATGCAAGAAGACTGTTGAGGTTATGCGTGTTATGGACTGCAGCGAATGCGGCGGTACCGGAGCTGCCAAGGGTACTTCGCCCACCACATGCCCGGATTGTCAGGGCAGGGGCGTAATCAGCGTTCAGCAGAGAAGCCCCTTTGGCGTTATGACTACTCAAAAGACCTGTACACGCTGCGGCGGCACAGGAAAAATAATAAATTCCCCATGCCACAAGTGCAACGGCAAGGGCAAGGTTCGTACAAGAAAGAAAATTGATATCAACATTCCTGCCGGAATTGACAACAACCAGGTAGTTAACGTCCGCGGATTCGGAAATGCCGGCTCGAACGGCGGCCCGTCAGGCGATCTTAAGGTGGTTGTTAACATAAAGAAGCACCCGTACTTTAACCGTGACGGCTACAATGTATGGGTAGACAGGCACATTTCAATTGTTCAGGCTACTCTCGGTGCGGAAATTCAGGTACCCACCCTTGACGGAGATACAAAGCTGAACATACCTGCCGGAACACAGCCCGGCGAGGTCTTCACTCTCAAAGGCAACAAGGGTATCCAGCGGCTTAACGGCATAGGAAGAGGCGAGGAATATGTACGCATCGTAGTTGATATTCCCAAAAATATTTCAAACGAACAAAAGGAGCTTCTTCGTCAGTTTGACAAGGATTATGTTCCTCCAAAGGGCAAGGAAGGCTTCTTTGATAAATTTAAAAAGAAATAAACAAATAAAAAATACCGTTTAAAGGTAATCCTTTAAACGGTATTTTTTTATAAATCATCTGCGTCCTGAACAGGCTGTTCCAGCTCGTCATTGTAATACATATCCGCCGGGATTCCGGTATAGCTGCCGTCAACGTCGCAGTTTACCATCTCCGGGCTGATATATGACGTAAGGTCAATAACGGGCTTTTTGTCCTTGTTTTTCTTTTCATTTTTCTTTTTCATAAACTCACCCCTATTTATTTTATACAGGGGAAAGTTATTTATTTATATTTTTTCAACATCTACGGCTGATATTTTTTGCATAAATTCTTTGGGAGTAATCATCCGCCCCATATCAACATACTCGTCCATATTCATATTAAAATTATTTACGAACACAGGCACGCTGTTATATTCCACATCTATATGAATAACTTTGGCGTCGCTCATAACTTTTTTCGGGTCGCAGGTGTGAATATCGTAAAGCTTTTTGACTACGGTTTCATTATTTCTGACGTACTCGAGAATCACGTTTCTGGAGGATTTTGACACAGAAATATACCTCGACTGCGTTTTTGACAGCGCCAGCGCCATAGGAAGCTGGGCAACTGCCTTGCAGGCTCCTGAATTGACGAAAAATTCGTTTATAAAAATAGATTCCAGCTTGCTGGTGTCATCAGGAACGATAATTGCAAGTATATATTTGTTGAGCTTCTTGCCGTAAAGTTTCTTCATAAACTCCTTAAAATAGTACTGGTCCTCGGCAATTTTCTCGGCAAACTCATGATAAAAAGGAATGTTCGGCGACGGATTCAGCGACGGCATGCTGAATGACTTGAACTCGTCGCTTTCCTTGTCCTTGACGAGAATATCGTTATTCGTAATTATCATGGGAATTGTTTTTGCCATTTCTTCACCGCCTTAATTTTATCATTATTATTTTACTACATATAGTATTTTAAATCAATAAAATTTAATTTTTTTAAAAATATGGTGCAATACTTTCCATTTTATGTTACAATGTCATAGTGATAACCCCGAAAGGAGAATGACCGTGTCCGATCAGAACGAAATTGACGATATTTTAAATGAACTTAAAAATAAAAAGATGGGCGGCGCAAGCGCACCCGGTAACGATAAAAAATCCGATGACTTTTTCTACTCTTTCACCTCACCGAAAAAAGAAGATAAACCGGTAACCGAAGAAAGCCAGATATTCAATATCGGCTTTGACGCTCCAAAGAAAGAACAGGAAGCCAAGCATCTAGACAATAATTTTGACATAATCAGCGATTCTTTTAAAAAGAGCAATCCGGAGAATGATATGCAAGACAAAATACGCACAGATATGCCTGATGGAAAAAAACCGAAAAAAAATCAGAATAAAAAGAAAAAGGCAATTATCATTACAGTTGCAGTCATACTTGTAGTGGCAATCATAGCCGCTGTGGCTGTGGCGGTGGCAAGCTCCCGCAACAAAGAGGAGGAAACCACCACAAAACCCACTACAACAGAAGCCGCGACCGAGGCTCCCGTAATGGTATATAATCCCCTCACCGGCGAAAGCTCATATAACGAGAGTGCAGTGGGCAAACGACCCGTTGCCTGCGTTGTAGAAAATGCTTATGCCGCCAGACCTCAGTGGGGCATTGATGACAGCACCGCCTCACCCGATATTATCCTTGAGGGTGAAGTTGAGGGCGGAGAAACCAGAATGTTATGGTTCTACGCTGACTACACTGCCCTTCCGGACCAGATAGGACCTATACGCAGCGCAAGACCTCCTTACATTAAATTCTCAGAGCTTTTCGATGCAATATTCATTCACTGGGGACAGAGCCAGAGCAGGGATAACTATGTTGGCGCAGACTCCGTATTTGCCAGTGACGATGTTGACCATATCAATCAGATGGCTTACAGCGACAGCGTCGGACTCTTTGGCAGAGATTCCTCCAGAGGCGTATCCTCCGAACACACGGGCGTGCTTTACGGCGACGCTCTTGAGGCGGCTATAAACGAAGCAGGATTCAGGACAGATGTTGAGGACGGAAGCTTCACAAAATTAAACTTCAACGAAAAAGCGGCGGCAGTGGGAACTCAGAGCTGCACATCTTTTTCCCTGACATTTTCAAAAAACACCAAGACCAGGGACTGGACATACAGTGAGGAAGACAAAATGTACCATTGCTCAGATTATCTGACAGACGTGGCAAGAACAAATCTGCTTGTTCTCTACGACCAGACAGAATATATAGCCAAAGCAAACTACAAAGGGTCAGGTCAGTCAGAAATTTACTGTGACTACAAATTGTCAGGCGGCAGCGGAAAGCTTGTGAGCCTCGGAACTATTACAGATATTAAATGGTCTGTAAATAACGGAACTCTTTCAATAACAAACGCTGACGGAAGCGACGTAAAACTCAATCCCGGCAAGACCTGGATAGGCTACGCTTCCTCAAATAACGGCGGCTCCGACAGCAATAATACCTCCGCTCAGTAAAGCGAATATAAAACAACAATATGTTTTCAACACCCCGGCAGAGAATCCCTGCCGGGGTGTTTTTATGCCAAAAGCTCTCATAATTCATCAAATAAACCACAAAAAACAAAAAGAAAAGAAGACCGGTTGACTGCCGATCTTCTTCTCTCTGTTATTACAAACTATGGAGGACACGAAGTGAAACGGTGCGGCCCGTTTCAAATCTAAATACATTATAGTGTATGTTGCATAATTTGTCAATACTCGTTCTGATATTTTTTATATAATTTAACCACTATATGCATTTTACGGTAACAAAAAAAATTATTTTATGAGTAAAAATTAGGACACGGAGGCATAGGATAGTTGACTTAGAACATATGTTCGTATAATATGTAGGTTGTACGCAGGCAGTAGCCATGATAAAAATCAAAAAGAAAGAAGGAATCCTTATGACTATTGACGAGCTGGCAGCCGAATATGAGCTTCAGTACAAATCTCTCTGCGCAAAGATGGACGGGCTTAAGCCCCTGCTGTGCGTTTACAGCGGAGAGGACCTGCTGCTGCTAAGAAGAAAAATTAAAATATATTACGATATGGCATGCGATTGCAAAAGAATCGCTTCACTGCTAAACGGATATTACGAGGAGGATTAATATGATTGATTTTGTTGAGGAGTATATGAGCGACAAAAACACCCGGGAAGACGACGGATTTGACGAACAGCGCATACTTATCAGTTCCTTATCAAAGGCGCTGCCGCTTATAATAAAAAACGAGCTGACACCGCGCCAGAGCATGTGTCTGAGAATGTTTTACGTTTTCGGCAAAAGTCAGGTGGAAATAGCCAGGGAGCTTAAACTCTCCCAGCCCACAGTGAGCAGACACATAAAAGCCGCCAAAGACATTGTGAACAAATATCTCTCATACAGCTTTTATGCCGTGAAGCAGGCTAATGAACAGTGGCTCAGGATGGAATAGTCCTGCGCCGCTGTTCTATGACACGCAGAACAGAAATCAGATTTCAATGCCCTGCGTGCCTTGCCACAACTGATACAGCGAAGGCTATTTTATAGGATCTCTCCACCTTCGCCAACAATTGGAAACGCGCCTCATGAATAACAGGGATATTCACCCTTTATTCTATGAGACGCGTTTGTTTTTTGTTAAGAAAAGATAAGCCTTTTATATAAAAATAATAGATATAATCAGCAGTATTGCATAAAGCACCGGCTGATGTGCCAGATACACCCAAAGGCTGTTTCTCCCCACAAAGGACAGAAATCCGCTGTGCTTTTGATACATGACTTCGGGCAGTTTCTCGTCCTGAGCAGGTTTGCCTGCGAAATAACCGGTAAGAAACATAAATATCCACGGAATAACAGGAAAGTAATCGGCACTGTAAAAATCCGGACTTTGAAGCCCCAGGGGTGACAAAAATGCGTATTGATACCAGCTTTCAGGCAGGGATATCAGTCCGAAACAGATGTTTCCCGTTTCAATATCATAGAAAAACAAAAATAATGCGAAGGACACTGCGGCGCCCACCCTGTAATCTATCTTCTTAAGAACAGGCATAAGAAGTCCCGTGATTATCATACAAACTCCCAGGCAATGAAGAATACCGAAATATATTTCCGTCTTTTCAAATCCCATAAGCGGCATAATAACCGCAGTTACAAGCGTAATGACTCCGCCACAGGCAAGGACTATAACGCCTCTTTTAACTGCATTTCTGGACAGTCTTGAACACATGCCCGATATTATAATAAACGCCGCCCAGAATAACGGCTGAACGATACACAGCTTATTAAATACCGTGTACCCCCACTTAAGCCCCAAAACGTCGCCTATATCAAGAAACATGTGGTGAAATATCATACATATTATGGCGAGTCCCCTGACCTCGTCCAGCATATGAATACGTTTTTTATCAGCCTGCATCAGTCTGCACCCTTTCAAGAAATTAGTTATATTGTACCACAATTGTTTTATATTGTATATAATAAAAAAATATGATATAATGTTAAGCAGGTTTATGCCAAAAACTACTGAGGTATTTATTATGAAAGAATTTACTCAAAAATTGACCGCAACCGCCGAAGTAACTGTCGGCGCAGAAAACACTGCCGCCGCTGTCGGCTCAGGCTCACTGGACGTTTTTGCGACTCCCATGATGCTGGCACTTATGGAAAAAGCCACCTGTGCAGCATGTGCCGAGCTTCTGGAGGACGGCGAAACCACCGTCGGCACAAGCGTCAGCATTACTCATGACAAGGCAAGCGCAACAGGCACAAAAATAACCGCCTGCGCCGAACTTGAAGAAGTTGACGGCAGGAAACTTGTCTTCTCCGTTTCAGCTCAGGACGACAAGGGCGATACTATCGGCAAAGGCACTGTGGAGAGATTCGTTGTGCTGTCCGATAAATTTATGAAGAGAGTGAACGGAAAATGAGATACAACGCAGTAATTTTTGACTTTGACGGAACGATATGCGATACCGGCGAAGGAATAATGAAAAGCGCAAAATACGCTCTTGAAGCCTTCGGCTACGAAGTCGGGGATTACGAAGAGCTTAAATACTTCATCGGTCCGCCGCTGCTGATTACATTTCAGGAAAAATTCGGCGCTAACGCCGCAAAGGCGGACGAACTTGTAAGAAAATTCCGTGAAAGATACACTAACAAGGGCGTTTTTGAAAGCGAGCTTTATGAAGGAATAAAGCCGCTGCTTGCCGCTCTTAAAAAAGACGGCATCAAGCTGGGCATTGCTTCGTCAAAACCACAGGATTATATCGAAACCCTGCTTGATCACTTTGGTATCAAGTCATATTTCGACGTTATCTGCGGCGTTACTTTTACTGCTGACTGCGAATCAAAATCCAGCATAATTGCCAGGTGCCAGAAAGAGCTTGATACCCAGGGCAACCTCTGCCTTATGGTGGGCGACAAGAAATATGACATTGAGGGAGCCAAGTCAAATCTCATTGACTCTGCCGGAGTTCTCTGGGGTTACGGCACAAAATTTGAACACATTGAAGCCGGCGCCAAATTTATTCTTGACAAAATTGAGGATATTGAGGCGGTAGCTCTGGGATTTTATGAGCAGACGGAAGAAATCCACGGCATCTTTAACGGCAGGATAATCAGCGTGCACACCGATGACGTTACCCTTGTTGACGGTACACAGGCTCAGCGTGAGGTCGTGGATCATCCGGGCGGAGTTGCTATAGTAGGACTCACAGAGGAAAACGAGGTTCTGCTGGTTAGGCAGTTCAGATATCCATACAAGGAACTGATTTATGAAATCCCTGCCGGCAAGCTGGAAAAGGGCGAGGACATCAAAGAAGCAGGAATCCGTGAATTCCGCGAGGAATGCGGCGCTGTGGCTAAAAACTTTGAATTTTTGGGCGAGATATATCCATCCCCAGGCTACTGCGGCGAAATTATACGCATATTCTGCGCAACAGGTCTCACCTTCACCCAGCAGGACCTTGACGACGACGAATACCTTGACGTTATCAGACTGCCGTTTAGTGAATGTGTGGCAAAAATAATGAGCGGCGAGATAAAGGACGCCAAGACAATTGCGGGAATACTTAAATTAAAGGAACTGAAAAAATTATGACCGCTTATTTTGATAACTCTGCAACAACAAAACCCTGCCCGGCGGCGGTGAAAGCTGTTGCCCACATGCTGGAGACTGACTGGGGTAACCCGTCAAGCCTGCATAACCTCGGAATAAATGCCGCCAAGGAGTTAATCACCGCAAGAAAAATCATTGCCGATTCCACAGGCGCCTCAAGCGACGAAATCATTTTCACATCAGGCGGCACAGAGGCAAACAATATGGCGCTCTTCGGCGCTGTAAAAGCGAAAAAGAGACTTGGCAACAGGATAGTTACAACGGCAATTGAGCACGAAAGCATTCTGGAATCCGCCCAGGAGCTTGAAAAACAGGGCTTTGAAGTAATCTACCTGAAGCCGGACAAAAGCGGAAACATATCAAAAGAGCAGCTTTTTGACGTTGTAAACGACAAAACAATACTTGTATCAATGATGTATGTCAACAACGAGGTAGGCACGATAATGCCGGTGGAAGCCGTCAAAAGAGCTGTAAAAAGAGCCGGCGCACCTGCGCTTATCCACACCGACTGCGTGCAGGCATATGGAAAAATTCCCCTCAGCGTCAAAAAAATCGGCGCCGACCTAATCACCGTATCCTCCCACAAAATACACGGCCCTAAGGGAGTGGGCGCACTTTATATCAACAAGCAGGCAAATCTGAAAAATCAGAATTTTGCAACAAGATTCGGCGGCGAACAGGAAAAGAAAATTCGCCCCGGTACAGAATGCTCCCCTCTGATTGCAGGCTTTGCAGGTGCTGTCAGCGAATTTTCTGATTTAGCCAGTCAGGAAAAATATATAAAAGAGCTTAACAGCTATGCCAGGGAAAAGCTCGGCGACATGGGCTCAGTAAGATTTAACAACAGTGAAACTTCTTCGCCCTACATTATAAATTTATACGTGCCCACCTTTATGAGGAGCCAGACTGTTATACAGGAGCTCAGCAGTGAGTACGGGATATATGTCAGCAATGGCTCTGCCTGCGCCAAGGGCAAGAAAAGCCACGTGCTCACGGCAATGGGGCTCGACAACGAGACTATAGACAAAAGCATAAGAATCAGCTTTTGCAAAAACAACACTAAAGAAGAGATAGATTATCTGGTTGAATCCCTCACAGACCTTATCAAAAAACACCCTTTGGAGAAAATATGAGAGAAATTGTACTGATAAAAAACGGAGAGCTTGCACTTAAAGGACTCAACAGAAACAGCTTTGAGGACAAGCTTATCAAAAATATGAAATCACGTCTTGCAGATCTTGGCAAATTTGAATTTACCAAGAGCCAGTCAACGATTATGGTGGAGGCACAAAGCGACGAAACCGACCTTGATTTGGCAGTTGAGCGTATCTCAAAGGTATTCGGAATCGCGGCGCTTTCACGTGCCTGCGTGTGCGAAAAGGATTTTGACATAATCAGGAAAGCCGCCGTGCAGTATCTTGAGGAACAGCTTGAGGATGCCGCTACCTTTAAGGTGGAAGCTAAGCGCTCCGACAAAAAATTTCCCATGAAATCGCCGGAGATATGCCGTGAGGCAGGCGGATATATACTTTCAAAATTCAATCATCTTAAGGTTGATGTCCACAATCCCGACATCATAGTAACTATTGAGATACGTGACAAATACGCATTTATCCACGGCAACAGCATCAAGGGAGCCGGTGGTATGCCCACAGGAACCAGCGGGAGAGCGGCAATTCTTATCAGCGGCGGCATTGATTCCCCTGTTGCGGCATATATGATGGCAAAAAGAGGAATTGAGCTTTGCGCCGTTCATTTCGCATCACCTCCGTACACCTCGGAGCTGGCGGAAATGAAAGTTATGGAGCTGCTCAAAAAGGTTGCAAAATATTCGGGCACCATTACGACTTACGTTGTACCCTTCACTAAAATTCAGGAGAAAATCAGAGATCTGTGTCCCGAAGAATATTTCACCATAATAATGCGCCGTATAATGATGGAGATTTCGGAGAAAATTGCCGTAAATCAAAATTGCAGCGCACTTATCACCGGTGAAAGCGTGGGCCAGGTGGCAAGTCAAACGATTTATGCGCTGGCGTGTACGGACTGTGCGGTTGAAATGCCTGTATTCAGACCTTGTATCGGTATGGACAAGGAGGAAATCATAAAAATATCACGAAAGATTGACACCTTTGAGACCTCTATTCAGCCCTATGAAGACTGCTGCACGGTATTTACACCAAAGCATCCGAAAACAAGACCTCATGTTGAGGATGTTGCCAAAGCGCAAAACAAAATCACAGACCTTGACGAGCTTGTGGAAGAAGCAATAAAGAACGCCAAAAAGGTGATTATCAGATAATGAGCACGGATAAAGACGATATCCTTGAAATCCTTTCCGATTTCAAGGACAAAAAAGAAAAGCGGCAAAACAGTACCGAACAGGAGCTGGAGCCGCCGCGCAAGCGTGAAGAATATATTGATTTTTCAAAGCCGAAAGACGATGAGAAACCGCCTGAAGCCAAGGCAAAAATCAAGAAACTCTTTAATAAAGCGCAAAAATCCTCAGCCACTGATTCGACTGAAGAAAAAGAAAAGAAAAAAGAGCTCGCACGCCAGAGGCTTGAAAAGCTAAAAAACGGCTCAAAAAAATTCTTTTCAAAAGCGATAAAAGCTGTATTTAACAAAAAAGTTCTTGCGGCAGTGGCAGTTATCGCCGTGATTATTGCCGGAATTTTCGGCGCTGTATACGCGGCACAGCAGGCAAAGGTTGCTTACCTGAAACCTTATCAGGAAAAGTACCCGCAGGTGCAGTTCCCCCAGGGGATACTTGAAAAATACTGCGACATATACGGCGAAAATCCTGATACGGTAGGGTATATTAAAATCCCCGGCACATCGGTGGACTCTTCTGTAAGCTCCGACAGCAAGACATACCCCTATGCCCAAAGCTGCACAAAAGGGAGCGAGCAGTTTAACTACGTTATATATCTTGACGATGACAGTCTTGAAGAGTTATACTCAACCGCCGACAGCTATAATACTTCAGACGGATATGTTACATATTCCGACCTGACGGCGGATTATACGTTTAAGATTGTAGGAGCGTTTTATACCAACACAGACGCCAAGGATGACAACGGATACGTATTTCCCTATAACGTAACGGAAGAAATGACGGTGGATTCTCAAAACGAGTATATCTCAAGGCTGCAATCCAGATTTATATACAGCACGGGAATCGACATTACCAGGCAGGATAAGCTGATAACCATATCTTGCCCCACGGATTACCGCAGTAATTTCCGCTTTGTGGTAGTTGGCGTAATGAGAGATGACGCCGCCGACAAATTAACCGCCACTGAAAAGGACGATATAAGGTATCCTCAGGTTATATATGACGAAAGCAAAACTCAAAATCCCTACAAATACGCCTCAGAGTGGTATCCCGAAATCGTTATAACCAACAGTGACGGCGCACAAAAGACGATACAGAAGACCGCTGAGGATTATCAAAACAAACAATAAACAAAACGAAAAGAAAAATCGGACTCGCAGATGTGAGTCCGATTTTAATATACATTAATATTTATTTTTATCAGTCATTCTGAGGAACATATTCAAAGCTTGAAGCATTATATCCAAAATACTTTTCAACTATAGGTGTAAATTCATCAGCGTCGTTATAGTCAGGATTTTTCAGCTCATAGAAAGCTTCGTTATAAGTATCGGCTGCGGCGTCCCATTTCTTAAAGGAGAATACATAGCTTGTTGAATCAAGCTCGCCGTTGAGCACGGTGTAATTATCCTTTCCCTCTGCTGCGTTAAAATTGAATTCATCTGTAATGATAACACTTATCTGACCGGCATCAAGCGCCTGCATTGCCTGAGCTATATCAGCGTATTCCTCAATCGAGGAAAATCCGTCTTTAATGATAGTGTTTTTATCAAGAGCGGCGACAGCAGCTTCAGATACGACTCCGGCTTTTACACCGCCGAGAGCGGCATAAGATGTAATCTGGCTGTCTTTAGCGGTAACAGCAATTACTCTGTCTGTTATAAGGTCGTTGGTATATGAATAATTTTTGTTAAAAGAGCCTGTATCCTTTGAAATTCCGCCGACCATAACGTATGCAATATATTCGTTTCCTTCATCATCAGTATAGGCAACGTCCTCGCCTACTGCATAGTCCTCGTCAACCTGAACAAAGCTGTAGGTCTTGTATTCTCCCTTTACATCGTCAAATATACGCTTGATAAGCTCAACGTCAAAGCCCGTCAGCTTTCCGTTTTCGTCAGTATAGATAAACGGCGATTTTTCAGCAGTATAGGCGATAAGCATCGTTTCGTCATCAATAACCTCTGCCTCTGTAGCGGAAGAACATCCGGCAAAACAGAGTGTAACAGTCAGGGCACAGATAACAACCGAAATAAATTTTTTCATTTTTTTCATGAATATGTATCCTCCTTTTCGGATAACTTATTATAATTTTATAATATATAAGATATAAAGTCAATAGAAAATAAAACGGCGGTGCTTGACAGGCTTGTAGTATTGATATATCCTAAACATATGAATTATTCCGACATTACAAAAGGGCTGTTTTTAAGCAGACAAAACAGATTTATAGCCAAGGTGGATATCGGCGGCAAAATACATACCGTGCACGTAAAAAATACCGGAAGGTGCAGAGAACTCTTCAGGAAAAACGCAGTTGTTTATGTTCAGCGAAGCAATAATCCAAACCGCAAAACGCTCTACGATTTGATTGCGGTGTACAAGGGCGACACGCTTGTAAACGTTGATTCCCAAAGCCCCAACAAGGCTGTTCGTGAATGGCTTGAGGCAGGAGGGCTTTTGGCTAAGCCCACTTTAATTAAACCCGAGGTGCGTTACGGGGATTCACGGCTTGATTTTTATATAGAAAACGAGAAAGAAAAAGCCTTTGTTGAGGTTAAGGGCGTAACCCTTGAAAAAGACGGCGAGGCGCTTTTCCCCGATGCTCCTACCCAGCGGGGACGCAGGCATCTGGCAGAGCTTATCAAAGCTTGCGAAAACGGATATACAGCGGCGGTCATATTTTTAGTGCAGATGAAAGGGTGCCATACATTTTCTCCCAACGCCGTCACCGACCCGTTATTTGCCGATGAGCTTAAGAGGGCTGCCAAAAGCGGTGTCAGAATAATCGCCCTTGACTGCGTAGTAAATCCTAACAGCATAATAGCGGATAAAAAAATCAAAGTAAAATTATAATAAATATTAGTAATTTATATTTACCTGCAATTGACAAAACACAAATCAAAGAGTAATATAATAGTTTAAGAAATAATAAAAGAGGCGAAAAAGATGTTGACATTAGACAGAGTATATAAAGCAAAGCGCGTGCTTTCTGAAATAACAAGAGAAACTGATATGATTCTTGCCAAGAACCTCTGCCCCAACACAAGCGTTTATTTAAAAACAGAAAATCTTCAGGTAACGGGCTCATTTAAAATAAGAGGCTCATATTTTAAAATAAGCCAGCTTTCAGATGAGGAGAAAGCAAAGGGTGTAATCGCCTGCTCTGCCGGCAACCATGCTCAGGGCGTGGCGCTTGCCGCTACAAAAAACAACATTAAATCGCTCATATGCCTGCCGGACGGCGCACCAATCAGCAAGGTTGAGGCTACAAAGCGCTACGGTGCCGAGGTGTGCATGGTAAAGGGTGTTTATGACGACGCATATAACAAAGCGCTCTCCCTTAAAGAGGAGAAGGGCTATACCTTCATCCATCCCTTTGATGATCCTGATGTTATTGCCGGTCAGGGTACAATCGGACTTGAAATTCTTGAACAGCTTCCCGACGCTGACGCAGTTATAGTACCTATCGGCGGCGGCGGACTTATCGCCGGAGTTGCTTATACTATCAAACAGATAAATCCAAACTGCAAGGTTTACGGAGTCCAGGCAAGCGGAGCGCCGTCAATGCAAAGAGCTATAAATGACGGCAAAATAGAAACTCTTGACAAGGTTCAGACCATTGCAGACGGTATCGCCGTAAAAACTCCCGGAGAGCTCACCTATGAGCTTGTAAGCAAATATGTTGACGGAATATATACTGTAACAGATGATGAGATTGCTCTTGCAATACTTACTCTTATGGAGCAGGAAAAGCTTGTTGCCGAGGGCGCAGGCGCAGTTCCGGTAGCGGCTGTTATGAACGGCAAGATCCCGGAAATCGAGGGCAAAAAGGTATGCTGTCTTGTTTCAGGCGGTAATATCGACGTTACTATTCTTTCACGTGTTATTGAAAGAGGTCTTAAGATGGGCGGCAGAACTGCCAATATAACTATCGCTCTTTCAGACAAACCGGGTCAGCTTATGGGTGTAAGCCAGATAATCGCTCAGCTCGGGGCAAACGTTGTTTCAGTAAACTATGACAGCTCTGATCTTGACATGAACATCACCGACTGCTACTTGAAGATTGGTGTTGAAACCAGGGATTACGCCCATATCGCACAGGTTAAGAAGGCTCTTAAGGACGCAGGCTTCGAGGTATGCGACTGATAATCAGAATAAAAACTAAATCATTATGATTAAGGAGATATTACTATGGATTATGTATCAACAAAAAACGCACCGGACGCAATCGGTCCGTACTCACAGGCGGTAAAGGCAAACGGAATGCTTTTCACCTCCGGTCAAATAGCTATTGACCCTGCCACAAATACTGTAAAGGCTGTTACTATCGAGGAGCAGACAACACAGGTTTGCGAAAATCTCAAGGCGGTTGTTGAGGCCGCCGGCACAACAATGGATAAGGTTGTAAAAACCGTATGCTTTTTGGCAGACATCAATGATTTTGCAAAATTCAACGAAGTTTACGGCACTTATTTCACATCAAAGCCAGCACGCTCCTGCGTTGCAGTAAAGGACCTCCCAAAAGGAGTTCTCTGCGAAATCGAGGTTATCGCTGAGTTATAATCAGCATAATATAATTAATTGAAATAATAACAAAGAAATCCGGCTAAGCGTATGCTTATGCTGGATTTTTCTTATAAAAATCTAAAAAATCGGGGCCGAATACTCGGTCCCGATTTTGTTGAATATGTATTAATCTTATTTCTCAGCGTATTTGTCGTCGCCGTTCCAGCTGTACATAGCACGGATCTTCTCGCCGACTTCCTCAAGCTGATGAGAAGCCTCAAGCTCTCTCTTAGCCTTAAAGTGAGCCCAGCCGTTGTTGCTCTCAGTGATGAACTTGGAAGCAAATGTACCGTCCTGGATTTCCTCAAGAACTTTCTTCATTTCCTTCTTTGTCTCATCTGTGATAAGTCTCTTGCCTGTCTCGTAATCACCGAATTCAGCAGTGTTTGAGATAGAATATCTCATCTTTGAGAAACCGCCTGAGTAGATAAGGTCTACGATAAGTTTCATCTCGTGGATGCACTCAAAGTAAGCGTTTCTCGGATCGTAACCTGCTTCAACAAGTGTCTCGAAACCAGCCTTCATAAGAGCTGTTACGCCACCGCAAAGAACAGCCTGTTCACCGAAGAGGTCAGTCTCAGTCTCACACTTGAAGGTTGTTTCAAGGATAGCTGCACGAGCGCCGCCGATACCTGCACCGTAAGCAAGAGCTGTGTCAAGGCAATGACCGCTTGCATCCTGGTAAACAGCAACAAGACACGGTGTGCCCTTGCCCTCTTTGTACTCAGAACGTACAGTGTGGCCCGGTGCCTTAGGAGCGATCATAAATACGTCGATATTTGACGGAGGTACGATCTGCTTGAAGTGAATGTTAAAGCCGTGAGCAAATGCAAGTGCTTTGCCTTCAGTAAGGTTTGGCTCGATATCTTTCTTATATATTGCAGCCTGTCTCTCATCAGGAGTAAGAATCATGATAACGTCGGCAGCCTTTGTTGCCTCTGCTGTTGTCATAACCTTAAGTCCAAGATCCTCAGCATGCTTCCATGACTTTGAACCTTCATAAAGGCCTACAACTACGTTTACTCCGCTCTCATGAAGATTGAGTGCATGAGCGTGTCCCTGTGAGCCGAAACCGATAATAGCTACGGTCTTGCCTGAGAGAACATCAAGATTACAATCTGATTCATAAAAAATCTTTGCTTCTGCCATTTTGTTTTCCTCCAAAAAATTATTTCAAACAAGTTGTATGATGACTTGTTTGTTCTTTCAACAATTCATATTATATATTGTATGATGTCTAATGTCAATAGGTAAATTAAATTATTTTTCAAGCCCCTCTATAGCATGAATAATGTGCAGCCGCATTGCAGTTCTTGCTCCGTCAGGATTTCTCTTTTTTATGAAATCCATAATAAGCCTGTCATCCTTAAGGTTGTCGCTGGTGATGTCGCGGTCCTTTGCAAGAACCATAACGCCTTTCTTTATGGCATTGAATATTATGGGCATAAACTGCTTAACAAAAGAATTATGGGTTGCGTTGGCGATGCTTTCGTGAAACTTCTGCTCTTCATAAGTGCGGTCCTCGCCGCTGAGTATCTTTTTTTCTATCTCTTCGCCGTAATAGCAAATAGTCTTGATTTCCTCATCAGTTGCCCTTTTTGCCGCTAAATAAGCGCAATCCGGCTCGAACATAAGCCTCATTTCAAACAGGTCGTCAAGTCCTGAGGCAATATCGTTGAGGTCTTCCAAATTAATAGTGGTTTTTGACGTTACGAACGTTCCCTTGCCTCTTTTTATTTCCAAGATCCCGTTGGTGGTAAGAATCTTTACTGCCTCTCTAAGGGTTGAGCGGCTGACGCCCAGCTCCGCCGCAAGATCGTTTTCATTGGGCAGCTTATCGCCTACGGAAAATCTGTTTTCTTCCTCTATCATCTTAGCTATCTGCTGAGCAGTGCTGTCTGCAAGCATTGCTGATTTCATCATAATACACCTCTTTTTATTTATAATATCACAAACAGCAGGTACAAGTCAATACGTTGTATGATGTCTTATGTTATATTTCTGTGCAACCATAGTATTTGAACAGGTGTTTTACCCAATTTCCATATAGCTCTTGTAAAATTTAATATAATGTTTTATTATACTTATGTAATTATATGCCCAAACTTTCGGGCAGATGGAGGCGCTCAAATGGACAAGCTAAAAAAGATAAAATATTATATTGATTCGCTTTGCATTTATGATTTAAAAAACGACAGTGTCATACGTGCAATTTATAATCTTGCAAACAGCGTGGACAGTGAGGCGATTCTGACAGGTCAAAGTGAGTTTTTCAGGATTGTAGCAAAAAACAATTCCTTAAAGGAATACATCTCAAGATGCATACTGACTGACGACAACCCTTTTACGAGGGCAGCTTGTGCAGGAAGTGTGGACAAACTCGAAAAATCAGTTATTGACGCAGTAAAGCTTGACCTTATGAAACTGGAGGAAATATCCTCTCTGACTGCGGACGATCTGGCTCATTTTGTAACCGACGAGGATTTAAAAGAAATTCTAAAAACCATCCCGGCATGGGAAACGGGGAAACCGCTGGCGCCCCTTACCGTTAACTGGGGCGAGCAGATACAGGAACTTATTGCTTATCATAGAACCAATGGATACGGCGAATACGCAAAGCACATCGCCTTTACCTGGAGGAATAAGGAGATATGCCCTGTTACATCAGCAGACCTGATAACCCTTGCCGACCTTAAAAACTATGAGGAACAGCGCAGGAAGGTAATTGACAACACGGAAAGCTTCATTGCCGGACAGCCTGCAAACAACGTACTTCTTTACGGCGACAGAGGCACCGGAAAAAGCTCCACCGTACACGCTCTTCTTAACGAATACCACAACCAGGGACTGCGTATGATTGAAATACCCAAGAGCGCTGTGGCTGATCTAGGACTTATCAGAGAAAAGATTGCAAAATCACCTATGAAATTCATCATTTATATTGATGATCTCAGTTTTGATTCCAACGACACGTCTTTCAGCGAGCTCAAGGCGGCGCTGGAGGGCTCCCTCTCCGGCAGGCAGTCTAATATACTTATATATGCCACATCCAACAGGCGCCATTTGATAAAAGAGAATTTTACCGACAGGGAAAATGACGTTACCAGAGGCGACACGATGCAGGAGCAGCTCAGCCTTTCCGACAGATTCGGACTTACTATCACATTTCTTAACCCCGATAAAAAGAATTATCTTGATATCGTTGAAAAAATCGCTGTTGACAGGGGACTCACAAAAATCGACAGAGAGCATCTCCTGTTTGAAGCTGAACGCTGGGCCATACGCCGAGGAGGACGCTCTCCAAGGTGCGCAAAGCAGTTTGTGGACTATGTTCAAAGCTGTGAAAACCGCGGAAAAGAATGGTAAAAATATAGTAATTTAGAATTTAAAGTTTGTTAAAAAACTTTATAATTTGTTTACCAAAAAAACAAAAAAATACCGATTTAAGCTGATAAACTAATACTAACGAATCAAAGGAGAAACGAAATGAGTACAAAAATTCTTGTAGTTGATGATGACCACAACATTTGTGAACTTCTGAAACTTTATCTTGAAAATGACGGATACACCGTTTTCGTCGCAAACGACGGTCAGGAAGCAGTAAACATGTTTCAGTCAAAATCTCCCGACCTTGTTTTGCTTGACATCATGCTGCCGAAAATGGACGGCTGGCAGGTATGCCGTGAAATCAGGAAAACTTCCAGCGCTCCCATAATAATGCTTACGGCTAAAGGTGAGACCTTTGACAAGGTGCTGGGTCTTGAGCTCGGCGCTGATGACTATGTTACAAAGCCGTTTGACGCAAAAGAGGTTATGGCGAGAATCAAAGCCGTTCTCAGAAGAACTAACGGCAGCGCTCAGACGGAGGACAATACCAAAAAGGTTGTTGTATACGACAATCTTGAAATCAATATAGTAAACTATGAGCTTAAAGTTAAGGGTGTGCCGGTTGACACTCCGCCTAAAGAGCTGGAGCTCATTTACCATTTTGCTTCAAACCCAAACCGTGTTTACACACGCGACCAGCTTCTTGACGAAGTGTGGGGATTCGATTACTACGGCGACTCAAGAACAGTAGACGTTCATGTTAAGCGTCTGCGTGAGAAGCTGGAGGGCGTATCGGACAAATGGTCTCTTAAGACTGTATGGGGCGTCGGTTACAAGTTTGAAACAAAGGAATAAATTTTAATGTCTGTAAAGGAAACTCTTAAGGGAAAATATCTGCGCAACAATATTTTCGCCAAGTTTTTTATTCTCTTTGCGGCAATATTTCTAATAGTCCTTTCTATTTTGGGCACTACGCTGACGGTGCTTGTTAATGCGTATACTCAAAATGAAAACACCAGACTGTTAAAAGAGAATACGCAGACGATTGCGCAGAGTGTTGAAACGTCCCTGACAGCCAGCGATATGAACAACTCATACTCGCTGGAAAAGGAAATGATCTGCAATTCGCTTTACATTATTTCAAATTATATTGACGCCGACCTGTTTATCTGCGATGTAGAGGGCAACATAATCCTGTGCAAGGAAAAAGCCCCGGCATCGGCGTTTTACGGCTACATGCCGGAATGCGCGTATCACAGCCAGTTTAAAGTCGGCGACGTGCTTTTAAAGAATGTTTACGAGGGCGGATACGTCGGCAAGGGTAGCGTCAGCGGCAAACTTTCATATATAGTCGGTTATCCGATTTACAATAATAACGAAATAATCGGCTCCGTATTTGCCACATCTCAGACGAATGTAGACACACTTACGGTAGCTGTTTTCAGAATGTTTCTTGGCAGTGCGCTTGCCTGTCTTGCAATAGCATTCGTGTGCATATGGCAGCTTACAAAGCACTTTGTTAAACCTTTACGCCAGATGAGTGATGCCACCAAGCAGTTTGCTGTAGGCGATTTCTCGTACAGGGTAAAGGTCAGCGGCAACGATGAGCTGGCGAAACTCGGCACAGCGTTTAACGAAATGGCAGGAGCACTTGACACGCTGGAATCATCAAGGAGAAGCTTTGTTTCAAACGTGTCCCACGAGCTGAGAACGCCCATGACATCCATAGGCGGATTTATCGACGGAATACTCGACGGCACAATCCCCAGGGACAAGACAGATTATTATTTGAAAATAGTCAGCGACGAGATTCGCCGACTTTCCCGTCTGGTTGTTGCTATGCTTAATATGAGCAAAATAGAATCCGGCAGTTTTGAAATGAAGCCTGCAAAATATGATATCACTGACCAGATAATTCATATCCTGCTCACCTTTGAGCAAAGAATAGATGAAAAAAACATTGAGATACAGGGACTTGAAAACCTGCCCTGCACATATATCACAGCCGATTCGGATATGATATATCAGGTTATCTACAATATATTTGACAATGCCGTTAAATTTACAAACGAGGGCGGATACATCCGTGTTGACATGATGCAGACAAACGATTTTATCGAAGTTCACATCAAAAACAGCGGCATCGGAATAAAATCAGATGAACTTTCAAAAGTCTTTGAAAGATTTTATAAAGTTGACAAGTCGAGGAGTCTTGACGCCAAGGGTGCGGGACTCGGACTTTATATAGTAAAAATGATGGTTGAAATGCACGGCGGAAGCATTTGGGCACGAAGCGACGATGAAAAATCTGCGGAATTCATATTCAGACTTCCTAAAACATGTCAACCCATCAATAAGAAGGAGACGAAGAAATAATGGAGGATTACAACAAATTCAATAATAATTCAGGCAGCTCCAACGAGCCGCAACCGGATTATTATCAGCCACACAGCGGCGACGCAAACGGCAGCTCTAACGGCGATACTAAAGGCAGCTACTACACAGAGCCTGCTCAGGAGGAAAACAACACCACTTATCACTATTCATACGCTCAGAGCAATCAGCAGCAGAGCACTCAGGGCGGACCGTGGCAGTCCTCACAAAACAATGCTTATCAGTACCAGCCAAACAGCGGCTATGAGTATGCAAGTACCCCGAACGACGCAAACACAGCAAACATGGCAAAGCCGCCAAAGAAAAGCAAGGCAGCAAAAATAATCATTGCTGTACTTGTGGTATGTCTTGTAGCGGCAGTAGTCGGAATGGTAATATCCATTACATCATCATCCGACGCTAACGCGAAAGACAGCACAACCACAACTCAGTCACAGTCCGCTGATGACGCAGCCAAAACCCAGGCAAGCGGCGAGGTTGCTTTAACGGATGCCAACAACAATTACACTGTTGCGGGCGTGGCTGACAAGGTTCTTGATTCCTGCGTGGGAATAACGGTTTACTCCCAGCAGTCCGACGCTTATAACTATTTTTACGGCTACGGTCAGGGCGACAGCTCCCAGAGTGAGCCGTCACAGTCAGGCGAAGGCTCCGGCGTGCTTATGGCTGAGCAGGACGGTAAGACCTATGTTCTCACCTGCGCCCATGTAATCAGCGACGGCGACAGCTTTACTGTGACGTTAAACGACGGCACAGAAGTAGAAGCACAGATGGTTGGATTTGACTCACAAACTGATATCGGCGTTCTTTCAATCAACGAAACAGGGCTTAAAATCGCTGAATTTGCCGACAGCGACAATCTTGTTGTAGGCGAGCAGGTAGTAGCAATCGGCTGCCCGGGCGGTCTTGAATTTATGAATTCTCTTACAAGCGGTCACATTTCAGCTCTTGCAAGACCTATCTCATCATCAATAGGATACGACACAGAATGTATCCAGATTGACGCAGCTATCAATCCCGGAAACAGCGGCGGCGCTCTCTTTAATATGCAGGGTCAGGTTATAGGAATAAACTCCTCTAAAATAGCCGCAACAGAATATGAGGGAATGGGCTTTGCCGTTCCGTCATCAACGGCAATTGCCACTGCAAACAGCCTTATCAAGGTGGGTTATGTTGAGGGCAGAGCAAAGCTGGGTATCACTTATAACCAGCTCACCAACTTCAACAACGCAGAAGCTGTAATTCAGGCGCTGGCACAACAGGGATTTGAGGACGCACAGGGCGTTATGGTAATTGACAGCGTGGACGAGGAATCCGACCTTGCTGACAAGGATATCCGCCAATATGACATGATAGTAGCCGTTAACGGCAAAACTATGACATCCACTGACGTAATGACCTCAACGCTATCCGACTCAAAGCCGGGAGATACTATAAAGCTTACTATAGCACGTATCGAAAACAACTCTATTAAAACCTTTGAGGTTGAGTGTACTCTTATTGAATCAAAGGGATAACACAAGAGCCTAAAAATACAGAAAAAAAGACCTGTTCACAATGAACAGGTCTTTTGTTTACGATATATTCGCATCAGGCTGCTGCCCGGATGGATTTAATCAGTCATTAGGAATGAATTTCTTGTGTACTGCGGATACGGCTCTGTCGGCGTCCTCAGCATCAATGATAACAGAAATCTTGATTTCTGATGTGGAAATCATCTGAATGTTGATATTAGTTTCATAAAGCGCCTCAAACATCTTGGAAGCTGTGCCCGGATGTGATTCCATACCTGCACCTACGATTGACACCTTGGCAACATTTGTGTTGCATACGATTCTGCAATTGTCAAGCAGGTCCTCAAGAAGTTCAACGGCAACAGGTCCGTTTTCCTTGCTTACGCTGAATACGATATCCTTTGTGCCGTCCCTGCCGAAAGACTGAAGAATGATATCAACATTGATATTCTTTGCAGAAAGCTTTGAAAAGATTTTGAAAGCGATGCCGGGAGTGTCCTGCAAATTCAAGATAGATACAAGTGCAACGTCATTATCCTTAGTTACGCCGCGAATTAACATTTTTTCCATTTTTGTTGCCTCCTTAACAATTGTACCCGGTACGGGATTTAATGATGAGAGCACTTCCAGCTCCACTGAATATTTTTTAGCCATTTCTACAGAACGGTTATTGAGCACCTGAGCGCCGAGAGTTGCCAGCTCAAGCATTTCATCATAAGTTATTTCCTTAAGCTTTTTAGCGCCCTCAACCTTTCTCGGGTCCGCAGTGTAAACACCCTCAACATCGGTAAATATCTGGCATCTGTCAGCCTTAAGCGCAGCTGCGATAGCTACTGCGGAAGTGTCTGAGCCGCCTCTGCCGAGAGTGGTAAGGTCATCATACCTGTTAATTCCCTGGAATCCGGCTACAACAACGATATTATGCTTAGCAAGCTCAGCCTGAAGTCTGTTTGGCTTGATATTCTTTATTCTTGCCTGGGTGTATATAGTGTTGGTGTTGAAGCCTGCCTGCCAGCCAAGAAGGCTGATTACCGGGAAACCAAGCTTTTCAATAGCCATTGCCAGCAGTGAAATTGAAATCTGCTCGCCTGCGGTAAGAAGCTGGTCCATTTCCCTCTTGTTTGCATTGGGATTGATCTCCATAGCCTTTTCTATAAGATCATCCGTCGTATCGCCCTGGGCAGACACAACAACGATAACGTCATTGCCCTGCTTGTAAGTATCTGTAACGATACGGGCGACGTTCATAACTCTTTCGGCATCTGCTACAGATGAACCGCCGAATTTCTGAACAATAAGTCCCATAGTTACGTATCCTCCTAAATTATATGATTAATAGTTTGTAACCTTAATAATATTTATAACATCCATGCCGCCGAGCTTTGATTTAAGCTCGTTTTCCGTCATATCATCGGTTATGAATGCCACTTCGTCGGACGGCTGGCCCTTGCGTGAGAGATATTTTACCTCAGAGAATGCGCTGTTTACCTGAGCGCAGCTTGCCTTTGCCCTAACGTAGAACGGCATTTTTATAGTGCTCTTATAATCTACAACATAATCCTCGTCGCCTGCGTCCCAACCGAAAATCTTCTTCCTGTCGGTATGCTTAGCACAGTCGATAATATCGGCAACAACCGCTGAAGCAGTCGGCAGCTTTCCTGCGCCCGGACCATAGAAGCAAACGTCGCCCACCGCGTCGCCGCGCACAAGGATTGCGTTAAATACATCTTTAACTGACGCCAGCTGAGAGCCGTTATATACAACTGCCGGACTTACAAAAGCCGCAATTGCGTCATCGCTGATATATTTTATCTGACCGAGCAGCTTGATTACGCCGTCAACAGAGTTGATATACGAAACGTCCTCCAGTGTAACGTTTGAGATTCCCTCCGTCTCAACCTGGGAAGGATAAACATGCTTGCCGAATGCAAGAGAAGCAAGTATACAAACCTTGCGGCAGGCGTCGTGACCCTCAATATCCGCTGTAGGATCCTTTTCTGCGTATCCCTTTTCCTGAGCAAGCTTAAGAGCATCTGCAAAAGACATGCCCTTTTCTATCATCATAGTCAGGATAAAGTTTGTTGTACCGTTGAGAATACCGGCAACGCCTTCAATATGGTTGGCGGCAAGGCACTGTGTAAGAGGTCTGATAATCGGGATACCTCCGCCTACCGACGCTTCAAACAGATAGTTTGCTCCGCTTTCCTCAGCGGCACGCAGAAGCTCAAGCCCTTTCTGCGCCACGAGTTCCTTGTTGGATGTAACAACGCTTTTACCCGCTTTTAAAAGCTTCATCGTAAAATCAAAAGCAGGATTTATTCCTCCCATTGTTTCAGCAACGATTTTAATTTCAGGATCGTTGAGAATATCGTTAAAATCCTTGGTGAACAACGCCTCATGAGCATCACCGGGGAAATCACGAAGATCAAGAATTTTTGAAACTTCAAGCTCTTTTCCGCCTGTTTTTTTAGGTATTATGTCGCTGTGGCTTTCAATAACCTCTACTACGCCGGAACCTACTGTTCCGTATCCCATAACTGCTACTTTCATCCATTAACCTCCTGATAGCATGTTTTTATCACTTATATTTACGGATTTAACTCCGCTGACCTTCTTTATCTTATCAACCATATCATGAATAGATACCGTCATCTGAGTAACTCTTACCGTTACCGAAACGTCTGCCACGGAATTGACCGGAACGCTCTGGCTTACGGACAACACGTTTGCTCCCGCCAGATAAAGCTCGTTCATCAGCGCGGAAAGAACTCCCGCGTTATCCCTGAGCTTTGCGTTAAGAGTAACTGTCTCCTGGTCGTCAAAGGTATTGTACTCAAAAATAGAGTCCTTGTATTTATAATATGCACTTCTTGAAATTCCCGCCATTTTAGCCGCTTGGGTGGCGTTTGCCGCCTCGCCTGAGGCAAGGTAATTTTTCGCTTTAATCACCTTTTCAAACACCGGCGGAAGTATGCTGGAATTAACGAGAAAATAATTTACTTTGCTCATTAAAATTGTCCTCCGTGAGCGGACAGTTGTTTTGCTGTGAAAAACACTTTCTATATATTAGCAAAAAAAGGATAAAGTATCAAGCCCTAATTTAAAAAATTTTTAACTAATTTTATTTTTTGCATTATTTTCCTTGATAAATGTGCGGCATTGAATTATTATAATATTGAATATTAATAAAAAGGATGTTTATGAATATGCCTGACAAGGTTAAAAAAAGAAGAGACGCCCTCATCAACGTGGCATTTGCCGCAATGATACTCGGACTTCTCTACATTTTCATCAAATACTGCTTTGCAGTTACTGCTCCGTTTTTGCTTTCCTTCTTTTTGGCGGTAATTTTGCAGAGACCGCTTAGGCATCTCGACAAAAAAACAGGCAAAAAGGCGCACACATTCTGGTCATTGTTTCTGGTACTGATATCCGCGCTGATAATTCTCGGCCCTGTTATTACAGTCATTGCCTTTATCGTGCGTGAAATAGGCAGTTTTATATCATACCTTGTCGGTCAGCTCGGCGATCTGCCGTCATTATTAGCAACGCTTGAAGCAGAGATTTTGGATATCCTCAAATTTTTACCCGACGCAATATATACAAACGCAGCTGACGCGATATCCAATTTCTTTAGCCGTATGATAAACAATTTTGACCTGAGCGAACTCGGCATTGACTTAAAAGCAATAACCAACGGCGTTACCACAGGCGTCAGCGGAATTTTCGGAGTTGTAAGAAATATTCCCTCCGTGCTCATCGGCGTGGTAATCGGCATCATCGCATGGATATTCTTTACCAAGGACTATGATTATATAGTAGGATTTATTAAAAATCAGCTTCCAGATAACAAAAAGAACATCCTCAGCGAGATAAAGCAAATCTTTTCAAGCACGGTTTTGAAAATGATAAGAGCATATGCGCTTATCATGTTTATAACCTTCTGCGAGCTGTTTTTGGGATTGTCTATTCTCAACTGGACAGGCATCATGAGCAACAATTACATTTTTATGATTGCCATAGCAATTGCGGTGTTCGACATCCTTCCCGTGGCAGGCTCAGGCGGTATTCTCATTCCGTGGGCAATAATCAGTTTAATCCTTGGTGACGTACCCAAAGCAATCGGTCTGCTGGTAATTTATGTAATAATTTCCGTTATCCGTCAGTATATCGAGCCCAAGATCGTCGGCTCGTCGCTGGGAGTTCACCCCATCGTCACTCTGGCAGGACTTTATTTCGGGCTTAAGCTCTTCGGCTTCCTGGGCATGTTCATTGTGCCCATTGCCGTTATGACCCTTAAGGCATTTAATGACGCAGGAAGAATACACATATATAATCCTGTTGAACGAAATTAACAGCAACAAAAATTTAACAGAACAAAAAATAAACCGGACAGCAAGTGCTGTCCGGTTTTTGGTTTAATTAAAGTCCTGTATTTTCGGCAATATATTTTCTTGCCTTTACTGCATACTCAAAAGGATTTGCCTTGGCAGGGTCCTGCTCTGCCTCAACAACTACCCAGCCTTCGTAATTATTCTTCTCAAGAATATCAAATATCGGCTTGAAATCCACATCGCCGTCACCCGGCACGGTGAACACACCTGCTCTTACAGCGTCAAGAAATGACATATGCTGCGGCACTACCTGATTGTTGTAAACATCAAGTCTGACGTCCTTAAGATGAACATGCTTTACTCTGTCAATATATTTTTCAAGCACTGGAACCGGGTCAATACCTGCAAAGGTAAGATGACCTGAGTCAAAGAGAAGATATACTAACTCAGGGTCAGTAATTTCCATAAGCTTGTCGATTTCCTCAACTGTTTGAACACCTGTGCCCATGTGGTGATGAACAGTGAAATACATGCCCTTTGATCTGGCATAAGCGCCCATCTCGTTGAAGCCTTTTGCTACAATTTCCCATTCTTCGTCGGTGTAATACGGCTTTTCGTCAAGAATGGACTTATCAAGGCAGCCCTGGATTGAATTGCCCTGCTCGGATGCACCGATAACCTTGGCTCCCAGCTTATAGAGCTTGTCGCAGTGAGCCTTGAATGCCTCGATAGTCTCCTCATAAGGCTTTGAGGTGAGATAAGACGAGAACCACGCGTTACAGATCTGAAGTCCTCTGATATCAAGATATTTCTTCAAAACATCAGGATCATCTGGATATTTGTTTCCTATTTCAGAACCTTTAAAGCCGGCAAGAGCCATCTCGCTTATGCACTGCTCAAAAGTGTTTTCAGCACCCAGGTCGGGCATATCGTCATTAGTCCAGCCAATGGGAGCAATGGCAAGTTTAACTTTGTTTGGATCAAGCATTTTATATTACCTATATACCTTTCAGTTTAATAATCAAATGTTTCTTTAATATGAGCCTGCATATCCTCATAGGCGGCGGCAACCGTCTCTGACTTTGAAACCTCGGCAACGCCTACTCTCCACCAGGACTCAAATCCCGGGGTCATTGTCTTAGGAAGCACTTTTATGTCAAACAGGCAGGAAACTGTCTGCTTTTTAGCGTCCTCAAGAGCGGCACGCAGTTCATCCGAAGTGCGGCAGGTATAGCCCTTTGCACCGTAGCCCTCGGCAATTTTAGCAAAATCGGGGTCAATTTCCGCACCGTCGAGCATACCTGTTACAGGATTTCTTGCTCTGAACACTGTTCCGAAAGTGTCCGTGCCCTGGTTGTTCTGGAGATTTTCAATACAACCCCAGCCCATATTGTCAAACAGGCACACATTTATCTTAAGTCCCTCCTGCAATGCGGTATAAAGCTCGCTGTGACCCATAAGGAATGAACCGTCGCCGCAGAAGGTGTACACCTCGCTGTCAGGCTTTGCAAGCTTTGCACCGAGAGCGCCGTTCACTTCATATCCCATATTGGAGTAGCCGTACTCCATATGATATGTGCCTCTGTTCTTCGGTCTGAAGAGTCTCTGCATATCACCGGGAAGAGAGCCTGATGAACCCAGCGCAATAGCGTCGTCGTCCATAAACTCATTTATAATACCAAGAGCAAGTGTCTGATTAAGACCTCCAGGAAGCTCAGTTGAATAATAGCTGTCAACAACAGCGTCCCAATCAGCCTTGGCGGCGGCTATTTCGCCGTCATATGACGAAGCATATCCGTCACAGGAATCAATGAGAGCCGTTATTGCTTCCTTAGCGTCGGCAATAATTGCCTCAGCGTCCATTTTGTATGCGTCAAAGGGGCATACATTTATGCCGAGAACCTTTCTGTTTTCATTGAAGAGCCACTTTGAAGACGTGGTAAAGTCAGAAAAGCGAGTACCCACACCGATAACAAGGTCAGCGTCCCTGGCAATAACATTTGCAGCCTTGCCGCCTGTAACGCCGATACCGCCGAGATTAAGGGGATGCTTCCAGTCAATTATGCCCTTGCCTGCCTGAGTCTCTCCGATTGGGATATTATACTTTTCAGCAAATTCCTGAAGCTCTTTTTCAGCGCCGCTGTATCTTACGCCGCCGCCGCATACGATAATCGGCTTCTTTGCGCTTTTGATAAGCTTTGTTGCTCTCTCAAGCTGAGAAGCGGAGATGGGGCGTCTGTCCATATGCCAAACACGCTTGGCAAGGAAATACTCCGGATAATCATATGCCTCGCCCTCAACATCCTGGGGCATAGCAAGGCAAACCGCACCCGTATCTGCCGGGTCGGTGAGAACTCTCATCGCGTTAAGGCACGCTGTCATAAGCTGTTCCGGTCTGACAATTCTGTCAAAATAGTGGCAAACTCCCTTAAACGCGTCATTTACAGTTCTGCCGTAATTATCAAAAAACTCAGCCTGCTGCAAAACAGGGTCCGGCTGACGGCAGGCAAAAGTGTCGCCGGGCAGTACAAGAAGCGGTATTCTGTTAGCCGTAGCACAGCCGCATGCCGTTACCATATTTGTTGCACCGGGACCGATGGAGGAAACACAGGGGATAATTGCTTTTCTGTCCATCTGCTTAGCGTAAGCCACTGCGGCAAGCGCCATATTCTGCTCGTTTTTACCCTGATAGAATTTAAGGCTATGGCCGCCCTGCTCAAGAGCCTGTCCGACGCCTACAACGCAGCCGTGGCCGAAAATTCCGAAAATTCCGTTTACGAATTTTGTTTCAACGCCGTCACATTCGATGTACTGATTGTCAAGGAACTTTACAAGCGCCTGTGACATTGTAAGTCTGATACGATTCATATAATCAACCCTCTATTTCCGAAAGTTTAACCGGTCTGTTTTCCTTAACGGAAAGCTTTGCGGCAAGACCAAGACGAAGTGCCTCAAGTCCGTCGTAGACAGTTGTTTTTGTGGGCTTATCGTTTACTACGCAGTCGATAAACTCAGTCATTTCGTCTGTAAAAGACTGCATGTATCTTTCCAAGAAGAAATAGAGCGGCTTGTCGGTTACGGCACCGTTCTCATCCATAAACTCAACACGAGTGGGAGTGTCGTTGGCAGCGCTTGCCTGACCTTTCTTGCCGAACACCTCAAGCCTCTGGTCATAGCCGTAAGCCGCCTTGCGGCAGTTGTCGATAACGCCGATAGCTCCGCTCTTAAATTTAAGAGCAACAAGCGCAGTATCAACGTCGCCTGCTTCGCCGATAGCCGGGTCAACTGTAACAGCTGCGTTTGCGTACACCTCGTCAACCTCGCCGCCGATAAAGCGTGCCATATCAAAATCATGCACCGTCATATCAAGGAAGATACCGCCGGAAACCTTAACATATGCAATTGAAGGCGGCTCCGGGTCCCTTGATGTGATTTTAATTGTCTGAAGATCGCCCAGTTTGCCGTCGTTTGCCAGCTGCTTGATATGAGCGAAATTGTGGTCATAGCGGCGGTTGAAACCTATCTGGAGCTTAACTCCCGCCTCGTCAACAGCCTTTATAACCGCCTTGATTTTATCAACAGTCAAATCTACAGGCTTTTCACAGAAAATGTGCTTGCCTGCCTTGGCTGCCTCAATAGCTATATCAGCATGAGTGTCTGTGGAAGAGCAGACAAGCACTGCCTTGATTTCAGGGTCATTAAGAATATCATGATAATCCTCATAGTAATTCGGTATACCAAGCTCCTGTGCGAGCTTTTTTGCACCCTCAACATATATATCAGAAACTGCCACAAGCTCAGCCTGGGGGATATGATATGTAATTGATTTTGCGTGTACCTGTCCGATACGTCCGGCACCTATGATGCCAACCTTTAATTTTTCCATAAATTTTACCTCTCAGCTAAAAATTAAAGCGCCGTTAAAACGCTCTTTGTTCGATTTTTATGATATCATAACAGAAAATATAATTCAATAAATAATATTGAAAAAATAATACTAATCAATTGTAAATATTTTACCTGACAAGTGTTAAAATATTGCAATGGAGAAAAAATATATGTATAATGTTATATATACATAAAGGAGATACAGATTATGACATATACTTACAAACCGGTCGGAGTCTGCTCACAGCAGATAACAATAGACATCAATGACGACAAAACTATCGGCGACATCAAGTTCTTGGGCGGATGCAACGGCAATCTCAAGGGCATATCAGCTCTTGCCAAAGGCAAGACCCTGGACGAGGTAATAGGCGCGCTTAAGGGGATCCAGTGCGGTTTCAAATCCACCTCATGCCCGGACCAGCTGGCAAAAGCGCTGGAAAAAATCAATGAAAAAATCTAACTGCTTTTGCACACACCGCCATATACTAATCAAACGAGAGGATAAAATATGTTAAGACTTGAAAGCAGGATTCTTCAGCGTGAATTCAAGGTTTTTGAAGGCAATCTTTATGCCTCCCAGATAAGAAATACTCTTTCCGGCATGGACCTTGTGCCCGACGGCAACAGCGTTGAGTTTTTGTTTCATTTTACTGACGGCACGGAGTTCACCTCCAAGGGATTAAAGGTTACCGGTCACAATCAGGAGAAAGGCAGGCTGTCCTTCACCTTTGAGGAGAGCAACGGCATAACCGTAACCATGACCTACTGGGCAGGCGAGGACGGCAACACCCTCAGGAAGCAAATATCCTTCACCCAGTCAAACGACAAAATAATAGACTATATACTCCTTGAGCATGTGGGAATCATCAATTCAAAAACGCATTTCTCTGTTCCCACCGATATTGAGGGGACGGAGCTGAGCGGCTTTCATTCTTCGCTGGGTCAGCCGTTTTACATTGACAGCCTTTTCTTCGGCTGTGAATTCCCCGCTACCCAAAACGCAATCGTTTACGGCATCGGTCAGGTAAAATACTATCTTGGCAAAAATGTTCAGGGTGAATTTTACTGCCCTGTTACGGTAATGGGCGGCGCCAAAAGCAACACCATGGTGGATGTTCAAAGAGCATTTTATGACTATATCGACGATATTGCGGCGGGGACTGATTTTCGTCTTCAATACAACAGCTGGTACGACCATATGCTCAGCATTGACGCCGACAATATCGAAAAATCATTCTTTGAGATTGAGAAAAACCTCACCTCAAACGGTATCCCGCCAATCGACGCCTATGTTATCGACGACGGCTGGAATGATTACAAGGCGCCGTTTTGGAGTATCAACAAGAAATTTCCTAACAAATTCTACGACGCCGCGACAATTTCCAACCGTCTCGGCTCATCATTCGGCTTGTGGATAAGCCCCAGAGGCGGATATAATTACCAGACTAAATTCGCCAAGAAGATGGAAAAAAGCGGCTTCGGCTCATACAATGCCCAGTCAAAGGATATCTGCGTGGGTGACAGAACCTATCAGAAGAATATCCGTGATTTTCTCATCAACACAACAAGGGATTTTGACATAAATTACTGGAAGCTGGACGGCTTTTGCCTTGTTCCCTGTAATAACCCGAAGCACAACCACTCCGTCGGCGGTGAAAACGATATGTATTACATCACCGAAATGTGGGAAGGCTGGATAGAAATATTCAAAGACCTGCGAAAATTCAGAAAAAATCAGGGCAAGAACATTTGGCTGAACATGACCTGCTATGTTAATCCGTCACCCTGGTGGCTGCAATATGTAAACAGCATTTGGCTGCAAAACAGCAACGACATCGGATTTTCCGAAAATCTTGAGGAGCAGTCACGTCTTGACGCGGAGCTGACTTACCGTGACGCAAGATATTATGACTTGCTTTGCAGGCGTGCGCTTCAGATTCCTAACAAATATATCTACAACCACGAGCCGATTTACGGCAACTGCGCCGACATTGATTATACCGACGAGGAATTTGAGAAATTTCTTTATTTCAATGCCTGCCGCGGACAAGCCCTCAACGAGCTGTACTTCAGCTACAACAAAATGAACAAAACGAAATGGCGCACGCTCTCTTCGGTTGTTCAGTGGCAGAAAAGCAATTACGATGTTCTCCAAAAAGTCAGCTTCTTCGGAGGAGACCCTGAGGATAACAACGTTTACGGCTATTTCGGCTGGACAGATAAAGGCGACGGCATAATCGCTCTAAGGAATCCCACCGACGAAAAAGCCCCTGTTACTCTGACGCTTAACAAACTTATGGGCTGTCCCGAGGACATGAAAGACGTAAGGCGCTATAATATATATAATGAAAGCGCCACGGAAAGCTATGACAGTTATTCATATGGCGACAAGATAGACCTGACGCTCAAGCCCTTTGAGGTCAAGATATTCCAGTTCGGTCACAGTGACAGAAGATTCGACTATATCAAAGGTTCAAACGAATTTACTGTTTCATTCCTTTATTCCGGTGAAGAAAACTGCATGATAGCAGAAAATGACGACATCAGAATTAATATAGAAAAAGGCTTTATAAACGTTAAATGCGATGACTGTGAAATTCATTCTCAAAGCATTATCAGTGGCGACAGGCATAGAATTACAATAGTAAGAGAAAAGAACCGCATGATTAAGCTTTATATCGACAAGCACCTTGACTGCTCCGCTTATTCCCCCGATTCAAAGGCTGAAATAGCTACAGAATTTTACGGAGGCGCCGAGGAATTCACGGTTACAAACAAAGCCACATCCTATGATGAAATAATCACTCTCAAAGGCATGCTGTCAAAAACCGGCAGAAGAAGAAAGAAGAAATAATATTATGAAATGTAAAAAATGCGGAAATGACACCCTGATTAAAACAGGCGACTGGTATAAATGCGCTAACTGCGGTGCGGAATTTTTTGATACCGAGGTACAGCTCGGCGGAATAAAAAGCCCCACAAAGGAAGTGGAGAGCATCGAGCAGAATGAAGCGCAAGCCGAAAAAATTTCACAACCCGAGAGCTCCACGGCAGAGAAAACGGACAAAAAGAATAAAAGCAAGATACGCGAGGCAATTGATTTTTGTATTCCGATTGCTTTGGCGGTTGTGGTGGCTATCATTCTTAAGACCTTTGTGTTTGCCAATGCCGTTGTTCCTACCGGCTCTATGAAAAACACCATTGAGGAAAAGGACAGGATAATTGCCAGCCGTCTTGCCTACATCAACGATGACCCTGAGAGGTATGACGTAGTTATTTTTAAATATCCCGATGACGAGAGCCAATATTTTGTAAAGAGAGTTATCGGTCTTCCCGGTGAAACGGTTGAAATTGTAAAGGGAATTGTTTATGTTACAAAAACCGACGGTGAAATGATTCAGCTTGATGACAGCTTCGTTACCAACTGCACCCCCACGGGAAATTTCGGCCCGTACCAGGTACCTGAGAACTGTTACTTTATGATGGGCGACAACAGAAACTCCAGCTGGGATTCCAGATACTGGAACAACAAGTATGTCGACAAGAGCAAAATAATCGGCCAGGTAAAGTTCAGATACTACCCAAACTTCAGCATTATCGAATAAATCTATCAAAAGCCTCCTGAAAAATAAAATTTCAAAATTTTTTCAAAATAATGAAAGGATTTTAGAGTTTCAATCGTATTATTGTTGAAATTCGCAATTGAATTTTATAAATTTCAGGAGGTTTTTATTATGAAAAAGAGATTTTTGATCAGCCTTATGGCAGCGGTTTTACTTCTTCCGGCAGGAATAATCGCCACAGCAGCGCCCGCCGCAGACTCAGGCAGCGCCGCAAACGGAATATGCCGTGCAGGCAATGCTTGCGCGTATGCACAAAACTGCTCATCAGGCGCAAACCAGAACAACTATGTTGACGAAGACAACGACGGTGTATGCGACAACCGTCAGGACGGCACCTGTGCCAATGAAGGCGACGCAAACCGTTATCGTGAGAGAAACGGCGGCGGTCAGGGCAATAATTCAAATAACTCAAACGGCAGAAACAACTGCAACGCCAGCAGATACTCAAACAATAAATAAAGAGGAAAAGCCATGCGCAGTGAACAGGAAGTAAATCGGGCGATAGACCGGTATGCGGATACCGTCACCCGTATCTGTATGCTTCATCTGAAAAACCGGTCAGACACGGAAGATATATTTCAGGAGGTATTCCTGAAATATGCCACCAGCACTCTTGAGTTTGAGAGCCAGGAGCATGAAAAAGCATGGATCATCCGTGTTACAATAAACAAATGCAAGGATTTGCTCAAGAGTTTTTTTCGCAGCCGGACAGTCCCGATAGATGAACTTCCTTTTCTGCAAAGCGAAAAATCAGACCATGCAGAGGGCGTTATGGAGGCGGTGCTCTCACTGCCGAAAAAATACAAGGATGTTGTTTATCTCTATTATTACGAGGGATATTCCGCCGTTGAGATAGCAGAAATGTTAAACAAAAATGCCAACACAGTGTACACCCTGCTGGCAAGAGCAAGAAATATGCTGAAAGAGAAGCTGGAATACGATGAATTTTGAAAAAGATTTTAAAGACGCCTTTGACCGTGTACATGCTGACAAGGACCTGATTTCCGACACAAAGGCTAATATAGCAAAAAAAGCGGCATACAGCGAGAAAAAATACTTTTCTCCCGTGAAGCGGACCGCAATGGCGCTTGCCGGAATAATGGTATTCATCCTGGCAGGCGGCGGATATGTATCCTACGCCTCTCCCGTGTCATCTGTAAGTATCGACATCAATCCCTCTGTTGAGCTGAGAATGAATGTCTATGACCGAGTTGTCGGCGTAACAGGATATAATGACGACGGAGAAGAGCTGGCTGAAAGCCTGGATGTAAAAAACATGTACTGCACCGACGCGATAAATGAAATTCTGCAAAGTGAAGAGGTTACCGCCGCACAGCAGGACGACGGCACCGTGGAGGTAACCGTGTCGAGCCGAATGTCAAACAGAAGCGAAGAACTCCGTCAGACAATATGCAACGGCACTCCTGTCAACACCCAAAATGTTTACTGCATGTATAACCAGGAGGATATTGAAGCGGCAAAAGAAGCAGGCATTTCCACAGGAAAATACCGTGCATACCTGGAGCTTAAAGAAATAAATCCCGACATTACAGTTGACGATGTACGCAATATGTCCATACGTGAGATAAGAAATATGATAAATTCCGATGACGCAAACAGCAATACGACTAACGCCACCGGCAACGGTAATGGTAATGGAAATGGCAACAGCAGCGGTGACGGTAATGGTTACGGTAACGGAAGCGGTAATGGCAACGGCAACGGAAATGGTCACGGCAAAAATGCATCTGAGTGAAAATTCTTTCACTTAAATATAAATTAATTTAACGGAGGGAACATTATGCCTTTTATTGAGGTAAAAACAAACAAAAACATCACCGAGGAGAAAGCCGCTCTCAAAGCAGAGCTGGGGTCAGCTATAACCGCAATTCCCGGCAAGAGCGAAGCCTGGCTTATGGTGGAGATCAGCGACGGACTTGATATGTGGTTCAAGGGCAGTGATGAGCCCTGCGTTATGTTTGAGGTGGCGATTTTCGGAAAAGCGTCAGGCGACGCCTATGACGATCTGACAGGCAGGCTATGCAACGCGGCAGAAAAGTATATGGGCATAAAATCAGACAGAGTTTATGTAAAATATACGGAAATCGAGCACTGGGGTTATAACGGATTTAACTTTTAAACAAGTAAGTTTTCATTATTGTCCCGCATCAAACGCCATAATATTTCATCAATATTAATGATTTAAAAAATTTAAACTGCGCTATCACAAAAAAATGACCTGAACCAAAAGTTCAGGTCATTAATTTTTTATTTATTTTTTCAGCGCTCTTTGAATTGCTTTTACAATCTCAACAATGGGGATAACACATACGGAAAGCGCCAGCGCAATACCGTATTCCACAAGGCTGATGTGAGCAAAGCCGAAAGCAGTCTCAAGAAACGGAACATAAATTACCGCTGTAGAAAGCACAAGACTCAAAACCATAGCGCCTACCAGATACCAGTTTATGCCGCCCATTTTCGCAATGGACTGGCGGCGTGAACGCATATTAAACGAGTGGAATATCTCCGACATAGCAAGAGTCAAAAATGCCATGGTCATTCCGTTTTCGTGGATGACCTCAGGTGAGCCCGTGGCAAGCGTGATACCAAGCTGATTTGTGCCGAAGAAATACGCAAGCAGAGTCAAAACGGACACCATAAGTCCCTGATATACCACATCGAATCCCAGACCACCGGCAAAAATACCGTCCTTTGAATCACGGGGCGAGCGTTTCATAATATCCTTTTCGCCCTTTTCAAGTCCCAGAGCAAGAGCCGGAAGGCAGTCGGTTATAAGGTTTATCCACAGCAGGTGAACAGGCTCAAACAGCGTAAATCCGAACATGGTAGCGACAAAAATGGAAATAACCTCGGACAAGTTTGAGGACAGCAAAAATTGAATGGAATTTCTTATATTGTCATAAATTCTTCTGCCCTCTTCCACAGCAGAAATTATCGTGGCGAAATTATCGTCCGCCAGCACCATATCAGCCACATTTTTTGTAACGTCGGTGCCGGTTATTCCCATGCCGATTCCGATATCGGCATTTTTAATGGACGGAGCGTCGTTTACACCGTCACCGGTCATAGCGGTTATCTTGCCCTTTGACCTCCAGGCATTGACTATTCTCACCTTGTGCTCAGGCTGAACACGAGCGTAAACAGAATATTTGTCAATACTGTTATGAAGTTCGTCATCGCTGATTTTGTCAAGCTCGGCTCCTGTAATTGCCTCGCTCTCATTCTGAATTATTCCCAAATCCCTGCCTATGGCAACGGCAGTATCCTTATGGTCGCCGGTTATCATAACAGGTCTTATGCCGGCACTGCGGCTCTTCTTGATTGCCTCAACAGCTTCAGGACGAACAGGGTCAATCATTCCGGTAAGTCCCAAGTAACAAAGATTTTGCTCAAGAGCTTCGGGCGAATCGTTTTCCGGCTTAGTCTTATACGTTCTCATGGCACAGCACAGAACACGCAGCGCCCTGTCCGCCATGTTTTTATTGTCGCTGAGAATCTGTTCTCTTTTCTCATCCGTCATAGGCAGAGTCTTGCCGTTTTCATAATACGATACACAGCGTGAGAGAACCACGTCAGGTGCGCCCTTGGTATACTGAACAAATCCGTTTTCAGATTTATGAACCGTTGACATCATCTTTCTTGAGGAATCAAAGGGCGCCTCCATTACTCTCGGGAAAGATTTTTCTATGTCGTATTTCGGCAGTCCCAGCTTTTGAGCATAAGCCACCAGCGCCGCCTCGGTAGGCTCTCCCTTTACCTCGCCGTCAGGTGTAAGCTGAGCGTCACTGCAAAGCGCCATTCCGGAAGCAAGCAGTTTTTCATCATCGCCCCTGTATTCCACAACGGTCATTTTGTTTTGAGTCAGCGTGCCAGTTTTGTCGGAGCAGATTACCTGGGTACAGCCCAGCGTTTCCACCGCAGTAAGCTGACGGATAACGGCATTGCGCTTACTCATCTTAGTTACGCCGATTGAAAGGACTATGGTAACAACAGCCGCAAGTCCCTCGGGAATAGCGGCAACTGCCAGCGAAACGGCAATCATAAATGTGTCCAAAACGGAAGCAAAGCTCATGTCGGCTCCGGTAACAACGCTTCGTATGATATCAAACACGAAAATGAAAACGCAAATGCCGAGAACAATAAAAGAAAGAATTTTTGAAAGCTGATTCAGCTTTATTTGAAGCGGAGTTTCGTTATTTTCGGCGGTTACCAAAGCGTCGGCGATTTTGCCCATTTCGGTATCCATACCCGTGGCTACTACTACGGCTTTGCCGTGACCGTAAACAACGTTTGAACCCATGTAGCACATATTTTTTCTGTCGCCCAGGGGAATATCCCCGTCTTTGCCGGCATGGATAACTTCACTCTGCTTTTCAACCGGAACTGATTCTCCGGTAAGGGCGGCTTCCTCTATCTTCATTGAGGCACACGACACAATACGGCAATCGGCAGGAACGCTGTCGCCGGCTTCCAGAATAACAATATCGCCGGTAACAAGGTCCTCTGATCTGATATCAGTGAGCTTGCCGTCACGCATAACCTTGCTGGTTGCGGCGGCTATCTCCTGAAGTGCTTCTATTGCCTTCTCCGCTTTGCTCTCCTGATACACACCAAGAACCGCATTGATTAATACAACAATAAGGATAATTATTACGTCAGCATATCCCTCATTCTCGCCGCCGATATATGCGGTAACAGCGGATATCACAGCCGCTACGATAAGTATAATTATCATCGGGTCGGCAAGCTGCATGAGAAACTTGTGGAAAATCGACTCTTTTTTACCCTCAGCAAGCTTGTTTTTTCCGTTTTTCTCCAGCCTTTGTGCCGCCTCTGACGAATCAAGTCCCTTTTCAGAAGACTGCACCTGCTCATAAACAAGCGAAACATCTTTTAGATACTCTTTCATGCGATCCCTTCCTTAAATTTTATATTTATATTTATAAAAAAATAAACCCGTACATAGTATTTCTCTATGTACGAGTCTCATTCTTTAAAACTAAACCAGCCTTTCGGCAAGCTGTTGATTTAGCTCGCGTTACGGAATCACGTGGAATTACTCCCCCGACAAGCTGAATATACCATATTTTTACTCTAATGTCAACACTATTAGCCAATTGTCTATTATTATATTTCACCATCCGATACACTTTTAAACAGTTTATCAGATTTTTTGCACAGTTTGTTAATACCTAAAGCCTTGAAAAGCAACTGCCTTACAAAATCGGCAACAATACCGACTATGAATACGAAAACGACCGTAAACAGCAAACACGGCAAAAGCTTTAAGACTCTGTAATCGAGCATCTGCTCAACCAGCGTCTTAAACAGCGGATAAACGTCATTTTGAGAGTGAATCAAATATACCGAAAATGCGCCTGCCGAAACAGCGGAAATCGCCTTTCCGATACCCGGTCTGAACTTAAATTTTGAAAATAACATCACAAGTCCCGCTGCGGCTGCTACCACAAACGGCGAAGTGTACGATACAACAAAGTAGTGTGAATACACCTCATCGCCGCTGACGCATACGTACTGTATTGCCCAAATTATTATATCGCTTATCAAAACCACGGCAGCGTATACAGGCGCTTTCACACGGCTGAGTCCGCCTTCGTCCACAAATCTTTTCAAAAGCGCTCCCATAAAATACATTACTATCATCCAGAGAACACTGTAGCCACGCTCGGTAAAGAAAAGCTTTTCGTTAAACTCACCGAGAATATCCACGGGGATTGCGTAAATCATCGGCATAACAGAAAAGAGAACCAGCATTGCCCCCAGGAAAAAGGCGCTCTGCCTTACCTTAACGGTCATCACTAACTTATTGATAAGCGGCATAAAGAAGCACAGCGCAAAATACTGGGTAAAAAACCAGTAAGCGTCTGTAGACACCGGCAAGAACGCTCTCAAAACGCTGACAGCGTTCAGCTCGCCGCTGATACCCTGAACAACCACTGTCAGCACGGCGTTATAAAACACCACCTGAAGCCACAGCAGCAATATCCTTGATATTCTGAATTTTGAGCGCAGTCCCACGTAGCCGCTTATTATAACAAAGCAGTCCACAGCACAATAGCAGAAAATTTCAATAAACCACACTACCTCATACTTAAACGACGCCACCTCGGTTTCAGTGAGCAGACCGCTGCGTGACAGAGTATGAAGCATTACTATCATTATCATTGCAAAGCATCTCAGAAGGTCAATGCCGTAATTTCTGCCTGATTTGTTTTTGTTTATCTGATTGGTACTTAATTTATTTTCCATAATTTAAAAAAATTCACGGAGAAAATATGCCCCGTGAATTTATTCTCCTATAAATTTATACTCTTGCCACCATTTCGCCGTATTCTTCCTTGCTCTTCCTGATGAATTCCTCCACCTGCTTTGCCGACGGCATAGCGTCTGAGCAGGAGTGAGCGGAAATAAGGATAGATGCTGAGGCGGAACCGAATTCAAGGCACTCAATAATTTCCTTGCCCTGAAGCAGGCTGTACAGGAATGATGAGCCGTAGCCGTCGCCGCCGCCGAAGCCCTTGAGCTTAACTGCCGGGAAAGGCTTGATGGAATAGAACTTGCCGTCGTTGGTGTAAGCTGTTGAGCCTTCCTTGCCATGCTTGATAACGCAGATTGCGGCGCCGAAGGACTGCCAGTATTTGGCTGATTCCATATCGGATTCCTTAACTCCTACGATACCCTCAGTAAGGTCAAATTCCTCTCTTGATCCCATGATGATATCCGCATTCTGAGCAACAAGGCTGTAGTAAACAGCTATCTCGTCCTTAGATTTCCAAGTATATTCACGGTAGTCAATATCAAAAATAATTCTGACATTGTTTTTCTTTGCCAGCATCACAGCCTTGAGGCATGCCTCACGTGAGGGAGATTTTGCAAGCGCCGTGCCGCTGATAACGATAGCCTTAGCGCTGGCGATATAATCCTCTTCAATATCCTCAGGTTCCATGCAGAAATCCGCAACATTGTCACGGTACATAAGTATTGATGACTTTTCCTTCGAGAGTATTTCTGTAAAGGTAAGACCTATGCACTCGCCGTTCTTAGCCCTTGTTATATGGCTTGTGTCGATACCCTCTTTTTCAAAATAATCCACAACAAAATCACCGAACTGGTCATTGCTGACGCAGCCGCAGAAACCGACTTTGCATCCCAAACGTGCAAGTCCTACAGCAATATTGGCAGGGGAACCGCCCACATATTTGTTAAAATTGGAGGACTCGCTCAGCGGCATATACATGTCCGTAGGATTAAAATCTATAGCAATTCTGCCGATAGGAATAAAATCAAGCGGCTTTGACATATCAAACTCAACGTATTTCATAAATTCTTACCTCATTTAAAAATTATTATGCCTTATTATCGCTGCCGAAAATCAGGATATGCTTTTTGGCGTTCTGATAAGCGCCCTCAACCTCGGCTGCCTGAAGGTCATAATATCCTTTTATTTTACCGTCATTATACCATGAGCTGACGGTTTTTTCAACAGAATCAAAGGTTGCGGTGGCTATATTTATCTTTTTAATTCCCGTATGGGAACATCTGACAAAATCCTCAGGAGTTATTCCCGTTCCGCCGTGAAGCACAAGGGCAACGTCCGTATTTTTCTCAACATCTTCAAGAATATCAAATCTGAGGTTTGGCGTACTCTTGTAATTGCCGTGGGCATTGCCGATAGCGATTGCCAGCGCGTCCACCTGAGTTTCCGACTCAAAGCGTACTGCGTCTTCAGTCTTGGTGCAGTTTATTGCGATATCCTCAGAGCCGTCCTCAGAGCCGCCGACGCATCCGATTTCAGCCTCAACGGCGGCGTCGTATTCGTCAGCAACGGAAATTACTCTTTTTGTAAACTCAATATTTTCTTCCAGCGGCAGGTGGGAGCCGTCAAACATTACGGAAGTGAATCCGATGTCAAGCGCCTGAGTGATTTTTTCCAGTGTTTTGCCGTGGTCAAAATGCACCGCCACAGGGGTAGATGCATTCTCAGCCGCCGCCACCATCAGCGGTCCGATAACCTCCAGCGGACTCTGCTTGAGCCTTACCTCAGCAATCTGCAAAATCACCGGAGCCTTCAGCTCTTCAGCGGCTTTAAGCACGCCCAAAACCATTTCCATATTAGCCACGGAAAACGAGCCGACAGCGTAATTGCCGTCCATGGCGTCAGCCAAAAGCTCCCTCATATTAACCAGCATAAGAGATCCCTCATTCGTAAAAATCTAAAGTGCGAGTTGGCAGTAAGCCGAGTTCTGTCGTGGGCAATTATCTATCTCGACGCAGAATTGCTCCTGCGCTCCAGCCATCTTTCAAAGTTATGTGTCGAGCAAACAACCCTTTAGTCGATGTTGCAGCGGATGGGGTTTACATGGCAGGAAATGTCTCCACTTCCTCGGTGAGCTCTTACCTCGCCTTTCCACCCTTACCTCTGGTTGACGATGACGGAGACCTTCAACCAATATGAGGCGGTATATTTCTGTTGCACTTTCCCTAAGGTCACCCTCGGCGGCCGTTAGCCGTCATCCTGCTCTGCGCTGCTCGGACTTTCCTCATACAGCCTTCCTGACGTATTCGTTCATTCCGGAAGTACGCAATTGCCAAGCCAACTCGCATTTATATTTTATTCCAACCACGGTTGCATGTCAATTATATTTTATAAAATGAGTGTTGAAATCGGCGGCGATATGCAGTAAGATATCTGTGGAGGTGGATATAATGCCGCGTTTTGAAAACAAAGGCTTTGATCCCGAAAAAAGAAACCGCAATAACGACCTGGACAGAACTGTGCCGGAGGACGAGAACTATTACGGCTACAGTCCGGTGGATCTGAATTTTAATAACAGGCAGAGGAAAAGCGACACAAGACAGAGTCAAAGGAATGTATATGACGAAAACGGAATAAACCCATGCGATATTCCCACGCAGTCTGTCAGAAGCAACAATCTGGAGCCGCCTCAGCGATTCAGAAGCGAGACTCCCACCGACTTTGAACCGTCGGCGAACACACGTCAGCATGAGCGTGTAAGAAGAAGTACGGACAAGCCCGCAAAAAGTCATAATTCCTCGTCAGGTAAAAACAAAAAAGCCCCGAACAAAAAAGGCAAACTCCCTAAAATGTCCGTGGGCAAGGGAATACTTGCTTTCGTGCTGGTACTTGTTCTTATTATTGTAGGCTCTGTGGGAGTTGTCATGGGCAGGATCAACTACAGTGACAAGATTGAGAACGAGTATGTCTCCGCCGATTCTCTTGAAAGCAGCTCAATGGTAAAGAATATTCTGATACTCGGTGTGGACGCCAGATCAGACGAAAATGCCGAAGAGACACGTTCCGACACGATGATGCTGGTTTCACTGGATGCAAAGCACAGATGCATTAAGATGGTATCTTTCCTCAGGGACACCTGGATATACATTCCCACCCTCGGATACGAGCAGAGGCTTAACGCCGCTTGTTCTTCCGGCGGATATCAGGGAGTTGTGGACGCAATTGAATATAATTTCGGAATAAAAATAGACGGCTATGCCGTTGCTGATTTTGAGATGTTCAAGGTTCTGGTTGACAGTCTCGGCGGCGTTGAAGTTGACGTAACGCAGGAAGAGGCGGACGAGGTTACAAATCATCCTAACCGATACGGTAACGTTACCCTTGAAGCCGGCAAATACAAGCTTTCCGGCGAGCAGGCGCTGGCTTACTGCCGAATCAGAAAAATCGACACGGACTTTGTCAGAACACAGCGCCAGCGCACTGTTATGAGCGCTATCCTCAGCAGTGCAAAAAGCTCAAATCCCTTTAAGCTCTACAAAATGGCTTTTAACTCAGCCCCTTATATTGAAACAAACCTAAGTAAAGGTGAGCTTATGTCAGTTGCGGCTCAAGCGCTTATCTGCCTTAGCGGAGAAATGCACCAGACAAAGGTACCATTCGAGGGCACTTGGGACTACGCCACCATAAGCGGCAACAGCGTCATAAGCATCAATACCGAGGAAAATAAAGAGATGCTCAAAGATTATATATATAACAAAAGCTCGGCTGATATTATAGCCGAAGAAGCCGAATCAGAGTCAGAATAATAAGCTGCATTTCACAGCCAAGTAAATATTAATCAATCTTAAAATGGTTGCAATTATTTGCACCCTGAAAAGTCATAATTTCCCCTAAAAACCGAGAAAATTTGCTGTTGACTTTTAAAATTTTCTGTGATAGAATGCACACCGTTAACGGTAGTTGCAGTTATGTCAAAGACAGAGCGAGACGATAGTTTCACTCTGTCTTTTTTTGTTGCAATAGCAAAAATTCAAATACAAAGGAGATTGATTATTATGCCAAAAACTAAATTACAGGAAGTTATTTTCACCGTCTTTATGGTTATCGTTATGGTTTATGCTATGGTTTGCTACAACATTGCGTTTGCTATGGGCGGCATGCAAAACAAAGTGTTTGTTGCCGCTTTGAGCGAAATGCCCATTATGTGTGCTATCGGATTTGTTCTTGATATGTTAATTGCAGGCCCGCTGGCAAAGAAATGTGCTTTTAAAGTGTTAAATCCCCAAAAAGACAGACCGATTTTTATCATTCTTGCCATTTCAGTATTTTCAATTTTATTTATGTGTCCTATGATGAGCTTTGCGGCAACAATACTTTTTAACGGCGGTTTTAATTCCGAAATTGTTGCCACATGGGCAGGACTTACAGTAAAAAATTTTTCCATGGCTTTCTTCTGGCAGATATTTGTTGCAGGTCCTCTTGTAAGATTTATTTTCGGTAAAATATTCAGAGAAAAGAGCAAAAAAGCTGAGAAATAATTTACTGCATTTATTATAGATATTATATTTTTAAAATGTATAAATAGATATGTTTTAAATAACCGAATATATACAAAAATCCCCGATTACATCTCTGTAATCGGGGATTAGTTTTATTATACAAGTTTACAGCAAAGTTTAAATTTGCCTGTTTTTATACTTGATTATTTGCTTGCCTTAATTGCAGCCTGAGCAGCAGCAAGACGAGCGATCGGTACTCTGAATGGTGAGCATGATACATAATCAAGACCGATGTTGTGGCAGAACTCTACTGAGCTTGGGTCGCCGCCGTGCTCACCGCAGATACCGCAGTGGAGGTCAGGACGGGTAGCCTTACCGTTAGTAACAGCCATCTTCATAAGCTGGCCAACGCCAACCTGATCAAGCTTAGCAAACGGATCGTTCTCAAAGATCTTAGCATCATAATATGCATCGAGGAACTTACCGGCGTCATCACGGCTGAAGCCGTATGTCATCTGAGTAAGGTCGTTGGTACCGAAGCAGAAGAACTCAGCTTCCTTAGCGATATCGCCAGCTGTAAGAGCAGCTCTCGGAATCTCGATCATTGTACCTACTTCATACTTCATATCAACACCGGCAGCAGCAATCTCAGCATCAGCTGTTGCTACTACGATGTCCTTAACATACTTGAGCTCTTTTGTATCGCAGGCAAGAGGAATCATGATTTCAGGAGCAACATTCCAGTCCGGATGAGCTTTCTGAACATTGATAGCAGCACGAATAACTGCCTTTGTCTGCATCTTAGCGATTTCAGGATATGTTACAGCAAGACGAAGTCCACGGTGACCCATCATCGGGTTGAACTCGTGAAGAGAAGCAATGATAGCCTTGATATCCTCAACGGATTTGCCCTGAGCGTCAGCAAGCTTCTTGATGTCTTCCTCTTCTGTAGGAACGAACTCGTGAAGAGGTGGGTCAAGGAAACGGATTGTTACCGGACAGCCTTCAAGAGCCTCATAGAGAGCCTCAAAGTCGCCCTGCTGATAAGGCAGGATCTTCTCAAGAGCAGCTTCTCTTTCCTCAGCAGTGTCAGAGCAGATCATCTCACGGAATGCAGCGATTCTGTCTTCCTCAAAGAACATATGCTCTGTACGGCAAAGACCGATTCCCTCAGCGCCAAGCTCACGTGCTTTCTTAGCGTCAGCAGGAGTATCAGCGTTTGTGCGAACCTTAAGAGTTCTGTACTCGTCAGCCCAAGCCATAATTCTGCCGAATGTGCCGGAGATTGTTGCGTCTACTGTAGGAATGATACCGTCATAGATGTTACCGGTTGAACCGTCGATGGAGATATAGTCACCCTCGTGATATTCCTTGCCAGCAAGAGTAAACTTCTTGTTAGCCTCGTCCATGGTGATATCGCCGCAGCCTGATACGCAGCAAGTACCCATACCACGGGCAACAACGGCAGCGTGTGATGTCATACCGCCGCGAACTGTAAGGATACCCTGTGAAGCCTTCATGCCTGTGATATCCTCAGGTGATGTTTCAAGACGAACAAGTACAACCTTCTCGCCGTTTTTGTTCCACTCAACAGCGTCGTCAGCTGTGAATACTACCTTACCGCAAGCAGCACCCGGTGAAGCGCCGAGACCCTTGCCGGCAGGAGTAGCTTTCTTCAGTGCTTCAGCGTCAAACTGAGGATGAAGAAGAGTGTCAAGGTTACGCGGGTCGATCATCTCAACAGCTTCCTGAGGAGTTCTCATACCCTCGTCAACAAGGTCGCATGCAATCTGAAGAGCAGCCTGAGCTGTTCTCTTACCGTTACGAGTCTGAAGCATGTAAAGCTCGCCGTGCTCAACGGTAAATTCCATATCCTGCATGTCTCTGTAATGATTTTCAAGTGTTTCGCAAACTTTTGTGAACTTAGCAAAAGCTTCAGGGAATTTCTGCTCCATCTCGGAGATGTGCATAGGTGTACGAACACCGGCAACAACGTCCTCGCCCTGAGCGTTTGTAAGGAATTCGCCGAAGAGGCCTTTCTTACCGGTTGCAGGGTCACGTGTGAAAGCAACGCCTGTACCGCAGTCATCGCCCATGTTACCGAATGCCATTGACTGTACGTTAACAGCAGTACCCCATGAATAAGGGATATCGTTGTCACGACGGTAAACGTTTGCACGAGGGTTGTCCCATGAACGGAAAACAGCCTTTACAGCGCCCATAAGCTGCTCTTTAGGATCAGACGGGAAGTCCTCGCCGATCTTTTCCTTATATTCAGCCTTAAACTGAGCAGCAAGCTCCTTGAGGTCATCAGCGTTAAGGTCAACGTCCTGTGTAACGCCCTTCTTAGCCTTCATCTCATCGATGAGCTCTTCAAAATACTTCTTGCCGACTTCCATAACAACGTCGGAATACATCTGGATAAATCTTCTGTAGCAGTCCCAAGCCCATCTCGGATTGCCTGACTTTTCAGCGATAGCCAGAACAACGTCCTCATTAAGACCAAGGTTAAGGATTGTGTCCATCATGCCGGGCATTGATGCTCTTGCACCTGAACGAACTGATACAAGAAGAGGATTCTCCTTGTCACCGAATTTTTTGCCGGTGATTTCTTCCATCTTACCGATGTACTCGTTGATTTCAGCCATGATTTCGTCATTGATCTTACGGCCGTCCTCGTAATACTGAGTACATGCTTCTGTAGTAATGGTGAAGCCCTGTGGAACAGGAAGACCGATGTTGGTCATTTCTGCAAGGTTTGCACCCTTACCGCCGAGAAGCTCTCTCATGTTAGCATTACCTTCTGAAAAAAGATAACAATACTTTTTTGCCATACCGGGGTATACCTCCTAAAATAATATACTAAAATTTAGATACTATACCGGCCTGTTTTGGCATTACTAAATGTAAAGGCTGGTATAATGCGATAGAATTATACCATAATACTCAATAAAATACAAACGTTTTTTAATAATTTTTTACCATTATTATCAATTAGCTTGAAAAAAATATAATTTTGGTGCATAATTGTAACGGTGTCAAATGAAACCGAAAATTAGTTTATATAAAATATTATCAATTTCCACTCTGACGGAGGTAAAGCTTATGAAATGCGCTATAATACTTGCAGGCGGCAAGGGCACAAGAATGAAGGCGGACTGCCCCAAAGTAATGTGCAATGTTATATTCAAGCCTATGATTGACTATGTAATCGACGCAGTAAAGGAAGCCGGCGTTAAGGACATATGCGTCATCACCGGATACAAGCACGAGGTAGTGGAGGAGCATCTTTCACCTGATATCAAAACTGCTCTTCAGGAGCCGCAGCTTGGCACAGGCCACGCAGTAATGCAGGCAAGAGACTTTATAAATTCCCACAAGGACGATAAAATCCTTATCCTTAACGGCGACGGTCCCCTTATGGATGCTGAGACTATTAACAAGGCGTATGACTATCATGAGGAAAACAACAACTCCATCACGCTCATCAGCGCTATTGTTGAGGATACTGAGGGAATCGGTCATATCAAGCGCGATGAAAACGGCACTCTTTTAAGGATAGTAGAGCACAAGGACGCCACCGAAGAGGAAAAGAAAATCAACGAATCAAACGCCGGGTGCTACTGGTTTAACGGCGCAGACCTTCTTTACGCTCTTGACAACATCACAAATGAAAACGCTCAAAACGAATATTATCTTACCGACAGCCTTGAAATACTCATTAACGCCGGTAAAAATGCAGGAGCTTATGTGGTTGAAAACAGCGAGGTAGTGCTGGGCGCAAACGACAGAAAGCAGCTTAACGACCTTAACAATATAATGAGAAGGAACATCAATACAAAGCTTATGCTTGAGGGCGTTGATATCCCGTGCACAGACGGAGTTATCATCGGCAAGGATGTCAGAATAGGCAATTCCACCGTTATTCTGCCCAACACAATTATTCTGGGCGACACGGTTATCGGCGACAGCTGTACCATCGGCCCGAACTCTTATCTTGACAACGCAACCGTAGGAAACAATGTTATTCTTGACAACTGCAAAATTCTTGACAGCACTGTTGAAAATGATGTTGACGCCGGACCTTTTGTAAAGGTAAGGGCTAATTCCGTACTCAAGAAAGGCGTTCACATCGGCAATTTCGTTGAGGTAAAGAACTCCGTTGTCGGCGAAGGCTCAAAGAGCGCTCACCTGACATATATCGGCGACAGCGACGTAGGAAGCGACGTGAATTTCGGCTGCGGCACAGTCACCTGCAACTACGACGGCAAAAACAAGTGGCGCTGCAAAATCGGCGACGGCGCGTTCATCGGCTGCAACACCAATCTTATCGCTCCCGTTGAAGTGGGAGAAAAAGCGTATATTGCCGCCGGCTCGACAATAACCGACAGTATTCCCGACAAGGCTCTCTCCATAGCCAGGGCAAGACAGGTTATCAAAGAGGGCTGGGTCGATATCAAAAAACCCTATAAGGAGAAAAAATAAGTGAAAAAAATATCGGCGGTAGTCATGGCGGCGGTCATGCTGGTTTGCATGCTGGCAGGATGCAGTGAAAGCGCCGACGTTGACGCAACGGTAAAATCCACTCAGAAGACCACCACGACCACCACAACCACACGAACAACTGAAGATCTGAGCACAACATTTAAGGAAGCGTCGACAGCGCAGGTCTATCCGGCGCTGCTTAAGGATTCCGACAGCGACTATCCTTATGAGCTCTCCACATACAAGACTTATTACGACGTTAAAAACACCACCAGGACAAAAAATATCGACAACGCAGTAAGCAAACTCAACGATATTGTAATCCCCGACGGAAGCACCTTTTCCTTTAACCAGACAGTCGGCAAAAGAACTGTTCTTGCCGGCTATGAGGAGGCAAAGGTGGTTGAGGGCGATGAATTTGTGGACGGGCTCGGCGGCGGAATATGCCAGGTAAGCTCCACCGTATTTCAGGCGGCGCTCAGAGCAAACCTTAATATTACCGTAAGAGCTTGTCATTCGCTGGAGATAAGCTATGTTCCCCTGGGAGCTGACGCAACGGTGCAGTGGAATTCTCAGGACTTTCAGTTTAAAAATAATTCCGGTACTGATATAAGAATGAGCGTTACTGCCTCAAAAGGAACGCTGACTTGCAGCATCTACGCCAAGGACGATATTGATATCGGAAATGTTAAAATCAACGTTTCAAAAAACGGCTCGGAATATGTTTTGACCCGTACAGTAAACGGAGAAAATAATTACACCACTTACAGCAAATACAAAAAGGCAAAAACCACAACCACTCAGAAAAGCCAATAAACAGCATCAAAATTATCCGCTTATCATAAACGGCAAATGGAAAACCTGTCTGCTTGTTAAAGCAGGCAGGTTTTTTTGACTAAAATAAAAAAATATGTCAACTTTTGTCCTGCTCGGCGTACTACTTAACAGGTAACACGATATATATCCTGAAAAAAGCGGTGCGCGCGCCTGCTTTTGATGCCAATATTAACAAAGGGGGGTGTGTTGTTTGGAAAGTAATAACAGGAATAAGGCTATCCAGGAAAGATTTACACAAATTTACAACGAATATAAAAGTCCCATATATAAGCTGTGCCTTGTTAAGTTAAAGGACAAGGACAGCGCCGAGGACTGTATGCAAAACACATTTTTGGTTTTGTATAAAAAAATGCTCAACAAAGAGGAAATCGAAAATCCAAGAGCCTTTCTCTATAAAACTTCCGGCAACTTCATTTTAAAATGCTTTGAGGAAAAGAAAAAGAACGTCAATAAGACGGTTTGCATATCTGACTATGAAAACAAAATAGTCGACAATCAAAACGCAATTGACAGCGATATTGATTATCAGCTTCTTAACAAGCGGCTAAACTCACTGCTTACGCAGGAGGAGCAGCTGCTTCTAAGATACAAATACATATATGATTTTACTATTGAAGAAACGGCAAAACGCCTGAACATCTCCGCTCCCGCTGCCGCCAAACGGCTTCAGCGGCTTAGAGAAAAGATAAAAAAATCCGTTTCCATTGACGGATAGAAAGGAGAACGACATGAACATTTTAGTTAATGAAAAAGTTTTAAGATCCCTTTTTAACGATAATGATTTTAATACAGAGCTCAAAATAATGCTCAACGAAATAATCGACGAAGAGCTGCTCAAAGAGCCTGAGGATATGGACTGCGACCTCATCGACGAGTGCACTGATATGCTCATAGCGCTGGAACAGGAAAACGACGACGGATTCGCAGTAATGATACCGCTGATAAGCAGTGAAAAAATAATGGCGGCATGCCGCAAAAAAGGATTCAAATCTCTGAGCAGACCTGTGCGCGGTTCGCTCATAGCCTGCATAATCCTGCTTTCAGCTTTTACGGCAAACACAGTAATTGCCGACGTGTTCGACTATAACATAGCAAAAGAAGTTGTAAGCTCAATTTCCCAAACTCTTCAGGACTGGGGAATCATCGCCAGCGCTGACGACGACAGCGAAATCGTCGTTGACGAAATTCCCTCCGCCGATAAAGCCGACGATAAATCAGACAACAGCGAACCTGTAACAGAGTCCGAAGAGGAAGAAACCACTGCCGAATCTAAAGGCAAAGCAACACAAGCGCCTAAGAAAGCTTCTGTCCAAAATCAAACAACACCGTCTGACACTACCACCGAAGTACAGGATGTATCTGTTCAAAAATATACTCTTACATTAGATGCAAACGGCGGCAAATGCAGCGCGTCCGCAGTTGAGGTCACATACGGCAAAGCCATAGGCAAGCTACCCACACCCGAAAGAGAGGGCTATGAATTTCTCGGCTGGTATAACATAGATATCAGCTACTACCGTGAAAACGGACGCAAAAGCGAAAAAGCGCTAAACGATAAAACCGTTTACAACCTTCAAAAAGACTCAGTAGTTACTGCAAAATGGAGCAAATACAGCACTATCAGGCTCAACGCCAACGGCGGCGAATGCAGTACAGAATACCTTGCATTAGGTGCAAATGACAGCATAAAAAAGCTGCCTGTTCCCACCAGAGAGGGATATATCTTTGCAGGCTGGTTTGATGAGGATTATATTCCGTTTACCACCACGGAAAATCTTTATCTTTACTCCCTTCCCGAATTTTACTACGAGCTGACTGCGTACTGGATAAAGGTAGGAGAAACACGCACTGTTTACTTCAATACCAACGGCGGTAAATGCGATGTTGTCAGCAAAGATTTTGAAGTAGGAAAGCCGTACGGCGAGCTGCCTGTGCCTGTAAAATCAGGATTTAAATTCCTTGGCTGGTACAGCGAAAGCTACGCCGACTCCGAGAAGATAACCGCTGATACGGTATTTACCACACAAATCTCCTTACAGGCGCTTTGGTACAGAAGCACGGCAACCGTCACGTTTGATCCGGCAGGCGGAACCTGCGACGTAACGAGTATGAACGTGTATTCAGACAACATATACAGAAATGTGCCCAAACCTGAAAAAGAGGGGTACGTATTCCTCGGCTGGTATTGCGGCGATGAGCAAATTTTTGATGAACTTTGGGTATTCCATCCGGCTAAGGACAAAACATATAAGGCGCTGTGGATTCCTGTAAAAGTGCCTGTCACCTTCAACGCCAACGGCGGAAAAATCAGCAGCAGCGGCGATATTTCCATCACGGAAAATTACTCCTATATGCTTAGTTACGGCTCATTTCCCGAGGCTTCAAGACAGGGCTACAAATTCACCGGCTGGTATACCGAGCCTGTAGGCGGCACAAAAATCAGCGAGACAGATACAGTTAATTTCCTTGACGGCGCCACATTTTACGCCCATTGGGAAGAGAACGAAACCGTGCTTAATGTATCGTTCTACCTTAACAACAGCGACGACACCTGCACCACGGTATCCGTTAACAAGGGCGAAAAAATACCTGCCTCAAAAATCCCGAATATGAACAATTCCGGCGGACTGTTCTATGAATTTGACGGCTGGTATACCGACAAATATTACGGCGAAAAAGCTGACCTTGACGCTGTGATTACAGAAAACACGGAATATTATGCTCACTGGGTATTCAATACTGATTTAACTCAGACAACTCTGAAACTTGACAAAACAAACTATGAGCTCAACGAAGAAATTTACCTAACCACAGTGGATATGATATTGTCATTGCCAAGCATGGGTTACAGCCAAACCATCACTGGCGAAATGCTTGACGAAGCAGGCGCAAAGATTGAATACGACACATCATCTTACGGCAAGCACACGCTGACGGTCACCGTCGCTATGGATACCGGCTACATGTTGACCCTCAGGGCATCTGCTGATATTTATGTAGGCGGCTGTACCCATGAATCAGGAACATACACCGCAAACGAGGTTACTCCCACATGCCATTCTGAAGGATACAGCGGCGACATAATGTGCAAGAACTGCAATGAACTGATTGAAAAAGGCAGTATTTTGCCAATAACACAGCACGACGAGAACACAAAAACAAAAACTATTAATTACAAAGCCGCCACGTGCTCTCAAGAGGGATACAGCGGCGACAGCGTTTGTGTGGAATGCGGCAAAATTGTTAAAAAAGGCAGTATTATTAATAAAACGCCCCATACTTCCACCCATCAAGAAGTGGCAAAAAAAGCCTCCTTTGACCAGGACGGAGAAATTGTTACAGTATGCAACGACTGTAACACAGTTATCTCCACAGACGAAATTATAAGCAAAGTTTCCTCCGTTACACTGTCGTCAGAATATTATGATTATGACGGATATGTAAAATCTCCGAAAGTTACGGTTAAGGATGCAGACGGAAATGCCATTAAAGACTACACCGTCACAATGGATGAGGGAAGAACACAGGTAGGCACATATAATGTGTACGTAACCCTAAACGGTAATCTTTATGAAGGAGAAAAGACCCTAACCTTTGAGATTCTTGAATGCACCTTGAGGAAACCTGATGCAAAATTCGTATCAGGCACCAGTTATATAGAGTGGAGCGCAAACCCCAAGGCTGACGGATATGAGGTATATTGCGAAAAGCTATTCGGCGAGGACGAAACATATACAATTACATCAAACAATATTACGTATGTGGACTACAAAAAAGACCTTGGATATAAATTCCCTAACTATTATAAAATAAAAGTACGTGCTTACAAAAATATCAAAGATGGAGTCATTTATTCCCCTTGGTCTGACTTGTGCAACGTACGGTTCTAAATCAGAGGATCAAATAGGACCTAACCACAGCAAAAAAGGACGCTTTAAAAAGCGTCCTTTTGTTTTGTTATTTTATTTGGCTACTGCCCACAGGGTGCGGTTTTTATCTGACACTGCGGACAACGTCATCACTGTTTTGCCGTTTTGTGTTCCGGCACAAAAAGCGCCGTAAAAATTCTCGCCTTCAAGCTCAAAGGAGAAAGTATACGAATCTTCGGAGAGTTTCAGCTTAGTTTCTTTGCCGTCAACGGTAAGGATTTCGCCGTCAACACTCAGCTCTGACACCGGTTCGATTATATCATTAACCTTGCTCCAGTCATCCGTAGCCTTTGTGTCCGCTGAGAAGAAAACAGCCTCGTATTCTCCCGCCACGTCGGAGTTATCCACCGCCTTTGCCGTTTCGCCGTTATATTTCAGCGGAAGCATTGTCAGCCATCCGTTTTCAGTTCTCAGCATCTGGTGGACCTGAACATTGTGAAATGCGCCCTCGCCGTCGTTGTATCGCTGGTGATAAACCTGATAAATTCTGCCGTCGTCATCAATAAGGCATGATGAATGCCCCGGAGAAAGAACCGCCGTTTCATCAAACGAGAACTGATAATTTCCTGCTACCTTTGTGCCGGTGCTCTTCATATCCTTAGCGTCATTGCCTGCCGCGTCTACATAAGGACCGTCGGGATTTTCACTGCGGTACTCACGGATATTATAGCCGTCAAGGGCATTAAGTCCGCCGTAAGTCAGAAACATATAATAATATCCGCTTTGACTGTCATACACAATAAACGGTCCCTCTCCGGTGCCGTTAGTTTCCTCATTGGTGCAGGATATCTGCTTGCCGAAATAAATATCATATCCCTGACTGCTTCTCATAGCGTCATAATCCGGCATACCCGTTTCCTCCACCAGCGGCATGACATAGATACCTCCGCTGTAAGAGCCGTACGCAAGCCAGAGATTGCCGTCCTTGTCATAAAACGCCGCCGGGTCTATGGCATTTGGATATTTGCCGTAAGTGCAGTCATAATTGCCCTCATCGTCAAACCAGTCCTTTTCCTCAACCTCTTCTTTGGTAAACACTCCGCTTTCGATAAGGCCGCCGATATTGGTAAAGGAATAATGGAGCTGATTCTTAGGCTTGCCGAAAAGAGTGGTGCGGTTGCTGAATCCGCTGTATATCATAGTGTCAACAAATTCAAAAGTACCCTCAGGGCTGTCTGAAACGGCAAGCCAGATTACCGAGCCCGTACTGCCCCATACCGAAGAGCATGCGTAATAGCAATACTTGCCCATGGTCTTATTATAGATAATATCCGAAGCCCAGACGTTCGTTTCCCATTTGTCCTCATCATAATCCCACAGTCTCTGAGCGCCGTCGCACCAGGCAAACGCTTTTTCAAGGCTTCCTCTGAGGGTTGAGCCCTCTTTTACCAGCGTCCTGTTACTGTCAAAAACTCCTGAGCTCACTGTGCTCCAGCTTATAAGGTCATCGCTTTTTGCCGAAGCTATGTGAGAGCCGGTGACATAATAAGTTCCGTCCTGCGCCTTAAATACAGACGGGTCGTGAACAGATACTCCTTTGCTGTCATCAAAGTTCAGCGCATCGCCCTCAATGGGCATAATCACGGCTTCTGTACTGCCTGCTCCGCATCCTGTAAAACACAGTACAACAAAAATCACCGCCAGAGCCAGCGACAAGATTTTGACATACCTTTTCATAAATCCTCACCCCATTGATGTTTATACCGAAATTATACAATAAACACTTCCTGAAAACAATAGGGACTGTGCCGTCGGATTAAATCCCGCATGCACAGTCGCGTATTTTATAATATTCTTGTTTTATCTTATTGCGTCTTTCATCGTCTTAACGTATTCATAAACCTTTTGGGGAGCGTTTTTGCCGTATTCGGCAACAATTTCAACTATTGCCGAGCCCACAATCACGCCGTCGGCAAGGTCGGAATACTCCTTAGCCTGCTCGGGAGTATTGATTCCGATTCCTATAGCCACAGGGGTGTCGCTGACTTCTGCGGCTGCTTTCACAACCGACTTAATCTCCGATTTAATATCATTGTCACCATTCTGAGCACCTGCCGATGGAACGGCATAGAGAAATCCTTTTGACTCACAGGCTATTTTTTTCATTCTTTCACTGCTTGACGGAGCAATCATTGATATCACATCAATATCGTATTTAACAGCAACGCTCTGAAGCTCGTCTTTCTCCTCAAACGGAAGATCAGGCACGATTACCGCGCTGATTCCTGCATCCTTAGCCTTTTGCAAAAACCTGTCATATCCGTATTTGAAAAGCACATTCAGATACGTCATATATACCAGCGGCGTGTCCGTTTGGGATGATACTTTTTTTGTAAGCTCCAGCACCTTATCAGTGGTAGCGCCCTGTGAGAGCGAGCGGAGATTTGCCTCCTGAACAACAGGACCCTCAGCAATGGGGTCGGAAAACGGTATGCCTATTTCTATCAAATCACATCCGCCCTCTGCCATACTCAGTATTATCTTTTCGCTCGTTTCAAGGTCTGGATCGCCTGCGGTAACAAATCCGATAAATGCTTTTGAGTTTTCAAACGCCTTTTTTGTATTACTCATTAATATCAACCCCCCTGTATCTGGCAATTGCCGCCACGTCCTTATCACCTCTGCCGGAAAGACAGCAGATGATGATATCGTCCTTACTCATCTGAGGAGCTAATTTAATAAGATGCGCCACTGCGTGAGCAGACTCGATAGCGCATATGATCCCCTCTGTTTTGGCTATGTACTCAAAGGCGTCAACTGCCTCGTCATCAGTAACAGCCACATATTCCGCCCTGCCGGTATCTTTAAGATTAGCGTGCTCAGGACCTACTCCCGGATAGTCAAGTCCGGCGCTTATGGAGTACACCGGAGCAATCTGCCCGTACTCGTTCTGGCAGAAATATGATTTCATACCGTGGAACACTCCCAGCGTGCCCGTTGCCATAGTAGCCGCCGTTTTGCCGCTGTGGATTCCTTTTCCTGCCGCCTCGCATCCGATAAGCCGCACATCCTTGTCGTTTATGAAATTATAGAACATGCCCATGGCATTGGAACCGCCGCCCACGCATGCCATGACCGCCGAGGGCAGCCTGCCCTCAAGCTCAAGTATTTGCTGCCTTGCCTCCTTGGATATTACCGACTGAAAATCCCTTACTATCATTGGATAAGGATGAGGTCCCATAACGGAGCCAAGAACATAGAACGTGTCGTCCACACGTGAAACCCATTCACGCATTGCTTCGTTTACCGCGTCCTTGAGCGTCATAGTGCCCGTGGTGACTGCATTGACCTTAGCGCCCAGGAGCTCCATACGATAAACATTGAGCGCCTGGCGGACAGTGTCCTCCTTGCCCATAAATATCTCGCACTCCATGCCCATAAGCGCCGCCGCCGTTGCCGTGGCAACTCCGTGCTGACCGGCACCTGTTTCAGCAATAACTCTGGTCTTGCCCATTTTCTTTGCCATCAGGCACTGCCCTAAAACATTGTTTATTTTGTGACTGCCCGTATGGTTAAGGTCCTCACGCTTAAAATATATCTTTGCACCGCCCAGGTCCTTTGTCATATTCTCGGCATAATATAGAAGCGACGGTCTGCCTGCATATTCTTTTAGCAGCTTGTTAAGCTCTGCATTAAACTCCGGGTCGTTTTTGTAAAACTCATATGCTTTTTCAAGCTTAATTATTTCATCCATCAGCGCTTCAGGAATATACTGACCGCCGTGAATACCATATCTTCCTATGCTCATCTCACACACTCCATATCTTTTTAATATTTTAAATTTAACTTTGCCGCTTTAATATCCGACAAAGACTTAATACGGTAATCGCCAGATCATCAAATAATATTTGACACAGGATTATTCTGAAATGCTTTTAACAAAAAGCTATCCGCTGTTATCTTTACAAAATAAACGGATAAATCATAAAACAAAAAAGTCCTTGGCAATACAAACGTATTACCAAGGACGAAATTACATTCCGCGGTGCCACCTTGATTTATGGGCAAGCCATACTCTTTGCAAGATACTATCATATCTCCGGCCACTAACGCAGGCCATCGCGTTACGGGATACTCGGCAAAAGCCTTTCACCGTACCCTCAGCGGTCCATTTAATAAGCCGTTTAATACTCCATTTCCAGCAACGGGAGCTCTCTGTGATTGCGTATCTTATTTTTATCTCCGCCTCAACGGTTTGAAATCAGATATTCAATTTTCTCAATCATATCATTTTAAATCCGTTTTGTCAACAGTAATCTTGCATAGGCGTTTTCCAGCGTGGAATTGAATATAATATTTTCAATGCCCCTGGTGCTCTCATACTCTGCGGCAGATTTAGACGTGACAAAATAAAAAGGAATATTCATACCCCTGCACTTTTCGGCAAAATCCTTAACATTTTCCGGCACGGTTGCCGAATGATACATAGTGTGAAGCACAGCGTCCACACCCTCCAGACAGTAGTTTGAATAGTCAATATTCACATACGGATTTATCACAAGTATGTTTCTGTGGTTGAGCTTAGGATTTTTAACCGGCTCAAACTGTCTGCCGGCGGTTAAAAACTCGTCGTTTTGCCCGGCGCTCACAGTCCTTACGGCTGTATAAAGCCTGTTATAGCTGATGTAAACGCCCTTAACTGAGCTGAGAATAAATTCCACCGCTCTTTGAAAATTTGCCGCTCCGTTGGAGGATTCGTCCTCCAGCGGCTTATCCGCCGCCACCAGGACAATGCTTTTATCATAAAAGATATTGCCCAAAAGCGCTCCCGTCCAGGCAAGTGTGTCCGACCCGTGCAGGATTATAACGCCGTCGTATTCTTCGTAATCCACTGCGCTCAGGCAGTCAATGAGCTTTTGCCACAGGTCAATGTCCATATTCTCCGACAGCACGGAAAACGGGCAAACGCAGTCAAAACTCACGCCCTTAAAATCAGCGAAATCAAGAATTTTAAAGGGATTATCAAGGAGGATATTGTCCTGCCTGACGCAGGCAATTGTTCCGCCGGTACCCACCACAAGGATTTTGCTCATTGCATCACCTTTATCATTTTACATAAGCAGAGCTTATTTTGTGAAGAATGTGAGAAATGCCTTATACGCCATATAGGTGTCTATCTTGCTGACTACCTCATACGGCGAGTGCATTGAAAGCACAGGAACGCCCACGTCGATAACGTCCACGTCAAGGTTGGCTATATACATAGCAACAGTTCCGCCGCCGCCTGCGTCTACCTTGCCAAGCTCGCCGCTCTGCCAGAGAACGCCGTTAGACTCCATAAGATTTTTAACAAAGCTTACATACTCCGCCGAAGCGTCGCTGGTGCCGCTCTTGCCTCTTGCTCCTGTAAACTTGGTAACAACTACGCCCTGATTGATAAATGAAGCGTTGTTCTTTTCAAACTGACCGGGCCAAGTGGGGTCAAAGGCAGCGTTTACATCGGCAGAAAGACATTTTGAATTAGAGAGAACGTCCCTGCCCTCACAGCCCTCAATGCGTGCCAGATCCTCGATAAAATATCTCAGGTAAGCTGAATTGAGTCCGGTGTTTCCGTCAGAGCCCGTCTCCTCCTTGTCGGTAAGAACGGTTATTGCCGTGTATTCGGGAACATCCTTAACATCAAATATAGCCTGCATAGCCGTGTAAGCGCAAACACGGTCGTCGTGACCGTAGCCGCCGATAAGACTCCTGTCAAAGCCGATATCGTCCACGGTAAACGCCGGTACAAGCTCAAGCTCAGCCGACAGGAAATCACGCTCAACGATGCCGTACTTTTCATAAAGAATGTTCAAAAGATTAAGCTTTATCTTTTCGCTTTCCTTGTCATCTTTAAAGGGACGTGAACCGATAACCACGTTAAGCTCCTCGCCCTTTACAATCTCGTTTGCCTTTCTTGACATCTGCTCGGCACCGAGATGAGGAAGAATATCAGTTATGCAGAATTTCGGGTCAGCAGGGTCCTCGCCCACATTTACGTCAACATAGCTGCCGTCGTTCTTGCATATCCTGCCGTGAAGTGAAAGCGGAATTGCCGTCCACTGATATTTCTTAATTCCGCCGTAATAATGGGTCTTGAAAAATCCCAGTGAGCCGTCCTCGTAAACAGGGCACTGCTTAAGGTCAAGTCTTGGGGAATCAATGTGGGCGGCGCTTATTCTCACACCATCCTTAACAGGTCTTTTTCCCTTGATACAAAGGATAATTGCCTTGCCCCTGTTAAAATAATACACCTTCTCGCCCTGACTGAGCTGGGAAGCAAATTTGTCAAACTCTTTATAGCCGTTAGCCTTTGCCAGCTCTAAAGCTGATTTGGCAAACTCCCTCTCCGTCTTGTTTTCATAAAGGAATTTTTTGTATCCGCCGCAAAAATCGTCGCAGGTTTTGAGCTCGTCATCGCTCATAAAATCAACGCCGTTTTCCTTTTTGTTGAAGAGAAGCTCTTTAAGCTCCTGGGCTTTTGTTTTCTCACTCATAGTATTTCCTCCATTATTTTTTTAATCTGTGAATCAATATCCTCACCGTTATTATAGATAACGAAATCAGAATTATTAATATAATAGCTTTCGTCAAACTGGGCGTTCATTCTGCTAACTGCCTGTTCCTGGGTTATTTTGTCACGCTCCGTAATACGCCTGAGCCGTGTTTCATAATCGGCAATCACGCTTATTATCTTATAACATTTATCAGCTGCTCCCGCCTCAAAAAGCTGCGGCGCGTCCAGCACGGCAAGGGGCTTTGCGTCACGCTCACAGAGGGAAATCACCTCAGGATGAACTATGCTGTTAAGCCTTTTTGTATTTTCCTTTGATGAAAAAGCAATTTGCGCCAGCTTTTTTCTGTCAAGCTCGCCGTTTATTATTATATCATTCCCAAATTCTGACGCAAGGCGATTTAAAATTCCCGGATTGTTGTCATAAATTTTTTTCACGTATTTGTCTGCGTCAAGAATATTAAATCCCATTTCAGCCAGCCTGCTGCTGACATATCCTTTGCCGGCACCCGTGGGACCGGTCAAACCGATGAAAAACGGCTTTCTCAAATCAATAATTTTAAAGGCGGCGGCACGGATTAGCCTGTTATACACCGCCATACCGACTCCTGTGGTGTGGGGTATTCTTGCGTACACCTTTTTAGCGCCCATTTCATCAAGCTGCCTGAGTGCGTCAAAAAGTTCCCTCGCCTGGGAAAGGTCGTCATTCTCCCTGCCATAGGTTACTTTGTCAACGGTCACGTTATCGCCCTCAAAGCAAAGGGCAAACGCATTTTCCCTGGAATTTACAAAATTCTCATAAACCTCTTTTTCGGCGTCAACTATAACCACCTGAGCCTTAGGGGCATAATGCTTGTATTTCATACCGGGGGATGCGGCAACCTCGTCGTTTTTCATGCCTTCAAGAACAGCTCTTGCCACCTCTGTTTTTCCGATAACCGACTCTATCATTTCCTTGGTGACTGCACCCGGACGCAGTATGGTCGGCACATCACCTGCAAGGGTTATCACCGTTGACTCCACTCCGAACTCACAGTCGCCGCCGTCGATAATAGCGTCGATTTTGCCGTTCATATCTTCAATAACATACTTTGCTCTGGTAGGGGAAGGCAAGCCCGACGTATTGGCGCTGGGCGCCGCCACAGGACAGCCTGCCGCCCGGATAAGCCTGCGGGCAATATCGTTTTGCGGCATACGCACCGCTACCGTGTCGAGTCCGCCGCTTACTACGTTTCCGACTCTGTCGCTCTTGGGCAGAATAATTGTCAGCGGTCCCGGGAAGAATGCATCCATCAGCGCACGTGCCTTTGGGGTAACCTCCTTAACTAATGGGACAATATCTTCTTTCTCACATATGTGAACTATCAGCGGATTATCGCTGGGTCTGCCCTTGGCGGCATATATGCTTTTTACTGCGTTTTCATTAAGAGCGTCGGCGCCAAGTCCGTAAACCGTTTCAGTGGGGAATGCCACAAGTCCGCCCTTTGCAATTATTTCACCCGCAAGCGCTATGTCGTATTCACTTGTAGATAAAATCTTAGTTTCCATATCAAATTCCTAAAAAATCTATAATTTTTAGCTTGTAATATACTACTTTTTAACTCTGCCGTCACATCTGCGACTTTTAAAATGTTTACTAATTATAGCAGAGAATCAGCTTTTACTGCTCTTCACCCTGCGCCTTAAGTTTTTCCGCCGTATCGGCAGTGATGAGCGCGTCAATCATTTCGTCCAAATCGCCGTTTAAGAACTGCTCAAGCTTGTAAATAGTCAGCCCAATCCTGTGGTCGGACACTCTGCCCTGGGGATAATTATACGTTCTTATTCTCTCGCTTCTGTCGCCGGTGCCTACCTGTGCCTTGCGCTCGCCGGCAATCTCAGCGTCGTGCTTTGCCTTTTCCTGGTCATAGAGCCTTGAACGCAGAACCTTAAGGGCTTTTTCCTTGTTTTTATGCTGGGAACGCTCGTCCTGACATTCCACCACAGTTCCTGTGGGGATATGGGTAATTCGTATTGCAGAGGAGGTCTTGTTAATATGCTGACCTCCTGCACCTGAAGAACGAAATGTATCTATCTGAAGGTCCTTTGGATTAATCTCGAAATCCACATCCTCCGCCTCAGGCAAAACTGCCACCGTGGTGGTGGAAGTATGGATTCTGCCCTGACTCTCAGTCTCCGGCACACGCTGAACACGGTGCACGCCCGACTCAAACTTAAAGCGTGAATAAGCGCCGTCGCCCTCAACGGAAAAACTTATCTCCTTATATCCGCCGAGTCCCGTTTCGTTGGCGTTGATGACCTCTGTCTTAAAGCCCTTGGATTCGGCATACATTGAATACATGCGGAAAAGCACGCCTGCAAAAAGAGCGCTCTCCTCGCCGCCGGCTCCTCCTCTTATCTCGATAATAACGTTCTTGTCATCATTGGGGTCCCTGGGCAGAAGGAGAACCTTAAGCTCCTCGGCGATTCTCTCCTCGTCCTGCTTGCTTTTTTCAAGCTCGTCCTTGACCATCTGAATAAATTCAGCGTCTGCCGAACCCTCCTCCAGCATCAGCTTGGAGTCCTCAATATTCTGCAGCGCTTTCTTGTATTCCCTGTATTTTTCCACCACGGGAGAAAGGTGCTTTAGCTCCTTCATCAGCTTAGTATATTTCTCCTGGTCAGACACTATATCGGGGCTGCACACAAGAGCGTTTACCTCTTCATATCTCTTTTCTACCTCATCGAGTTTTTCTGTCATACTCAGTCCTCTTTTTTACTCTTAATATTTTTCTCCGCCTTAATACGGGGAATCATAATCTCCCTGCCGCAGCCGCAGCATCTCAGCTTATAATCGACGCCGAGACGTGTGATTTCAAACTCCTTTGAGCCGCAGGGGTGGGGCTTCTTCATTATTACGGTATCGCCCAGTTCAAGTTTCATAATATCACCGCTTTATTATAATCTTATTTATTATATCATCAAGGCGTTTTTTTTACAACTCATATATTTATCATACTCTGCAAAATATTTTCATATACTTAACTACAACAAAAAAGAGAGTGATGTTATGAAATTTTACCCGGAGGGGAAAAACCCGCAGCTATCAAAGCAGTTTGAAACGGTGGACGATATAAAAGACGCCATGGTGCGGGGGGAAGTACTGGAATCAAAGGTCCTGCTCTGCGACAGGGAGCACAATCTGCACGTGGATTTGGGAGCAGTCAGGGGAATTATTCCCCGTGTGGAAGGCGCTGTCGGAATAGACGACGGCTCGGTCAGGGACATAGCTCTGATATCGAAAGTAAACAAAAGCGTGTGCTTCACCGTTCTCGGCTTTCAAAAAGATATATATAACAACAGCCTTGCCATACTGTCAAGGAGGGCGGTTCAGCTCAGGTGCATTAACGAATTTCTCAGCGGTCTTACCGAGGGGGATATAATTGACGCCAGAGTTACACACCTTGAAAAATTCGGAGCTTTTATTGATATCGGTGCAGGCATAAATGCGCTGATACCCATTGACATGCTGTCCGTGTCACGAATCAGCCACCCCTGCGAAAGGCTCACAGAAGGGCAAAATATCAAGGTAGTACTGAGGAAGAAAGAGCCGGGGAAAATGACCTTTTCCCTCAAGGAGCTTTTGGGCACGTGGCAGGAAAACGCCTCACAATTTGCCCAGGGAGAGACCGTTACAGGAATTGTCAGAAGCATCGAGGATTACGGCGTTTTTGTGGAACTCACGCCGAATCTTGCAGGGCTTGCCGAACCGCAGAATAACCTTTATGCCGGCCAGCAGGTGGCGGTGTATGTAAAATCAGTTCTGCCGTCAAAAATGAAAATAAAGCTTGTGGTGGTGGAGGCATTTAAGGAAACAGCGCCTCCCGCGGAACTTACATATTACACCGACGCCGAGCACATTGATTTCTGGCAGTATTCCCCGTCAGAAAGCAGTAAACAGATATACACGGATTTTAATGAATGAACAAAGCCCTGCTTTAAGCAGGGCTTATCTTTATTTTAGTAAATATTCTTTTTTCTAAACCGTATAAATCACACGGTGCATCGCTTTTACTCAGTCCTCCGTGTGCTCTCTGCCCTGAACGTCCACCTGACCGTTAAGGGTGAATTTTACCATTTTCCTTATCTGTATAAATGTTATCAAATCCATGACAGCATAAACTATCAGACCTGCGCCCAGTATTCTTGTTAGCGCCATAACGCTGTTAAACGGATTGATAATAACAAGCAGTCCCAAAACAATTGTAATAACTGCCATAACCACCGATATTATCCAGCTTTTCAGGTCATTTTTCCTTGCCTCAAGAGCGGACACAAGGTCAACGACTCCGCCCACAAGCACAAATATCCCGAAAAGAAACAGGACTGCTGAAATAATACTCCTGTACTTTACGCACAGAATTATGCCGGCAACCACTGCAAGGGTGCCGAGAATCGCCAGAAACGTGGATCTGAACTTCGTAAAATATGAAATCCACGCTCCCACGCCAAGCATTATCACCGTCGCACCGCAGAGAATACTGATAAATTCAACAGATTCATCAGGTCGTACAAGAAGAATTATCCCTATAATAAAGCCTGCAGCTATGGTAATAAGAGACAGATTTTTTATTCTAATAAGAATTTCTCTCACAAAATCACCCTTACTTTATATATCTAATATCATTTCCAATTAAAATCAGTTTATTATATTCACCGGTAATACGTGAGGTTATTCGCTGGTCGTACTTGTCCTCCAGCTCCTCAGCGGTGAGATTTGTCGATATAATAGTCGGCAGCTTTGAATTAAGCCTTGAATTTATTATGTTATAAAGGCAGGCAACAGTATAATTGTTCCTGAACTCCGTGCCCAAATCGTCGATTATCAAAAGGTCGCACCCCAGCACTGCCTTTTCGTAATATCTCAGGTCGTCGTCCCTGCCGAAATTCTCCTTTTGAAGATCGTTTAAAATATTCTGAGCCGTGCCGTAAACCACACTGTAGCCGCGGTTTATGACAACATTCGCAATAGCAAGGGAAAGATGAGTCTTGCCCAGTCCCGTGCCGCCCATAAACATTACATTAGGCGATGAGGTTGTAAATCCCGCAGCATATCTGCTGCAGCTTTTTTTAATTTTTTCAGCCTTGTCCCTGGGGGAAATGCCGTTTTCCATAACCTGCTGCGGATAATAATTTATATCAAAGGTGTCAAAGGTACAATCCTCGATAGGCGCTATTTTTGCCAGATCCGAGCGCTCAATATCCTTAAGAAGCTCGTTGTGGCATTTGCAGCGGCGGTTTCCGATAAAGCCCGTGTCCTTGCAGGCCGGGCAGGTGTATTTCACATCAAGAGCGTCCTCGCTGTAGCCGTTTTCAGTCAGCACGGCTTTTTTTCTGTTTTGAAGCTCAAGGCTTTCCTGCATAAGCTTTTCAATATCCGCCTGCTTGTCCGAGCTGTAAAGAAATACCTTGGAAATATTAAGCCCAATCTGTGCCAGCTTTCGCTGTATATCATTTATCTCCGGCAGCTTTTCGCCTATCTCCTCAATGCGCTCCTGCGCCTGGAGGTTGGCTTTCTCCCTCCTGCGCTCAAGTGCATTCGCCGCCCGGCTGTATACATCCTGTGAGTATGCCATATTCGCTCTCCTTAAACTATATCAGTATTGTTCATAGCGTCGCTCATAACCTTTTCAAGGTCATATGACGGCTTGCTTTTGAGTTTATCTGATTTTTTATTCGCCTTGCTTTTTTCAAATGCCTCCTGCTCCGCCTTGACCTGAGCCGGGGAGGTAATATTCTTCTTCTTCCACTGCTTTAGAATTTTATTTACATATGCCAGCGACGGCTCGGCAGTGTTCTCCTTCATTATATCAGCGGCAAGAGTTATCATCGCCACGTCAAAATCCTTGAACCAATCGTCCACCATTTCACGCTGTTTGGCAGTAGGTCTGCGGTGTCTTATGCCTGTTATTGCCACTATCTCGTTCCACAGCCTGTCGCTTCTGGCTATGTCCTGAAGCTTCGCCTCGGCTTCCGTTATGGAATTGATACCCTCGTCCGCCCAGTTTTTCGCCATAGCGTTTACATACGATATGCCTATAGCCTTGCCGCGTTGCTTTTCACTGCGGTAAAATTCAAGAATCATCAGTATTACTTCCACCTTAAGACCATAATACTGCACCATATTCACCAGCATCTCCTGCTCGGCATGGCTGATTGTCCTGCCCAGAACACGCTGAGCGTCGGACAGCAAAAAGCTGATACTCTGATCCGCCGCCGCAAAAGCCGCCACATCCTTGGGGCTGAGCCTTGGAGCTGCCAGCATTTCGTGTTTCGGCACGGTTTTTTCGGCTTTTTCCTCAGCAGGTTCCGTAACAGGTGCAGGAGAAGGGGCGATTTCGCAGCCGTCAGCGACGACAACTCCCTCGCTGAGCCAGAATTCCATAATACTTTCAATATCGCCCACGGTCTGTCCCAGCGCCTTTGCCACTGAAGCTGAATCCGCTCTGCCCTCGTGCCTGATGATATACAGCAGCGCCTTGAGCTGGTACTCGCTTGCCATTTTCAAATATTTGTCCACGATATCTGTGGGGAGATTGAATATTCCGTTTTTCCACACTGCCGCAAAGGGCATTACGCTGTAATCCACTCAAAACGCTCCTTTCATTGCTTTTGGAATTTAATTTTATCAAAAATATGTCAACTTGTAAACACATAAATAAAAGCAATTTATTAAAACCACTTGACAAAAGCACCATTCATATGTATAATTACACTTGATTTGCGGATGTAGCTCACCCGGTAGAGCGCAACCTTGCCAAGGTTGAGGTAGCGAGTTCGAGCCTCGTCATCCGCTCCACCATTCGCCCATGGGTCCTTGCCCGTGGGCTTTTTTGTTTATAACAGCCCCTTTTTATTAATTTTTTGACTTGACGATACATATTATTAAATGTATTAAGAGTTGATATGTTATACCGTTTATGATAATATAACACTGACCGGACTGCTTGGAAAAGAGGTGAAGCCGTGAGGAAGTACAATTACTTTGACGATGAACCGGAAGAAATTGAAAAAGACAAAAAAATACTCCCGCACATTGATTTTGACCTTGTTTTAGAAAAGATAAAATCCGGTCTTTCATGGCTTGCCAGCGGCGAAATCCTTGATGACATCAGGGAACTGCGCACTATGCCGAATCTGAAAAGAGCTGTCCTGAAACTCACTGCTTTTGCGGTATTTTTAATTTTTGTGATTCTTTTTATCATTATTTTCACCGCAACCATTAATTCACAGAACAACAAAACCGAGCTTTTCCTTGCCGATGCCGGAAAGGTCTGCACAGATTATATGACAAAATACGGCCCGATAAAATCAGAGCCCATGAAGATAGATTCCTCCGACGATGAACTATTTATGCTCACGGGACTTTGCTATGCAAGGCAGATGGACTTTGACAACGACGGCGACGCTGAGCTTATGGTGGTCTACAACAACAAAAACGTCTACACTCTTGAGGTGTGGAGCTATGTCAAGAAAGACTTTACCAAGGTTTACAGCCAGGAGGCGAACTCCACCAATGACCTTACCGACGGGAGCTGGATAGGACTTTACAGAAAATCAAACAAATATTACATATGCAAATCGGAGAAAGACGAGCCTGAAAAGGTTGTTTTTTACGCGCTCAAGGGTAATTCTTTTAAGAAAGATTCCTACTGTGACTACGATTATAAAAACAATATTTATTCAATAGACGGAAAAATTAATGCAAGTGATTTTGAAACCATTAAATTTTCCGCAATAAAGAGCAGCCGTGCGGAAGCGATAACCGACACGGTGACGGAAAATCTGAGCGCTCTTTCAAGTATTTCGGCGGCAAGTCTTGAGAAAAGCAAAACTCCCCAGGAGCTCAAAAACGATGCTTATTATGAAATAGTCGAAAAAAGAAACAACGCCTACGGCAAAGCGTCTGAGGAGGCAGAAAACGGCGTTACCTACATTGACGGTCTTGCGGTGGTTCGGCTCGTCGATTTTAACAAAGACGGTAACGAAGAGCTCCTGCTGGTATACAGAAAAATGGTCAAGAAAAGCTCCACGGATTACTATTCAGGACAGAATATAATTATTGAAGAGCCTGCATACTGTATGGAGGTCTACGACTGGAACGGCACCGTGGCAAGAAAGATTTTCAGCAGAGACAACATATCAAATCTCATGGGCCACACCGACACGAATTTCCTCATGCTCCGCTCTACGGACAGCGGCTATGACATCTGCGTGAATTACTACACCTATAAAAGCGATTACACGTATACCGCATCATCAAGAATATACCGCATGGAAGAGGACAGCAAATTCGGCACTATTTTCAGCGCCCGTGTAGAATCGGAATACGGCTGGAAGCAGTATTATATCGACAACGAGTACACCTACCAGTCCACCTTTGAAGACAAGGCGTACGAAGTGCCGTTGTTCCTTAACGATTCGGGCTCATACGGCGACGAATACAGCGTAACATACCTTTCTACCGAGCAGGATGAAAAAGAGCTGGACGGCGTTATTGACGATACGGTAAAAACTATTGAGACGCTGAATCAAAACTATATTGCGGACGAATAATGATTTAACCAAGCATATTTTACATAAAATATAAGGACTGTGCTGTGCACGGTCCTTTTTTCTTTACCGGTTCTTTACTTTTTCTTTGACACGGTTTAGAATTAAAATGATTTAATACAGATAACGGAGAAAGGGTTGTTTGAAAATGGATGAGAAGAAGAAAACCGTTCTTGTTTGTGACGACGACGAGGCTATACTGGAATCCCTGAGGATATATCTCGACAACGAGGGCTACCGTGTGCTCACTGCCGAAAACGGCGTCAAAGCGCTGGAACAGATAAATCAAAACGAGATCCACTGCGTTATTCTGGATATTATGATGCCTGAGCTGGACGGGCTTAAGACCACACTGCAAATCCGCCGGAAATATAATTTCCCGATAATTCTGCTGTCTGCCAAAAGCGAGGATACGGACAAGATAACCGGGTTGGGATTCGGCGCCGACGATTATGTGACAAAGCCCTTTAATCCACTGGAGCTTGTTGCCAGAGTAAAATCCCAAATACGCAGGTACGTGGTTCTTGGCAGTATGGAGATAAAGGAAAGCCAGCTTGTCACAGGCGGAATCATTCTTGACACGGACACAAAAACAGTTACCGTTGACGCAGAGGAAGTAAGGCTTACCCCCATAGAATACAAGATACTTGAATACCTCATGCGTAACATGGGGAAGGTTTTGTCATCCTCCCAGATATACGAGGCTGTTTGGAACGAACCGTCATACACCAGTGAAAAAACGGTTACCGTTCACATCCGAAACTTACGTGAAAAAATTGAAATCAATCCCAAAGATCCGAAATATTTAAAGGTGGTGTACGGACTTGGATACAAATGTGAAAAAGTTTAAATATTCCTCAGCAGGAAAAGCAATTTGCATACTACTGTGCGTAATAACATTTCTGACATCCTGCGGACTCATGGGCGTGTCTGCAATGTCATACTATTACTGCCAAAACGGAGTGCCCGAAGATTTTACGGACAGCTCCGCTTTCTCCGACGTGCTGGCAATCTCCGTGGGAAACACAATGGATATGGCATACCCCTATGATGATATCGACGATTTTTATGTATGGTATAATCCGCCGGGGCGTGTACAAAGCAGTATTATACGCTGTTATGCTCAGTCTGATAACACAGACTCATCGCATTTAACCGGCTACAGAATAAGCGAGGAAGAGGCAGCGGAACACGATATCTATTTTATCTACAAAGCAGGAGAGATAAGCTGCAAGGGTATCAGCCAAGAGGCATGCGACAAAATAACCGAATACTGCATGACTGATGATAATTCAGCGTCTATGAACGTGTATCTCTATCTGGACATACCACAGTATGAGCCGTCAAATATTATCGAATATCTGACTGAGTACGATACCGTAATCGGGCTCAGGGATTTTCACAACACCGCAGTAAAATGCTACGGCAATTTAAATAAGTATCTCTTCTTTGGGGCTGTGATGCTCATCGCTTCCTTTGTCTTCGGCTTTGTTTATCTCACTGCCGCCGGCAGAAAAAAAGGGGGCGAGCCTGCAAAATTAGCTTTTATCGACTATGTTCCCCTTGAGATTCATTTTGCGGTTTATCTCGGCATCGGATACGGCGTCGCTGCGCTTGCGTTCAATTTGGCAGAATTTTTCTACCTTTCGAAAATTTCGGCTGCAATAATCGTACTGGCATTCGGAGCCGTATGGTTCTTGCTGTTTGAGTTTTCCGCCTCTGTGGCAAGGCTTGCCGCAGCCGAAAGAAAATTCTACAAGAATTTCCTTGTCTATGATATTTTAAAATTAGCATATATTATTGTAAAAAAATCAGTTAATCTGGATATCAAAATTATCAGAGCGTTAAAAAAACGCTTAAAAAAGAAAGGCACAAATATAAAAAAGCTTTTCAGCGCGCTGAAATACAAGCCGAAAATGTTTAAAAAGAACGTAATCAAAATCGCTCTGATTTATGTTTTGCTCAACTTATTGGCTCTGATGATACTTAGTATAATCTGGACGTCGTACTATACTGATTTGATTTATGGTTACGGCAGTACGCTTATGTTCCTGTTTGCCTTTGCGCTGACAGCGGCAGATGCGGGAGTAAATATCCATTTTTTCAGAAAAGTTCTTGAATATATAGAAAAGCTTGACGTGCTGATAGAAACCGCCGACAAGCACGAGGACGTTACGCTTGACATAGAAACTCTGCCGCAGTCCCTTAAAATTCTGGCTGAAAGTATGAAATACACAGGCGCCGAGCTTCAGTCCGCCGTGGCAAAAGCAGTTCGTGACGAAAGGCTCAAAACCGAACTTATAACCAACGTGTCCCACGATTTAAAAACGCCTCTCACCTCAATAATAACCTATGTCGACCTGCTTTCTAAATGCGACATTCCAGATGAGAAAGCACAGGAGTATATAGGCGTTTTGGGCGAAAAGGGCGCCAAACTTAAAAGGCTTATCGACGACCTTATGGAGGCGTCAAAAATTAATTCAGGAAACGTGACGGTAACGCCCACAAATATAAATCTTTACGAGCTCTGCCTACAGGCTACGGTTGAAGCTCAAAAGGATTTTGAAAAGGCGGATCTGGAGCTGATTGTAAAGGAAAGCGACTGCCACCCGGCAATATTCGCCGACGGCCCTAAAGCCTTTAGAATTATTGAGAATCTGCTCTCAAACGCAAAAAAATACAGCGCCAAACACAGCCGTGTGTACGTCAGCGTTTATGAGGAAAACTCCATGGGTGTTTTTGAGATTAAAAACATTTCAGCTCAACCGCTGGATATCTCCCCAGAAGAGCTGACAAAACGGTTCGTACGGGGCGACAAATCACGTAATCAGGAGGGCAACGGACTGGGACTTTCCATAGCAAAAGAGCTTTGCAAAATCCAAAACGGCAGACTTGAACTTGCCATAGACGGGGATTTGTTCAAAGCAAAAGTACTGCTTCCGCTCTCCTCAAATAAAAGCGAAAAAAACACGAACATTACGGAATTGTAAGATTTCTTTCACCGTAACGTAAGATGACGGTATTAAAATAATTATCAAAGAAGGTGATATTATGCTGAATTTGCTGGTTACTCTTAACAGGGGATACATGGGGCCGCTTTGCACGATGCTTAGGTCTCTGGCAAAAACAAATTCATCTGAATGTATTAATCTGTATGTGGCGCACAGCTCTCTTGAGCCGTCCGACTTTACCCAAATAAAAGAAGCGCTGGGCACTTCCGATTCCGAAGTGTACCCAATTCGAATTGACGAAAAGCTCTTTCGACAGGCGCCGACAAAAAAGCGAATCAGCAAGGAAACATATTACCGCATATTTGCTCCCTTTTACCTGCCGAGGTCTGTGGACAGAATACTATACATAGATCCTGATACTGTCATTCTGAATTCCTTACGCTCATTCTACTCTGCGGACTTCGGCGGTAATCTTATAATCGGAGCCAAGCACTTTGACGGCTTTATTGACAAATGGAACCGTTTTAGGCTCACGCTTCGTAAATCCGAGCATTATATCAATGCCGGTGTAATGCTTATGGATATTGAAAAAATGCGCGAGTTTCTTACCGAGGAGAAAATATTCTCCTGCATTAGAAAAAATTATTTTCGTCTTTACCTTGCGGATCAGGACACTATCAATATTCTTTTTGACGGCAGGATAACAGTATATCCCGAAAGCATCATAAATCTGGACGAGCGCTGCTTTAAAAACCTTACCGATACAATGCCGGAAAAAAAGGCATATGAATACGTGGAGCAAAACACCCTTATCGTCCATTTTGACGGTCGGGAAAAACCCTGGCAGCCTGTCTATAACGGCAAGCTGAAAAAATATTACGATATGTACTGCGATACATATTCATTAAGTGAGGCGGGGTGTCTTGTTGCAAAAGCTTAAAACAGTATTTTTAAAATATTTCAAACTGCCTCCTAAGCGCCTCATAATAACATATGCTGTGGCAGGCGGCATTCTGCTGGCGATATTTATTGCACTTTACGCCGCTTTCGGCAAGGAGCTGGGCGACTTTGTATCAGATACGGAAAGATTCACCCACTGGCTTGACACTTACCAGAATTTAGGCGCAGTTATATTTGTTTTTATACGTGCCTTTCAAACGGTTATAAAAATCATTCCGGCTGAGCCGCTGGAAATTGCCGCCGGATATGCCTTCGGCACCTGGGGCGGGCTCGCACTTTGCTCGCTGGGTTCTTTTATCGGCTCGCTGGTAATCGTTGCCCTTTCGGCTCGCTTCGGCAGTAAATTTATCTCGGCTTTTATAAACGAAGAACAGCTTAAAGGCCTTAAACTCATCAGCCAAAAGAAAAATCAGCGTCTGTTTTTGTTTATTTTCTACCTGATACCGTCCACACCAAAGGACCTAATGACATACGTGGCAGGCTCGCTTAAAATTAACATGGCTGAGTTTTTCATCATCACAACAATTGCCCGTATACCGTCGATACTGACTTCAACCGTATGCGGCTCCCAGCTGGAGCAGGAAAATATCAAAACGGCGGTGATAATTTTCATCGCAACTGCGGCTGTATCTGCCGTATGCGGGATTTTGTACGGTAAATATAAAAAGTCGCAAAAAAATGTCAGCATTGCTTAACTGTTTCAAACAGCGTACTTTCCGCTCATAAAAACAAAATCTCCTGAAAAATCAGGAAAAACGGCTTTTAACAGACAGTGAGAGATTGAAAAATGGGCTAACAGGTTTGCAGAATATTATGCAGTTATAATACGCAATTCACAAATAATAAATGTAAAAAGGACTTTACCCGATGCTAAACAGGTAAAGTCCTTTCGCTTTTATCAACTATTTATTTTTAATCAGCGGTGCAATATCCTGCGCTTTAAGCACTTTGCCTGCGGAAACGACTTTTTCATTTACTACCAGTGCAGGCATACTCATAACACCGTATCCGGCAATTTTCTCCATGTCAGTCACATACTCAACATTTGAATCCATTCCCAGTGATTTTACGGCGTCCTTTGTGTTTTCAAGCAAAGTGCGGCAGTTCTTGCATCCCGAACCCAAAACCTTGATTGATAATTTTTCGCCGTCGCTGTAATCCTGCGCAATATCTTCATCAACCGAAGCGTTAGTTGCACAGCCGCAGCATGAACAGTACATATCGTCTTCAAGTTTCTTTTTAAAATTAAATAATGCCATAATGATTACCTCCGTAAATTAAATAATTATATATTCTAATGCGTTAAACAAATAACCCACAATGATTATGCCAGCCGTACACACCGCAATAAAAATACCCAGCAGCTTTGGCTTTACCGCCTTGCGAAGCATTATCATTGACGGCAGGGACAGAGTAGTCGCACCCATCATGAACGACAGAACAACGCCAAGCTGTGCACCTTTACCCAGCAGTGCCTCCGCAATCGGAATTGTGCCGAAGATATCAGCATACATTGGGACTCCGGCAATTGTCGCAATGATTACGCCCAACGGATTGCCCGTGCCCAAAACTTTGACAATAATATCCTGCGGTATCCAGTTATGAATAACTGCGCCGATTCCAACACCGATAAGAACATAGGGAGCGACTTTTTTTGCGGTTGATATTACCTGGTCCCAAGCGTATTTTACCCTGTCACGGAAAAACAATTCTTCCTGGGGAGTGTCCACGCACTTTCCTTTCATAATAAAATCTTCCACCTGACTCTCAAGGTGCAGTTTTTCAATAAGCGTACCGCCTGCAACGGCAATTATCAAACCAAGTATAACATATAAAACCGCCACTTTCCAGCCGAAAATACTCATAAGCAAAACCAGACTCCCCAGGTCAACCATGGGAGAAGAAATCAGAAAAGAAAATGTAACGCCGATGGGCAATCCTGCACTTGTAAATCCCATAAAAAGCGGAATTGACGAGCAGGAACAAAACGGCGTAACCGTTCCCAGCAGTGCGGCAACTATGTTGGCTCCTATACCGTGAAATCTTCCAAGTATCTTTTTTGTCCTTTCAGGAGGGAAAAAGCTCTGAATATACGATATAATAAATATCAGAACTCCCAGCAAAACCATAATTTTAATGGTATCATAAATAAAGAACTGAACACTTCCGCCTATTCTGCTTTGCGTATCCAATCCGCAAACAGTTAAAATCGTTTCAATCAGGCGATTAAGCCATTTCATACCCAGTATTTCATTTTGTATGAAATCCCATACGGATTTAACAATATCCATAAAATCTCCTTTACATTTATATATTGAAATATATCTATATATTATGTTTAATTACAGCCGTGCGTGAATTTACGTATTTATTACTTTTCACAACACGGCTTTTCTTCATTTTTTGTATTAACGGTTGTCAGCTCATTGAGAAGCTGTTTTGCTTTTTCTGCACCCTCCTGAGAAACAGAGTAATGAGTCCATTTGCCCTCTTTGCGTCCGATAACTATTCCCGAGTCGCAAAGAATTTTCATATGGTGAGAAAGAGTAGGCTGGGAAACATCTAATTCTTCCAAAAGTCTACATGCGCACTTTTCACCTGTGCAAAGCATTTTGAGTATTGCAATTCGGTTCTCGTCGCAAAACGCTTTAAAAATCACAGCAGTCTTTTTTTCGTCCACGCTCCAAACGCCTCCCATAGATAAGTATCTATGCGTTATTATATGCTTTACATTGATATTTGTCAATATGTTTTTTGACTTTTAATAAGCATACCGTATTTTTGAATGTTGCAGAGTATTGATTACTTTTCCATTTTTTGCTACTATTATAATTGATACATTTATATAGTAATTAAAGAAGGATCAGGAGATATATATATGTCATTTAGTAAAACCATTCAAATGTACATCTTTGACGGGAATCCAAACGGGCGCATTATGTGCGAGCTTTCCAACTGGAACGGTCGCGTTTACAAAATTTCAAGAAATGAATTATTGCAATTCTCTCAAAGAGAAGACGCGCAAAACACCGGCGTTTATTTTTTATTCGGAAAAGACGACGAAAATAATGATACCGTTTATATCGGAGAAGCCGAAAAAATGATTGTAAGACTTAAACAGCATTTAAAAGATTCAGAATACTGGAATGACTGCATAGCCGTTATCAGCAAAGATAATTTGCTCAATAAGGCTCATGTGAAATATCTTGAAAATGCATTTTACATGTTAGCTCAAAAATCCGGAAGATATAATATTTTAAATAGTACAGTGCCAACATGCTCGTCTGTATCGGAGTATGATGAAGCCATGCTTCAAGAATTTATCAGTAATGCGAAATTGCTCGTAAATACTCTTGGCTATAAAGCATTTGATACGATAGATGACAGCAATGTTAATCAACGTGATGAAGCAGAATATTTTTACATAAAGGCGGCTCGCGGTGCAAATGCAAAAGGATTGATAGTTTCAGATGGGTTTGCAGTTATGAAAGGTTCAATAATTGCATCTTCCAACGTACCAAGTATGTCAGAAAGTTTGAAAAATCGCCGTAATTCCTTAATCAAAAAAGGAATTATAAATGAAAATTTTGAATTTACTAAAGATTATATTTTCACAAGTCCGTCGCTTGCGGCGTCAATTGTAATGGGGAGAAGCGCAAACGGTCTGACTGAATGGAAAAACAATAAAAACAAATCCATAAAAAATTTAGAAGAATTATAATTTTTTAATTTTAAAAGAACAAATAGAGCTATCAGTAAAAAGTCTGATAGCTCTTTAATTTTGTGTATTCAAATATTGCCGACGTAGCGTTACAGCACCCATAAAATTTCTAAAACTAAATAATACGTTATCATTCTTGATTATCAACAAAACCGTAGGGACATTGTTGACAAGTCCAGTAAAAGTTAACAATAAATATTATAACCTTTATCGTAATTTGAT